>DAIPZN010000008.1:0-69399 GCA_036782195.1 Cyclobacteriaceae bacterium | reverse complement strand
CATTTAAAATTATCATTATGTACAAACCACTATTCAAACCATTAGGATTGGCCACATTAGGTCTTGCCCTGATTGCTTTTTCATGCCAGGAAAATTCAGAAACCCCTTCGCTAGATGTTGAAGATCAGATCATGCGTGTTCCAAACGGTGATGTCATTCCCGGTAGCTACATTGTCGTGTTGAATGCCAACACATTAAACTTCAGGAAAGATGGAGCCTATGAAGATGTGCAGGCAGCCATGCGACTGAGTGCAAATAGCCTTTTGGCAAAATACAGAATAGCAGAAGACAAAGTCTATTCTGTCTATGGAGTTGCGCTTGATGGATTTGCAGTGAGATTGAGCGATCAAGAAGTCAAGGCATTGGCAAATGATCCTGCAGTGAAATATATCGAGCAAGACAGGGTAATCAGTATTGCCCAAGGAAATAGACCTGGAGGCGGAGGAGGATCTGGCTCTACTGGTCAGGAAACACCTTGGGGTATCACTAGGGTAGGTGGTTTTGTCAATTATACAGGCAACAATGTAGCTTGGATATTAGATAGTGGCATAGACTTGACACATCCGGACCTTAATGTTGCTACAGCTAATGGTTTTACTGCATTTTCTACAGGCAAAGATGCGAATTTCAATGATGGCAATGGCCATGGAACCCACGTTGCTGGAACAGTTGCTGCAATAAACAACAATATAGGTGTGGTCGGTGTTGCTGCCGGTGCCCCTGTGGTTCCAGTAAAAGTTCTGGATTCAAGAGGTTCAGGTTCATATTCTGGAGTAATCGATGGTGTCAACTGGGTTGCTTCAAAAGGTAAAGCAGGAGACGTAGCTAATATGAGCTTGGGTGGCCCTGTATCACAAGCATTGGATGATGCTGTTATCGCAGCTGCTGCAACAGGTATTAAATTCGTTTTGGCTGCAGGCAATGAATCTAAGAGTGCTACACTGTCTTCACCAGCCAGGGCTAACGGAACAAATGTGTTTACCATCTCCGCTATGGATGTCAACAACAGGTTTGCTTCATTCTCTAATTTCGGAAATCCTCCTGTGGATTATTGTGCGCCTGGTGTTAGCATTAGATCTACTTGGAAAAGCGGTGCCTACAATACCATTAGCGGAACTTCCATGGCAGCTCCACATGCTGCAGGTGTTTTACTATTAGGAAGTGCCAGGACTTCAGGTAATGTGCTGAATGATCCGGATGGAAATCCTGATCCAATCATCACTAGATAATAAATAAAGAAGCCCGGATATACCGGGCTTCTTTATTTATAAGATCTTTTTAATTCTTTGAGAATCCCTTCCAACCCGTTGATCCGGATTTCGTATAGCGTATGGAGCCACATGCCCAGCTTGCCTTCCGGGAAACCTTTTCTATGCATCCATACCAAGTATTCTTCTGGAATGTCACAAAGTAGCCTTTCCTTGTATTTTCCAAATGGCATTCGTTTAGTGACTAGGTCTATCAGTATCTGTTTGTCCATAAATATTTTTCAAAACATGTAGTAACACTATTGGAAACTTGTTTTGGTGTGGTAAAATTGCATGAAACAAATCTTTCTTGCTATGCATTTACTTAAAAAAGTTGTTATAGGCGTTTTCATACTATTTTCCACTATTGCTGTAAAGGCTCAGGACCTACAAGGTAGCTGGAGTGGGACTTTAGAAGTGATGGGGCAGCGTTTGCCTTTGAATTTCCATTTTGAACCGGCAGGTGATGATTGGCAAGGAACTATGGACAGTCCTAACCAAGGGGCAAAGGGGATCAAAATGTCAAAGGTGCTTTTTAATGGAATGATGTTGACTTTCGAAGTAGCCATGGCTGGTATTACCTATGAAGGTATCTGGGCGGAGCCGGGTTTTAAAGGCACATTCAAACAAGGCGCCATGGAACTTCCTTTGGATCTCAAAAAAATGGAAATACAAGGTGCCCCTGAACCTCCAAAAAGACCGCAAACCCCTCAAGGACCATTTGATTATGAAATAATAGAGACGAATTTCAAAAATCTTGCTGAAGAAATAACCCTCTATGGCACCTTGACCAAGCCCAAAGGCAACGGCCCATTTCCTGCCGTCGTTTTAGTGACAGGTTCAGGTCCCCAAAATCGGAATTCTGAAATATTTGGACATCAGTCATTTTGGGTGATTGCTGACTACCTTACTCGAAATGGGATTGCGGTACTTCGTTATGATGAGCGTGGAGTAGGAGAGTCTGATGGGGTATTTGAAAATGCAACTTCTATAGATTTCAAAAATGACGCCCAAAAAGCAATAGATCATTTGAGGAAATTCCCATGGACAGACCAGTCTAAGGTTGGTGTAATTGGTCATAGTGAAGGTGGCCTAATCAGTTGGATATTGGGGGCAGAAAGTAAAGGTTTAAATTACATCATCTCTCTTGCAGGACCTGTAGTTCCAATACCTCAACTGATGGCAAAGCAAACTGCTGATGTTTCAAGGTCTGTGGGTAATCCAAAAGAACTTGTAGAAAGGCAGGTAGCTATAAACAGCCGGCTCTATCAGGTAATTGCAGAGAGTGGTTCTATAGCCGATGCAAAGGAAAAAGTTGATGCGCTTTCTGAAGAAATGCTATTGGAATATGGTCTTGAAGGAGAGCAAGCCCAACAGCAGCGGCAAGCACTTAAAGAAGCATTTTCAAATAGCCTAAGTCCATGGTTTTACAATTTTATCAAAACAAATCCCGAGCAGTATATTGAAAAAATCAAATTGCCTGTATTTGCAGCATTTGGGGAAAAAGACATTCAAGTCAACGCTGCCCAAAATGCCAACAGGCTTCAAGAATTACTCGGTTCAAAATCTGGACAATTGGAATTAAAAGTCTATCCCAATCTCAATCACTTGTTCCAACATGCAGATTCAGGTTCAGTTGCCGAATACCAGACTTTAGAGGAGACCTTCAACCAACAGGTTCTTGAGGATATAGTAGCTTTTATCCTTGAACAGTGAGCCCATATGAAACAAAAAAGCGGTTGCCAGTAAAATGGCAACCGCTTTTTTGTCTTGTCCAATCTTCAAAATTTACTTTTTCAACACCCTCCAAAAATCTGCTGTCATTGCCTGAGCATCGATTTTGGAATATATCTTCGTCGTTAGGCTTTTGTTTTCAGGTGGGCTATTCACCACCATTACTTCTGCATGTTGAGGCAAGAGATAAGCCTGTACCAACGCGAGATCCCACATGATTCGTGTTTTGTCTTGCGGATTTTGTTCCCGCCAACGGTCTGCCAGGATTTTTTCTATGGGGACATTGTCATCTGTCAGCCTATATGTTTCCTCTCTGTCAAATTTCAAAGGCAGCGCTATTTCTACCGGCATCACCGTAAAATCGAAATCTTTCAAATCCAAGAGATAGTCAAAAGCATTGAGGTCATTTCGAATATTGAATTCATTTTTGCTCCAAGCTTTTTTGTCTAAATAGTATCTGGCACCCAAAGCGTATACCCTGATCCGAGGCAGGATTTCAGGCGCCATAATTATAGCAGAAGCAATATTAGTCAGGGCGCCAAGTGTAAGTACATCTAATTTTTCACCTTCAGGAAGGGACTTAACTAGCTGTACTATGTGTTTTACAGCAGGGGAGTCTCTTGGTTCCGTTCCTCCCCAAGCCCTACCGATCTGACGATCGGCTCCTTCAGGATGAGGAATATGACCCAAACCCATCGTGTTCAAAATCAATTCATTCAACCGCTGGCTATCATGTAAAGTATTGAGACCTTTGGTATCATATGCATTCCATTTCTCAAAAACCAAAAGATCAGGATTGTTAAAATGAGCAGAGCTCAGCCCAACCACCTCTACGCCAGGTTCCTTAAGCAAACGCACAATCGCATACAGGTCATCGATTTCATTTCCGGTATCCGAGTCTATCCATACCTTCTCTTTCTGGGCAAAAACCGGATTGAACAATAATACCAGTAAAGCAAGAACTAAAGGAAAAGCAGGTTTCTTCATGTTTATCAGACGGTTATGGGGAAAATTAGGTTAGTTTAGTGTTGAGATTTGAGTATTGAGTATTGAGATGTGAGGATTGAGTTTTGGGTATTGGGATGTGAGAATTTTGATTTGAGTATTGAGAAGTAAGTGTTCCGAATTGAGAAAAGCAAAGGACTATTTCTAAATCGCATAAAATCCCAACTCCCAACTTCCCAACTTCCCACTTCCCCTCATCAATCCAGCACCACTTTTTCCCTTTTGGGGTATTTGACTTCATATTGAAGCTGAAACTGTTGTTGTTCGTTTGGCTTGAGATCCACTTGCCATTTGAGAATTCCATTTTCGTCCTGCTGTGCTCCTTTATGGACAGATGTCACCGATATGTCATTGACAATGGATATTGGAATTTGATCAAAAATTGTCAACTGAATGCCCTGTGACTTGTTGTTTTTAACTGTGATCTGATAAGCTCTGCTTTCGCTGTTGTTGGAAGCCAACGTTTTGCGCTGGGACAATTGATCAATTTTTTCACGCTTAAGGGCAATGCTTTTATCTCTACCCAAAGAAATACTCAAAGTATCTTGGACACCCTCAGCTTCAAGAATGGACTTGCCAACAAATGTGCCCTCGAAGAAAATATTTGCCTCTCCCTGTAAAAAACTATACTGCTCCCAATTGGTCAGCATCGCTACTAGAAATGCATCTTTTTCAACTTTGGGAACTGCATAATAAATATAGTTTGCTGGGATGTCATATTGCTTTAAATCTACTGTCAGCTTTTGACCATCTGAAAGTATGGAATAGGGTCTGGCAACTTCTAATTCCACAGTTGTCTGTTGTTCGTAAACTGCTGCGACAAGACGCTCTGCTTCGGGAGCTTCTTTAATTCTCGTGGCTGATCCTACTCTGACACCTGCTACTCTCCCTTGAAGTTGATCTCCAGCATATCCGGTAACGACAACCTCAGAAAGCATCATTACTTCTGGTTCTAAAACCACTTCTATAAAATCAGATTGAATCGGTAAAATAGCTTTTTTGTACCCAATGAAATTAAACTCGAGCAGTCGTGCTGATTGCGGAATAGTCAATATAAACGATCCCTTATAATCTGTCACAGTTCCTATAGACGTTCCCACCACATTGACTACAGCTCCGGGAAGAGGTTCACGGTCTTCATCCAATACCACACCAGAGATGATACCAGAAACAGCCATAGTCGGTAATCCCAAATTTCTGGTGAGTCTGGCATAAGTCAGTTCCCATTTTTTCAACTCAGGTACCACACTGCTCTGAGTTGGCTGACCATTGGAAAATCTGAGTTTCACTGCATTCCAGTCATTTCCGGTATTTTGCCAGACTTCTGCTTTATACTCAAGATAGAGTGGCTCCTGTATGGAATTGACCCTAATGTCATATTTCGGAAACCAGCCTGCATTGGAAACCAAATAAGACAGGTTAAATTGAGCATTGGTAGGTTTGGCCGCCTGAACCTTTATGACCACTTCTTGATATGGCTGTGCCTGGGTTTTATCTCTTTCTTGCAGCTGTTTTTCTAGTTTTTCTATGTATTTTCTTTTTTCATTTAGCTTGATTCTATTCTGCAATTCACCTTCTTTGATGCTTGTCAACTCTTTTTCATAAAATTCTAAAGCCTGTTTAAGTTGCGCCATGGAGAGACCCGTTTGCTGACTTCCAATGTTTTTGTTGGCATTCAATAGGCTCATTTTTTCTTTTAGGATTTCAGCTTCTCCATTTAACCTCTCAAGCTGCTTTCTTTCTTCTTCAAGAAGTGTTGTCAAACTATCTTTTGTGGCATTCTGCAGGAAATTTTCCCGAACATTTACGCCAATAATCGTAAAATCCCCCAGACCTTTTACTTGGAGACTTTTTGCCTCTAAATAAGGAGAACGCTTTCCTATAATCAGTGTACTTTCTCCAGCTGGCAGATTGACTGAACCAGATTCAAAAACTTGGGCACCTTTTTGGAAAACCGTGACTTCCTTAATTTCAGTTTTTAGCGGCTTTTCAATAGTTGTAGTGGTTCCCACCGTGAACAATAAGAAGGCGATAAGTAGATTCATAAGTTAAAATTGATTTTTAAGATAGGAAGATGTTGACTTTTTTAGGAATCAGATGAGGTAAGGGTGTGTCTAGTGTTGGTAAATCATTCGTTTTCAAAGGTAGAGAAAGCATTACCCTGTCAGGAATTCAAAATTGTCAAAGCTTAAATTTTACGTCCTGTATCTAAGTTATAAAGACTCATCACTTTTCGCAATTTTTTTTTACTTTGTGATAAATAACCCAAACTAGCTATGCCCATTCGAAATTTATGGTTCTTTTTATTCTTTTTGCCTGCAGCTTGTAATAACCACATTGATAAACAAGATGATAGGCTGAAACTTGCTGATGAAATGGAAAGATCACTTCAGGAAAACCTGCTGCAGACATGGTATCCAAAGGCGATAGACGTCGATTCAGGAGGTTATTTCAGCAATTTCAACGCTTCATTTGAACTGAAGCCACAACAGACCAAGATGATTGTCACTCAAGCAAGGCACCTCTGGTCTAATGCAAAGGCAGCAGAACGATATCCCGATGTGCAACATTATCAAGACGGAGCTAAACATGGTTTTGTCTTCCTCAATGAAAAAATGTGGGATCCTGTATATGGAGGTTTCTATCAACTGGTAGACCGCTCTGGCAAACCGCTCTTGGAAAAGGAACCCAACAAAACTGCTTATGGCAACAGTTTCGGGATATTTGGACTAGCAGCTTACTTTGGTGCTACAGGTGATTCGGCTGGTTTAAATCTTGCAATAAAGGCTTTTGAATGGCTAGAAAAACATAGTCATGATCCCGTATATAAGGGTTATTTCCAACATTTGGCCCAGGATGGAACTCCAATAAAGCGACAGGAGAACACACCGTCCACTTCCGATCTTGGCTATAAAGACCAAAACAGCAGCATCCACCTTTTGGAGGCTTTTACAGAATTGTATCAAGTGTGGAAAAATCCACTACTCAGAGAGCGCCTTGAAGAAATGCACCTGCTTGTCAGGGATGTCATCACCAATGAAAAGGGCAGCTTGGTTCTCTTTTTTCAACCTGATTGGACACCGGTAAGTTTTCAAGATGCTACCGAAGAGGAAATCATGAAACACAAAAACCTGGACCATGTATCTTATGGCCACGATGTTGAGACGGCATTTCTGCTTCAGGAAAGTGCGGCTGCCTTAGGCTGGGGTGTAGATCCCAAAACCATGGAAGTTGCCAAAAGAATGCTGGACCATGCCCTTGCATATGGTTGGGATGATGAGGTTGGAGGTTTCTATGACGAAGGCTATTACTTCAAGGGTGAATCTAAGCCAAGAATCATCAAAGATTCAAAAAACTGGTGGGCTCAGGCTGAAGGCATGAATTCATTATTGGTGATGTCTACTCATTATCCCAATGATCCCAATGCCTATTTCGAAAAATTTCTTAAACACTGGCAGTACATCAAGGAAAATCTAATTGACCATGAAAACGGAGACTGGTATTCAGGAGGGCTAGACAAGCAACCTCAATTGGTCACAGGTGACAAAGGCCATATCTGGAAGGCTAATTATCACCAATTCAGATCCATGAAACATGCCATAGATGTGTTGAAAGCAAAACATTGATCAAGGTCTGATAAAGTAAACCTCAGCAATTTTGTCGTTTTCGATTTTGTAAATGGCGATAGCATAAATAGGGTCTTGGTTTTTATCCAAGGTCACTTCCTCATGGTCAATTACTGTATTCCCCATGACAATCCTGTTAAGCAACTTGCAATGCAGGTCTGGGGTACGGGCAAACATTCTCCCATAGATGTTTTTCATCTCCTCATTCCCCTCATACATCAGTTTGTCGGGGAACTCATAGACCTTTACATTCTCGGCATAAGGTGCTACAAAGGAATCAATATCCCGCTTGTTATACGCATCCAACTGCTCCTGAGCTAGTTTTTCGGGCAGGGGTTTACTTTGACCAAACGCTTGAATACTGGTCAAAATGAAAATTGAGGTAAAAATATATTTAAACACGGTGACGATCCTCCTTCCAGTTTTTGATTGAAAGCTTAATTTCTTTTGGTGGCAGCTTTTCCTGAATAGCTTTTTCGATTAAGGGAAGCAGCTCATCATCCCCAGCAAAGCGCAATGCCACAATTTGACCCATCCTTAGTTTACTCTCTAGCGGTTCAAAAGGTTGGCCAGAAAGCTGAAAGTACCGCAACCTCATTTCCATCCGGATGATTCGGTTTTGATTTTTAAGGGCATAGATTCTGGCTAAAAGGGGAGTAGTGACAAAGAGCAAAGCCATGAGCGTGAGTAGGATGGCCAAAGAAACGTCACCTTCATCGTTAAGGGCATTGAATAACCGGAACACTGACCAAACCAAAACCACTAAGGAAAGCGGCGTGATGAAAAAATGGTGAAAAGGATAATAGCGGGTATGATTGCTATAATTTTGCATGGTTGAATATTTGATCAATATTAACGGAAGAAAAGCAGGGATGCAAGAGTATTGATATCTCAAAAATAAACTGTTACAAAGTATTGAAACACAATAGTAGGGAAGGCCCGTATGTGATGAAGGAGGGATATGGTTTTGATTCAAAGTCCCTAATTGATACCTTCGCATTTTAACGGATAACATTTATGGATTTTAAAAGATTAGACGAAGACCTTACGGCAATTGTTGAAAAACGGATTGAATTGAGCAAAATTTCGTATGCTGATGAAGCCTATGATGACATAGAAGAAACATTGCATGACTTGGAAGATGATTTCAATGATGAGTATGGAGATGAACTGGAAGCAGCGCTTGAAAAAATCTATGAACAGTTGAAATCTGATAATGAGGTCCTTCTTCCATCAGCTTATTTGGCCAACAATTACTTGCCCATGAAAGCGGATCAATTTGGAAAAGTAACCTATGAAGTACAAGGCAAAGAAGGAGTTCCAATTGAGTCAGAGCAATTTGACAAAATGGATGTCAGACTTGTCCTGATCCCGAATCCCACGAGATTTGTACTTCAGATCAATGGCAAATCAATGAAAGACCTTTGGGTAGCCCGATAATAAAAGAAGCTGGTTTAGAGACCAGCTTCTTTTGTTAAAAACCCAATACTTTCCTTACTTTTTGCAGAATATCTCTGGAAACTTCCTTGGCTCTTACTTCACCCAGAGCAAGTTTCTGTTCAAGTTCAGCGGTGTTTTCCATGTAATAGTTAAAAGCTTTTCTTTCTTCTGCATATTTGGTCAAAATCAAATCAAGAAACTCTTTTTTGGCATGTCCATAGCCAAAATTTCCTCCAAGGTATTTTTTCCGTAGCTCTGCTGTCTGGCTTTCATTGGCTACCAAAGCGAATAGCTTGAAAACATTACAGGTATCAGGATCCTTAGGTTCTTCTAAAGGGGTGCTGTCCGTAACTATACTGTTGACATTTTTCTTAAGCTCTTTTTCAGGCAGAAAAATATCAATAAAATTGTTGCGTGATTTGCTCATTTTATGGCCGTCGGTTCCTGGGATGATCATGACTTCCTCTGAAATTCTGGCTTCAGGTAAGGTAAAGATATCTGCGTCCATTTTATGGTTGAAAGAAGATGCGATATCCCTCGCCATTTCCAGATGTTGGAGTTGATCTTTGCCTACAGGAACAATATTGGCACTGTATAAGAGGATGTCAGCAGCCATCAGCACCGGATAGACGAAGAGTCCGGCATTGACATCAGCCAAGCGGTCAGCCTTGTCTTTGAAGCTATGTGCATTGGCAAGCATGGGAAAAGGCGTGAAGCAGCTCAGATACCAGGTGAGTTCTGTTACCTCAGGGATCATGGATTGTCTGTAAAAAACTGTTTTTTCTATATCCAGCCCAAAAGCCAACCATGCAGCAGCCACAGCCATTGTATTTTGGATCCTTTCATTTCCAGCTTTAATAGTAGTCAAAGAATGAAGGTCTGCTATAAAAATAAAAGATTCATCAGATTCTTTCTTGGTCAGTTCAATTGCAGGGACTATCGCTCCTAAAATATTACCCAAATGCGGACGACCCGAACTTTGGATACCAGTAAGTACTCTTGCCATTTTCTTATAAATTTTGGCGCAAATTAAATAAATTAAGGTACAATACGGATGAAATTTCCCGTTATTTGCGCATATGAAGAAGTATTCCTGCCTTTTGATTTTCCTGATCATCCATCAGTTTTCAGTATTTGCCCAAACTGCGTCACAAGATCGTAAAACCCTGTTTTGGGAACAGAAATCCATCAACATTGGGGCAGTATTAGAAGAAAAGGGGCCTGTCACGGTTGAGTTTTTTGGGCTCAATCAAAACAACCAGGCTATTCAGCTGACAGATGTCATCACGGATTGTGGCTGTACAACAGTGGATTACAGTAGGGACACCTTATCCATGCATGATATTGCCTCGATCAAGGTGCAATTTGATCCTGATCATAGGGGAGGGGACTTCAGGAAAATGGTGATAGTAAGATCTAATTTAGATATCTATGGTGACACTCTTTTTCTTGAAGGAATCAATATGCCCATACCTGAAGATTATGAGCTGGCTTTTCCTTATCGAAAAAACAGTTTAGGATTTAGATTACCCGGAATCAACATGGGGCATGTTTTTACCAATGAACCTAAAGTTAAATATGTAGAAGTTTTCAATTTTGGAACAGAAAACATAGCCATCAGCAAATTGGGGCAGTCATTCCCCGATCATATACAAGTTGCCCTTGAGCCAGAAGTG
Source organism: Cyclobacteriaceae bacterium (assembly GCA_036782195.1). Taxonomy (GTDB): domain Bacteria; phylum Bacteroidota; class Bacteroidia; order Cytophagales; family Cyclobacteriaceae; genus DAIPZN01. The sequence continues at coordinate 58,671 of DAIPZN010000008.1, read as the reverse complement.
CTTGCTCCAGGTCAGCGGGGATTATTGGTGCTTACCTATGATGGCCAAGTCAAAAATGATTTGGGATTTTTTGATGAAACATTGGGAATAAAATTCTGGGATTCTGCCCAAGCGGTGGAATTAAAGCTACAGGCTGTAGTGTATGAGTATTATCCACCTATTCCCAAAAGCATGGAACACCGTGTCGCTAAGCTGGGAATCTCAGATGTAGAGCTTGATTTAAGAGAAGTCAATGCTTCCCAAAAGGTGAACAGGACCATAATTTTGACGAATCTCGGACCGGAACCACTGGAAATCAAGAAAGTGACTACCACATGTGGCTGCGTCCAAGTACAATTGGATCAGACTGTGCTTCAGTCGGGTGAGCGAGCTGATCTGAAATTTTCATTTGATCCTAAAGGTAGGAGAGGAATAGACCATAAACATATTACCTTGTTTAGCAATGACCCTCTAAATCCAGTAAGAACCATCACCATCAAAAGCTCAATAAAATAAAACCATCATGAAGATCTGCCGTAAAGCTGGTATGGTTGTTGTTTAATTGTGATTAAATATGGAATAATCCAGCAATTAGCGCTTCCATAAAAACATTTTAATTCACTATAAAAAAAGATCGTTATGAGTTCTACAAAATTTATTTTAGGAGCATTAGTTGGAGCGGCTATAGGTGTACAAATCGGTATATTGGTAGCTCCCGAAAAAGGAGAAGTAACAAGAAAGAAAATAGGTAAAAAAAGTGGTGAATACCTGGATGAAGTTAACGAAAAACTTAATGCGTTTCTAGACACCCTCAATACCAAAGTAAACCATGCTAGTGACGAAGTTGATAGACTTACCAACCGTGCAAAAGCAAAATCTGAGGAGTTCGTAAACAAGTAATTCTTTTAATATTATTGGATTGTATCCCGGTTTTGCCCTTCAGTAAAGCTGATCCGATACAAATAGAAGAGCCCGATACTTTTATCGGGCTCTTTTTATGGAATTATTTAAATGCGGGTATTCCTGTAATCTCATTGCCTAGGATCAATAGGTGGATATCATGCGTGCCTTCATATGTCACCACTGATTCCAAATTCATCATGTGTCTCATGATTGGATATTCACCAGTAATGCCCATCCCACCATGGATCTGTCGAGCTTCTCTTGCAATCTCTAAAGCCATGGCTACATTATTTCTTTTGGCAAGTGAAATGTGTGAAGTAGTTGCTTTTCCTTCGTTCATCATTTTGCCGAGCTTCCAGACTAGCAATTGTGCTTTGGTAATTTCTGTAAGCATCTCTGCAAGTTTTTTCTGGATCAATTGAAAGGAAGCAATGGGTTTGTCAAATTGAATCCGTTCCATAGCATATCTGCGGGCGGAGTCATAACAATCCATTGCAGCACCCAAAGCACCCCAAGCAATGCCATAGCGGGCAGAATCTAGACACATCAGTGGAGCACCCAAACCTGATTTTCCTGGAAGAAGGTTTTCCTTAGGAACTTTCACGTTATCAAACACCAATTCGCCAGTGCAAGAGGCGCGCAAAGACCACTTATTGTGCGTCTCAGGAGTAGAAAAACCTTCCATTCCACGTTCTACAATGAGGCCGTGAATTCTTCCAGCTTCATTTTTGGCCCATACTACAGCTATGTCAGCTTTTGGTGAATTTGAAATCCACATTTTGGCACCATTGAGGAGAAAATGATCACCTTTATCCTCAAAATGTGTCATCATTCCACTTGGATTAGACCCATGATCAGGTTCGGTAAGGCCAAAACAGCCCAACATTTCTCCAGAAGCCAATTTGGGCAAAAATTTATTTCGCTGTTCTTCAGATCCAAATTTATAGATCGGATACATGACCAATGATCCTTGTACTGATGCCGTAGAACGCATACCCGAATCACCTCTTTCAATTTCTTGCATGATCAGGCCATAGGCTATATAATCAAGACCTCCACCCCCATATTGAGTCGGAATCTGAGGTCCAAATGCGCCTACATCTCCGAATTTTTTGACGATTTGTTCTGGAAAATGTGCCTTTTGAGCCCAGTCTTCAATGTAAGGGCTGATTTCACGTTTAACAAAATCACGAATAGCTGACCTGATCATCAGATGCTCTTCAGTGAGCAGGTCATCCACTTGGTAAAAGTCAGCACCTTCAAAAAGATCCTGCTTTCCTGACTTGTGGAAAGTGGCGGTTTGCTCCATAGCTAATTTTGGTTTATTGGTAATTTAAACGGATTTTTACAACGACCAACTGATTTGGTGACCTGAAATAAAGAAGAAGGAGCCAAATAAACTATTGGATTGAACAAAATATTACCACATGTCCCAGCCATCTTTATCAAATGACATCCAAAGCAAGATTGACTTGCTACAGGAAAAATTCAAAGCCTCAGGGCAAGATCTTTCATCTTACCTGGAGGGCTTGCTTTATGCGGACTACCTTACCTATTGGGACTATATCAATCTCGATATTCTTCTATCTTTGCAACAGCCGAAGACATCCTTCAAGGATGAGAAAATTTTTATTGTATACCATCAGATCACTGAACTTTATTTCAACCTGATTCTCTGGGAAATGCAACAAATAGCTGAAAAAGAAGCTATTGAAGATAGGTTTTTTAGAACCAGGATAGAAAGAATCCTGTTGTATTTTGACCAGTTGATTTCCTCCTTCGATGTGATGTCGAAAGGAATGGAAAAGGAACAGTTCCTCAAATTCCGGATGTCTCTTTTGCCTTCAAGCGGTTTTCAGAGTGCCCAGTTTAGGATGATTGAAATATTGGCTACAGATATCCACAATTTGATTCATACTGATAAAAGGAGAGAATTGGCATCATCTGCTGATTTGGATATGCTTTTTGATAACTTATATTGGCAGCACGGAGCAAAAGAACTGGCTACTGGAGAAAAGACGCTGACCCTGAAAAGTTTTGAAGCCAAATATGCCGGTCAACTTAAAACTTTAATCAAAGATTACCAGCAAATCAATCTGCTGCAAAAATTCTTTTCCTGTCATGACAGGAGTGATGAGCTTGCAAAGCTCTTAAGAGAATTTGACTTAAAGGCCAATGTTTTTTGGCCACTTTCCCATTTCAAATCTGCAGTCCGATACCTCCAAAGAGATCCTCATGACATCGCAGCTACAGGAGGAACCAACTGGCAGAAATATCTTCCTCCTAGGTTCCAAAAAGTAGTGTTTTTTCCAGAGTTGTGGTCTGCGAAAGAGCTTGACGAATGGGGTAAAGGATGGGTTGTCAAGGAAGTTTTTGGAGAAGAAGTATAAAAACAAGGGTAATGGCCCTCTCTTTGTTGCCATTTAATACATCCTTATCAAATAGCTGGATTTAACAAATTTTTAATTTTACAGTTTCAATTCTAAATAGACCACACGCATATGAAGAGCATTACTTTTAGCAACCAGGATAAAATGCCGATTTTTGGCTTGGGAACATGGAAATCTAAGCCAGGAGAAGTGAAACAAGCAGTACTTTGGGCATTGGAAGCAGGATACAGACATATTGATTGTGCTGCAATCTATGACAACGAAAAAGAAGTTGGTGCTGCCTTACAAGAAGCTTTTTCCAACCAACTTGTGGAGCGAAAGGATGTTTTTATCACCTCCAAACTTTGGAATAACAGCCATAGGAGGGAGGATGTGAAGCCTGCACTGAAAAAAACATTAAAAGACCTCCAGCTTGAATACCTGGATCTTTATCTGATCCATTGGCCTATCAGCTTCAAATCCGGAGTAGGCTTTGCAAGAACAAGGGAGGAGTTTTACACTTATAGTGATGTACCACTTACCCAGACATGGTCCGGAATGGAAGATGTACTGGAAAAAGGGCTGACCAAGCACATCGGCGTATCCAATATGAATATCAGCAAACTTAATCTGCTATTGGAAAATTGCAACCATGCGCCAGAGATGAATCAGGTCGAATTGCATCCGTTTTTGCCACAGCACAAGCTTGTGGATTTTTGCAGATCTAAAGGCATTCACCTTACTGCATATTCTCCATTAGGATCTGGAGACCGCGCAGCTACAGCTAAAAAACAAGATGAACCAAACTTAATGGGTCATAAACTGATTCAGGAATTAGCAGAAAAATATCATGTCACACCTGCACAGGTATTGATTGCCTATGCGATTAATAGAGATATTGTAGTCATTCCAAAATCTGTCAATCAAGAACGTATCAAACAGAACCTTGAAGCTGTAAACCTGGATTTTTCGACTGAGGACATGGAGTTACTCAACAATATGGATACACGATATAGATTCATTGACGGAAGCTTTTTTACCGGTCCCATTAGTCCTTATTCTCAGGATGACTTGTGGGAAAAAGAATAAGAAATGAAAATCAAAAACATCAGAAACTTAACAGTATTTCAAATTATAAAAGACAGCATAAAGGATTTTTTTAGCAATCAATCCATGTCATTGGCCGCAGGGACGGCTTTTTACACTATTTTTAGCCTCCCCGCGCTGCTGATAATCGTGTTGAACATCGGAAATACTTTTTACAGGGAAAGTGAAATCAAAGCTGAAATCCTGAATCAGGTAGAAGAAATGGCCGGTTCAGAAAGCAGACAGACCCTGGAGAGCATCATGGATAATTTTTCAGCCGATGAGGAAGGTGTGGTTTCCAATGTAGTCGCCATTCTTATCCTGGCTTTTAGTGCTGCTACAGTTTTTGTCAGTCTCAAAAATTCCATAAACCATATCTGGCATATTAAGGCCAAACCTCAAAAAGGGGTTTTGAAGTTTATCATCAATAGACTCCTAGGATTTTCAGTTGTTGCTGCCATAGGTTTTATCCTACTTGTGTCACTTGTACTTGATGCAGCGCTTGTAGTATTGGTAAGGTATTTTGATCAGTTTCTGGAAAACGGCACCGTATATATGGCTTCCATAGGCCATTTGATTCTGACCCAAGGCCTACTCGTAGTTTTCTTTGCCCTGATGTATAAAATCCTTCCAGATGCAAAAGTGAGGTGGCGCGTGACATGGTTAGGGGCATTTGTTACCATGGTTTTATTTGCCGCTGGTAAATATTTGATCAGTTTGTATATGGGAAATACAGCTATTGCATCAGCTTATGGAACAGCCGGAAGCCTGGTTGTACTATTACTTTGGGTGTATTATTCGGTCGTTATATTCCTGTTTGGAGCTCAGATCACTTTTTATATTGAGGAAAAAACAGGAGGAAGGGTATTACCCAATACTGAAGCTGTCAAAATTGAATGGAAGGAAGTGGAAGATTAATGGAGTAAAGTTGCACAAAGCCGCTCCACTAACATATCCCATTCCGCATCAATATCCACATTAGGTCTTTTTTCTCCTGCTTTCGAATACCAATAATCTGCGTTCCAAATGTCTCCTTCTTTTCTATGGAGATAGGCATGGACCCGGGAAGAAATTTGATCAGGAGCACCATCTACAAGATCATGTGCGGTTTGCCAATCGCCTTTGGCGTCATGCCACAAAGCCTCAAGATGTAAACCTATTCCAGATGGTGGATAATCTTGGTGAAGCGAGGCGTTGAATTGGTCTATAGTCATTATTGTAAGTTCTGTTTTTTAAATCAACACAAAAATTTATCCAAATGAACTGTCAAACCGGAAGTTCATGTAATTATTCGCTGCTAAAATAAAAAGAGTCCTGCTTCTGAAGCGTCTGTTTGGACAAAAAAATCTATATTGTTACGGTATTTCTTTTCATAAATTCCGGACAGAATACCTTAAACCTTAATAACCAAACACCATGAAATCAAGAAGAAAATTCCTACAGACCAGCCTATTGGCTTCCGCAGGATTGAGTATGCCTGCTTTTGTCTCAGCGGAAACCTTCAACCAATTTGCAAGAAGAGTAGGGCCATCTGATCAGCTTAACTTCGCTGTGATCGGCTGTAAAGGTATGGGATGGTCAAATATGAACTCTCACTTGAAAATCCCTAACGTCAATTGTGTGGCGCTTGCAGATATTGACGAAAATGTATTGGCCCAAAGAGCTGAAGATGTAAACAAATTAAGAGGCAAAAAACCGGCTGTATACAAAGACTACAGAAAAATGTTGGAAAATAAAGACATTGATGTGGTAATTGTGGGTACACCTGACCATTGGCATTGTCTCAACATGATTGACAGCCTTTCTGCTGGTAAGCACGTGTATGTAGAAAAACCAATAGCCAACACCATTGAAGAATGTAACCTGATGGTGAAAGCAAAGCAGCGCTACGGAAAAATCGTACAGGTAGGCCAATGGCAAAGGAGTGGCTCCCAATACGCAGAAGCCATTGATTATGTCAAATCAGGCAAGCTTGGACAAATCAGATTGGTCAAAACCTGGGCTTACCAAGGCTGGATGAAACCTGTGCCGGTAGTTGCCAATGGACCTGTACCACAAGGTGTTGACTACGACATGTGGTTGGGACCTGCACCAAAGCGTCCTTTTAATGAAAACCGGTTCCACTTCAACTTCCGTTGGTTCTGGGACTATGCCGGTGGTTTGATGACAGATTGGGGTGTACACGAAATCGACATCGCATTATTTGCCATGGGTGTTTCTGCACCTAAATCCGTAATGGCTTCTGGTGGAAAATTTGCCTATCCTGATGATGCTTCAGAGACACCTGATACCCTGCAGACAGTATATGAATACGATGGCTTCAATATGCTATGGGAACATGCTACAGGGATCAATGGAGGTAACTACGGCACCACTGAAGGAATTGCCTTTATCGGCAACAACGGTACACTTGTAGTCAACAGAGGTGGCTGGAAGGTGATTCCAGAAACCGAAAATGTCAATGGACAGCAGCGAGCAAAACTGGAAGAGGTAGAACATATCAGACCTAAAGGCAATGCGCAGGACATACATTCACAAGGTTTTGTGAACGCGATTATGAGCAATGACCCTTCCAAACTTACCTGTGGAATTGAGACAGGTAGTATCGCAGCGATAAATGCTCAGATGGGAAATATAGCTTATAAATTGGGGGAAAGGATTTATTGGAACGCTGCAAAAGGGGAATTTACGAACCCAAAAGCAAACGAACTGATGAAGGCCCAATATCACAATGGATGGAAGCTTCCAAAAGTATAAATACCTATTAAGCTAAAAAGCCGCTTTTCTTCATAAGATCAGCGGCTTTTTTTGTGCACCTACTACCAGTCATTTTCTCTTTTGACATGAGGCCATTCTTGAATCAAAATGCTATAGTAAATGGTATCTCTTCTTCTGTCTTTTGTCATCAGGGTATGACTCCTCAATACTCCTTCCTCTATTGCGCCAATATTGCGCAATGCTTTTCTCGCCTGAAGGTTTAGCACATCAGTTTTAAACTCCACCCGGACCATATCCAAGGTTTCAAAACAATATGCAAGCATCAAGCGCTTCACCTGACCGTTGATACCCATGCCCTGGTATTTTTTACCTAACCAAGTCCAACCTATTTCCACTCTTTGATCCCTCAAAGAAAGGTTACCAAAAGCAGAGGACCCAACCACACTTCCGGTGAACTTGTCAATTATGGTAAATTGCAGGCGTTCTTTATTAAAAGCAGGTTTGGCCCATTCTTCCAGACCGGACATTGTAGAAAGGTCATTTGTAAAGAATCGCCACATATCTTGATCAGCGGTCAATTCCAAAAAAACCGGCAAGTCAGCTTCCTGAATAGGTCTAAGCAAGACAGCTTCGTTTTCTAAAATAATGTTTTTTGTATACATGGCTTAGCCGTAAATTTCCTGTAGGGCTTTGTTAAAGAGACGGACTTCTTCTATTGTACCAGTACTCACCCTACACCAATCATCTAAAGGCGGAAATGGCCTGCCTACGACGATGTTTTTATCCATCATTTGCTTTCCCAATTCCCTGACATCCCGATTGGCATGAAAAAACACAAAATTGGCATGAGAAGGTAAATACGGCAATTTCAACTCATCGAGTTTTGTAATGATCATTTTTTTTGCTTCTTGGTTTTTTTGTAGGCTGAACTTGTAAAATTCACCGTCTGAAAGTGCTGCTTTACCCGCTTCTATAGCCAAAATGCTAGTGTTGGCCACTACGCGGTCTGAAAGCTTTGCTGCTAATTCCGGTTTAGCCACAAGGTAACCAAGTCTGATACCGGCAAGTCCATATATTTTGGAGAGTGTCTTGGAAACAATTACATTCTTTCCTTGCTTCACCAATTCTACCATCGAAGGATAATTAGGCTCCTCGATGTAATCGCAATAAGCTTCATCACTGAATACAATGGCTTTTTTACTTACAGTTTCACAGAAGTCCAAGACTTTATTGGCAGGAAGCAATTTGCCGGTTGGATTGTTAGGATTGCAAAGGAAGACCAGTTTGGTTTTGGTATTGACGCTCGCCGCAATGGCATCAAGGTCATAATCAAGGTCCTTAGTCAGTGGTATCCACTTGACAGAAGCACCGCAGATTTCGGCATAAGACATCATCGAAAGGAAAGTCGGTAAACCTGATATAATCTCATCACCGGGACCAGCAAAGGCCACACCTGTGATTTTCAGACCTTCAGTGGATCCGGCTACCAAAACGATATGATCCGCAGGGACTCCTTCTTTTTGGGCAATCATGTCCTGAAGTGGCTTGTTGTACACCCATGGATACCTGCAACCCATATCGAAACTAGCTTCCATGGCTTTTCGGACTTTAAGGGAAGGACCGTATGGATTTTCATTGGATCCAAGTCTTACAGGACCATCAAGCGGCCTTGGATTGAATTTCTTGATTTCTTCGGCACTGAGGTCATTCAATAATCCATAACCGGATAGCATAGCCAATCCACCGGTTAATTTAAGCCATTTTCTTCTAGAAAGATCCATAGCGTCTGTTGGTTAATTTTACCCAAAATGTAACAACAATAGGTTTTTTATCCTAGTCCTTTTCTACAAGCTAACAGTAGACGTACCTTTTAATTTTTCCACTAATTATGAAATATTAAATTGAAAGGATAAAAATCAACTTAATATTGAAAAAATTGAAAAACTATCCTTAAATTTTATCAAAAGCTTACCAATACCACAAAACCCAAAACATAACCATTATGAAAAAGTCAATAATTACTCTGACATTGGGTCTGCTCTTTGTAAGCCTATTAGAGGCACAGCAGATGAGATATTTGGTATTTGAATTCATAAAAGTTGAAAGCACCCAAGCTTCTGATTTTATTGAATTTAAAGATTTCATGGAAAAAGTTTACCGAAATGCAGTCAATGAAAAGAAAATCACTGGCTGGGATTTATGGGTAATGCAATCAGGAGCTGATCCTTCCGAATTTCAATACATCACTGTTACCTATTTCAAAGATCCGGTTACGATGATGAACGGACTTAATGAAGATGACCTGGTGAAATATGCCATGGTAGCTTATCCTCACCTTAGTGAAAAACAGGTGAAGGATAAATTCTATGCGGCGCTTCAAAGCAGAGACCTGGCGCAGCGGGCTTATATGCAGGAAATTGCAACAACTAAGGATTCTTTTAATCTTTCGAAAGGTGCTTTGGCTTCTTTTGATCTAATGAAAGCCGTAGAAGGCAAATTCAATGAATATGAAAGTGCTGAAAAGGAAGTATTCTTACCCATTCACCAAAAGCGGATAGAAAAAGGACTGATGGGGAGCTGGAGCCTGTTGCGAACTGCACTTCCATTTGGAAGCGAGGCAAAATCCACCCACCTCACCATGAATATTTATAAGGATTACGTGCAGTTTTTCAATGCACAAGAATATGAAGTGATTTCCAATTCGGCTGAGCAAGCGGCTGTAGAAAAAGGACTGAAAAGCAGGGATCAAAAATGGATTTACTTGGCTACACTGGAGAACGCAGTTAGATAAAACCAAAAAAAAACGGGTAAAAGGATGTTTCAAGAATCCTTTTACCCGTTTTATTCTTAAATGAGATTATCCTTTTAAAATGCGCTCGATTTCCTGAAGCTCCTGATCAGAAAAATTAAGGTTTTTTACAGCGTTTACATTGTCCTCAAGCTGCTCCGGCTTGCTGACACCAACAAGTACCGTCGTGATTCGCTCATCTTTTAACAGCCAAGCAATAGCCATCTGGGCAAGGCTTTGACCTCTGTTCAAGGCTATTTCATTCAGTTTCCTGACCTTATTCAGTTTTTCCTCAGAAAGCTGGGATTCCTGTAGATAGCGCCCGTCTTTTGCCACTCGACTATCTTCAGGAATACCTTTGAGGTACTTATCCGTTAGGATTCCCTGCTCCAAGGGTGAAAACGCAATCGCTCCAATTCCTTTATTTCCGAGCACGTCAAGAAGTCCATCTTCCACCCATCGGTCAAACATGCTGTATCTAGGTTGATGAATGAGGCAAGGTGTTCCAAGGCCCTTTAAAATTTCCGCAGCCTTGGCAGTATCTGCTGCATTGTATTGGGAAATTCCTACATATAGCGCTTTTCCCTGTCTGACCAGTTGATCTAGGGCACCCATAGTTTCTTCAAGTGGGGTATCAGGGTCGGGTCTGTGGTGATAGAAAATGTCCACATAATCCAATCCCATCCTTTTGAGGCTCTGATCACAGGAAGCAATCAGGTATTTACGGGATCCAAAATTACCATAGGGTCCAGGCCACATGTCCCATCCTGCTTTGGTGGAAATGATCAATTCATCTCTATATGAAACAAAATCCTTGGACATGATCCTTCCAAAACTCTCTTCAGCAGATCCAAAAGGAGGACCATAATTGTTTGCCAAATCAAAATGGGTAATTCCAAAATCAAAGGCATTTCTGAGAATAGTCCTTGCATTTTTAAAATCGGCATTGTGCCCAAAATTGTGCCATAGGCCTAAAGATATCAAAGGAAGCCTGATACCGCTTCTCCCACATCTTCTAAAAGGCATGTTGTCATATCTGTCGTCCTGGGCCACATAAGGTCCCAATGGGTTGTGATCGTTGATCCGCATGTGCAATAGGTTTATTGTTTGATTCAAATATACAAAATGAGGCAGCTACCTCTGTAGATTCTTTGATTTAGAATAAAACTATTCCCAAAAGCACACTTCCTGCGGCAATAAGCGCAATAGCAAGAATAGGTTTCCAGGCGTAAGTTATCCATTCCTTATAAGATATTCCGGCAGCAGCCAATATCGCCATTAAGCCCCCATTGCTTGGGGTGACTAAGTCCATTATACCAGCTCCATATTGATATGCCAGCACTACAACCTGTCTGCCCATCCCTATCAAATCTGCTAAGGGAGAAAGTAAAGGCATAGTCAAAACAGCCTGTCCCGAAGTACTGGGTACTGGAATATGGAGGATGGCCTGTGCCAGAAACATCCCTATGGCAGCAACCCCAAGAGGTAATCCCTCAAGTGGTGTGAAAAGACCATAGATGATGGTATCGATCACTAGCCCATCTTGCAATACCAAGTATATGCTCCTTGCCAGTCCAACAATTATTCCTGCAAATATCATTTCCGAAAAACCCTCTGCATAAGCTTTTGATGTACCATTTAAACCCAGCTTCCCAATGATGCCTACCAGAAGGCCCATTACAAAAAATATGGCTGACATCTCATTGTAGTCCCAATCCCAATTGCTCAATCCATAAATCATGATTATAAATGTCATACCCACCAAGAGTAAATTGATGATGTGCCTGATTTCCATTGAAGGTCTTTTCATCTGGCCTTGGATTGGGACAAATGCCGGGTCTTTTCCTGTCTTGAGCACATAGCCTATCCAAACCAACAAAGCAACACCCATCCCAGACAGCCGGAACAAGCCCCCTGAAAATACAGGCACTTCCGCAAGCTGCTGCGCAAGAAGAACCGAGAAAGGATTGGAAGGTCCAAATGCTCCTCCGATAATGGCGCAACCAAGGCTTATGGCAACACCTGATATTTTGGTAAAGCCTACTTTCTGGGTCAAGATCATCAATACAGGAACCATCGCAATGATTTCCTCCTGCAAACCATTCAAAGCTCCTGCTACTGCAAACAGCAAGCCTACTAAGGCCATTAAAAAAGCTTTGCCATTGGCGAAATGGAAAACAAGATATTCCAATCCTGCCTGAAAGGCACCGGTCTTGTCTACGACATAAAATGCCCCTCCTATAATTAGAATAAGCACAACCACCTCAGCCCCGGCAATGATACCTACAGGAACACTTAGAAAAGTTTGGGCGATGCCCACAGGTTGATTTGGAATGTATCTAAAACTCCCTTGTACGACTACTTCTCTACCTGTGGCATCATCAAGTTGCCTGTCATACTTACCAGCTGGAATGAGGTAAGTCAGCAACATGGCAAGCAGGACAAATCCCAGCATGATGACCATTGGATGGGGAAAGGTAAATTTCTTCATATACAGTCTTTTCCTAATAGGTTAAATGTCTTCTTCAGGTCTAAATCTGATCCGGTTAGGGTAGGGGAAAGCATGAAGCAGCTCCCCCGAACGGATCCTGTTTTGCAACTCTATCCAAAATCCCGGATCAAAAAGGCATTGATGATAGGTAAAAAAATGGTCTTTTACATCCTGTCTGCCAATCATAAATTTTTTGAAATCCTCTGGAAACACATCCTGAGGTCCAATCTCATACCAAGGACTTGAGGCATAGATCTGCTCATATGTTTCAGGTTTAGGTTTCCACCGGAAATTCATATCTGTTAGAAATTCTATTTCATCATAATCATAAAAGATGACTCTTTTTTGCCGCGTAACCCCAAAATTTTTAGTCATCATGTCTCCTGGAAAAATATTTGCTTTGGCTAATTGGATAATCGCTTCGCCATATTCCTCCACTGCCAATTTTGCATCTTCTAAGCTGCAACTTTCCAAATAAATGTTCAATGGAATCATTCTTCGCTCTGTGTACAGGTGTTTGATGAGCAACTCATTGCCTTCTATTTTGATCAAAGAGTTGACCGTCCGCTTCAACTCATCCAGCAGTTCCGGAGAGATCCTATGAAGCGGTAGTCTAAACCCTTCGAATTCATGAGTATCAGCCATCCTTCCCACACGGTCATGCAGAGAGACAAGTTTGTATTTGGCTTTTACTTCCTGCCTTGTCATTGTCTTTGGTGGATCAAAATAATCCTTGATCAATTTGAACACGATGTTGTAGGAGGGAAGGGTGAAAACTTCCATCACCATGCCCTTGATCCCTTCAGCTACTACAAACTGATCTGAACTTTGGTCAAGATGGCCAAGAAAATCCCTGTAAAACTCTGTCTTCCCATGCTTATTGAAGCCAATAGCATTGTAAAGCTCATTGATTTTCTTTTGGGGAATGACCGAATTAAGGAAAGCAATAAGTTGGGATGGAATGTTGGCTTCAACCATAAAATATGATCTGGTAAAGCTGAACAAACCGCTCATGATGTTAGGGTCAAAAATCAGCGTATCCACAAATATTCCTTTGGGTCCATTGAGAAATGGGATGATAAAAGGCATCCATTTACCGCCCACGCGGGTTCTACCGATCAGATAGGCCGCTTTATTTCTATAAAAAACACTTTTGAGGACTTGGGTAATGGTGTCTTCTGTTGCCTGATACCGGGTTAAAATGACTTCCCTAACAGCTTTTACTAGGAGTTGGATGTCTCTTTCCTTATCCATATAGGCTGCACCAAAATCATAATCCACGAAAATCTGTCGGATGATGCGTTGCAATCCCCAAGAAGAAGGGTAGGAATGGTACAGGTTTTCATTGGGATACAGGATGCAAGAATTATACCCTTCGTGTACAAACATCAGTGCCTCATCAATAGCCAAATCAGGCTTGGTTTTTCTGATCACTGAGTTGAAAAATGTCTCTGCAAGCTCTTTCTCAGGAAAATCGGATATGGCTTGAGAATATTGGGATTTGACCACAAGCCAACTGTGGTAATCAATTAGAATGAAATTTTCATTGATCAACTTTTTGGTTTTCTGGATATGGTCTTTGTACAGCCTCAGTCGGTTGCGGTGGTTGAGCTGCGAAGCATTCCAATTTCTGTCCCGAAAGTATTCAGGTGCTAAACTTGTCAATGCCTGAAAGTTGCTAAAATATTGTCTAAAACCTTCCTGAAGCAGGCTTACGATTTTATGCGTGTCCACATCTGCCATAGTTGCAAGTTTACTAAGACCTTTCCGAATAGCATGGGATATTTGCGACTAATCAAAAAGATGAAAAAAAAATCTGATATTTTCATCAATGACTTGAAACCAAGCAATAAAAACGATGAATAGACCAGACCTCATTCATCCTAAAAAACATACGTTTGAAATCAATTTTTTCGCCGTACAACACAGAAAATAGCGTACAATATACCAGGTAAAAGTTACCTTCAAAGGCATAATTCGGACTTCAAATAATCAATTGACTCATGCAAAATAAAATTTTCGCAATCGATTGTTTGGACAATGAAAAAACATTTTATACCTTTCGGACATGTTATTCATACTATGAATATCTACAATAGGTTTAATAGGTTTGAGAGATAGAAAAGGTCGGAACAATGTTTCGACCTTTTTTGATTTTAGGTAAAATTATGTTTCATTCGTAGTTCTAATTCTCTTTAGAACATGGCTTCTTCCATTAGACTCAGATATTCAATTATTTGTCATTTTTTCATTTTGGGAATGGCTTTTTCCTGCGGTTTTGAAAAAGAAGAAAAAACCACAGCGCAAGGTTCCACTGCACCAACAGAGGCTGAAGAAGCATTGCAACTGATCAACTCCGGATTACAGCAGCTGCCCAATTGGATCTCGTATTGGAAAAGGGCAGATTCAGGATTTGATCCTACAGCTTTTACTTTAGGTAAAGAAGAAATATACGAGCAATTGGAGTGGCCTGAGGAAAATTTCATCAATGAGCAGCACCATTTTTTTCCCTATTTACTTCCACAACCAGAAGGTGAGGGGGTGGTGGATATCTATAGCTACAAGATTGTATATCCAGAAGAGAAAAAACCATTCCTAAATCCTGATTCAGAAGTAATCTTTTTCAAATCCAATGGGATGCGAGAAAGGCTGTTGTTTATGGGACCATCAGGCACATTTGATGAAGCCAAGTGGGTTTCTCCAGACCACTTGATGGTAACCGGCAGATTTGAGACAGTTGAGGGAGTCACTCCAAAAATCTGGTTGATCATTCCTTCGAAAAGCAAGTATTATGTATTCGACCATCCTTTGATTTCACAGACCATTCCAAAGGATGGCTATTTAAAGGAAAAATTTTCGCAAATTGATTGGTCAGATGAACTTTGATCTAGTCATCGATAGACTTCAGACCATTTTAAGCCTTCCGTTACCAGGTAAGATCGGCCAACTGACCATGTCCCCATTGCCGGTGGATGAAAGCAGATTTGGAAATCCGTTAAGAGCAGACCACCGTAAAGGAGCCGTAATGATGCTTTTTTATCCGGATGGAAAAAATTGCTTTGTACCTTTTATCAAAAGGCAACCTTATGATGGCGTGCATAGTGGGCAGATTTCATTTCCAGGGGGAAAAATGGATCCTGAGGACAAAAATCTGGAGCAAACAGCACTCAGAGAAACAGAGGAGGAAATCGGTGTCTTACACAAGGATATTCGCATCCTGGGGAAGTTATCCGATCTATACATTCCACCGAGTAATTTTTTGGTCTCGCCTTATATTGGTTATATGGAAGAAAAACCAGCCTTTCAACCTGATCCTTTCGAAGTCAACCGCATCATTGAATGTTCTTTTCCTTATTTACTGGATAAAAAAATAAGAAAAAGAGGAGCTGTCAGTTTGAGTACCGGCCAAAAGGTAGTAGCACCCTATTTTGAAATAGACAATGAGTTGGTATGGGGAGCTACTGCAATGATTCTTGGTGAACTTACCTACCTCTGGGAAAATTCCTGAAATTGGGAATTAAGGCATTTTGTGGTATTGTTGTAAAAAACCTTAACAATGGAAGTAGAAAATCCTTTAATCAGCAACGATGCTGTAGTATTTGGTATTTTGATGAGTATTTTGGCTTTGGTATTTGCCACCTCAGGTAGCAAGAAGATATTTTGGGTCAAATTTTATAGAGTAGTCCCATCAATACTGCTATGTTATTTTATCCCTGCAGTCCTCAATTCAGTAGGTATCATTTCAGGTGAAGTCTCTGGATTATATAAAGTGGCTTCAAGATATCTTTTGCCAGCATCATTGGTGTTATTGACATTAAGCATAGATTTTAAAGGTATTCTCAAACTAGGTCCAAAGGCATTGATTATGTTTTTGGCAGGTTCAATAGGAATCATTTTAGGAGGTCCATTGGCTTTGTTGACGGTATCCACATTTCATCCAGCTATACTCAATGGGGTAGGACCCGATGAAATCTGGAGAGGACTAGCAACAATTGCCGGAAGCTGGATAGGAGGGGGAGCCAACCAAACGGCCATGTTGGAGGTTTTTGGTGCCAGTCCTACGCTTTTCAGCCAAATGATCGCTGTAGATGTATTGGTAGCAAATGTCTGGATGGCGGTATTACTTTTTTGGGCAGCCAAACCAGGCAAAATCGACAAGCTATTCAAAGCTGATAGCTCCGCAATCATTGAGCTTCAGGAAAAAGTAGAAAAGTACAGGTTGAGCATCCTCAAAATCCCAACCATGGCAGATACGATGAAAATCCTGGGGATAGGTTTCGCTATCACCGGCCTGTCCCATTTGTTAGCTGACAATATTGCACCGTATATCGGCCAGAATTACCCCAGCCTAAGTCAATATAGCTTAGATTCAACGTTTTTTTGGATCGTCGTCATTGCTACTACAGGTGGATTGATGCTTTCCTTTACCAAAGCCAGAGAACTTGAGGGGGTAGGTGCATCCCGTTTAGGTTCTGTATTTCTTTATGTGCTGGTAGCGACTATTGGTATGCAGATGGATTTAATGGCCATTTTTGACAGTCCCATTTTCTTTCTGATCGGGATTTTGTGGATGTTTTTCCATGTAATGATCATGTTACTGGTCGCCTTTGCGATCAAGGCACCCTTTTTCTTTGTAGCGGTCGGTTCACAGGCAAATGTAGGTGGGGCTGCTTCAGCACCTATAGTAGCATCAGCTTTTAATCCATCGCTTGCGCCGGTTGGCGTATTGATGGCAGTGCTTGGATATGCTGTAGGCACGTATGGTGCGTACATCTGCGGTCTGCTGATGCAACTTGTTCATGGTTGATGAGCAGCCTAGAATGGGAAATTGGACAAATCAAGCTGCCATAGCCATGGCAAAACAAAGAAGCTAAAAAGGGTGATCAGAATAATGGAAATGATGTTCATCCAGATTCCGGCTTTGACCATATCGGGAATATTGAGGTAACCAGCACCAAAGACAACCGCATTTGGCGGTGTGGCGACTGGCAACATAAATGCGCAACTTGACGCCATTGTAGCAGCGACCATCAGGCCAAAAGGATGTACACCCATGCTATAGGAAACGGCTGCCAGAATTGGGAGAATCATCGATGCGGTCGCCACATTTGAGGTGATTTCAGTAAGGAAATTGACTGCGGCTATGATGATTAACAAAAAGAGGAAAAACGGCATGTAGTCCAAAAATTCAAATTGACCTCCGATATATGCAGCCAAACCTGTGACTTTAAAACCTTCAGCTAAGGAAAGTCCGCCACCAAATAACAACAGGATTCCCCAAGGGATTTTTTCAGCAGTTTTCCAGTCTAAAAGTTTAGTTTTGGGGTAAGAGGAGGGGATGACAAAAAGCATCAAAACTCCCGCTATGGCAATAATGGTATCATCTAAAGCAGGAATTAATTCCTGCAAAAGAAATGTCCGCAGAATCCAGCAAAGGCTAACTATACCGAAAACCCAAGAAACCCGCTTTTCTTCAACAGTGATAGGGCCAAGGGCCTTTTTTTGGTTTTCAATCGCTTCTTTTCCGCCCGCTATAGTCAGTTTTGATGGAAAGATATAGGCAAATTTGGTCAAATAAACCCAGCACATCATGAGTAAAACAAGAGAAATCGGTAAACCAAAAGACATCCATTGGGCAAAGCTGATTTCATATCCGTACATTTCCTTGACAACACCAGCTAAAATAATGTTGGTAGGTGTGCCAATTAAGGTTGCTAAACCGCCAATGGATGCACTATAGGCTATACCAAGCATCAATGCTTTGCCGATATCCACGGGTTTCACGGCAGAACCTGGCAACAAACCTTCCGTAAGTTGAGAAACCACAGCAATGGCAATTGGCAGCATCATCAGGGAAGTGGCGGTATTGGAAATCCACATAGAAAGGAAAGCCGTAGCGAGCATAAAGCCCAAAATGATCAGCTGAATATTCGTGCCAATAAAAGAAATGATATTGAGAGCGATGCGTCTATGAAGGTTCCATTTTTCAATAGCCATGGCAATCATAAATCCACCCATATAAAGAAGTACCATTGGATGGGAATAAGAAGCAGCTGTAGTGCTGATACTCATTGTTCCTAAAGTCGGTAACAATACCAGCGGCAATAAAGATGTGGCCGCAATTGGAATAGCCTCAGTAATCCACCATGTAGCAATCCATGCTGTGACCGCCAACATAGTCCGGGCTTCTTGGGACATTCCAGAAGGAGCTACTAAATACAGTATAGACAGAAACAAAATCGGCCCTAAAAGGAGTCCGACTCGAGAAGTGGTGACTTGGGACATTGCCAGTTAAATAGGTTATAAGGTTAAATAAAAATGTGGGGATTTCAAATTGAAATAAAGACAGGAGGTAGTTTATGTCAAAGTATTTAACATAATATAAATTATATACCACAATATATATTTTTTGATTTTAGCATTGGCAATCAGAAATTTCCAGATTTGCAAACTGGCATAATAACAAAACCGACCGAACCATCACATAAGTTAAAAAATGATTCCCATTACAACATTTCAACAATTACCAACCCTCAGCCAATGCTGTCGTCAACAATGATATGCAGCGGGTAAACTCAGACATCAACAGACTGATTGAAATTGATAGGATTTTTATGGAACCAGTAATTCCAGAATATCAGCGTGGAAAAGAAATTCTGGAAAAATATGCAGATGCAGAACTAATTGAAGTTCCTTCGCATTGGAAGATTCCGGAACTCCATGGGAATGCAGGTTCTATAGATGACTGGATCAAAATCAAAAAGCATACACTTGTTCTTGGAGTCAAAAAAGGCCTGACCTGCAGACCGAATGAACGGAGTTCCCATTTCGTTGCTCCATCCATTTCAAACGGATGCACTATGGCCTGTTCCTATTGCTATGTTCCTAGACGCAAAGGTTTCGCCAATCCCATTACCATTTTTGTCAATATCGAACAGATCTGCAACTATATCAGTCGACATGCCAGTAAACAAGGGGATTTCACCAATCCTGATCAGATTGATCGGGAATTTTGGGTATATGATATCGGAGAAAATGGAGATTGCTCAGTAGATGCAGCGATCTGTGACAATGTGCGCGATTTTGTAGCCCTATTCCGGTCATTGCCCAACGCCAAAGCGACCTTTGCCACCAAGTTTGTCAACCGCGAATTGCTTTCCTATGATCCTCAGCGGAAAACCAGGATTCGCTTCAGCCTGATGCCGCAGTCCATATCCAAAATTGTGGACATCCGGACATCTCCCATTACAGAACGTATCCAAGCCATCAATGATTTTGTAGCTGCAGGTTATGAGGTGCATCTCAATTTTAGTCCAGTCATTTACTATGAAAATTGGTTGCAGGACTATTCCCTGATGATGGATGAGATCAACGAGACAATAAACGCGTCCGCTAAATCACAGCTTAAATGTGAAATTATATTCCTCACCCACAACACCATGCTGCACGACATCAATATGGAATGGCATCCCAAGGGCGAAGACCTATTGTGGCGTCCAGAGTTACAGGAAACAAAATTTTCCCAGACAGGTGGCAAGAACCTGCGTTACAAAAGAGGATTAAAAAGTGAACTTGTCCGGGAGTTCGTCAATTTGGTACAGGGAAAACTCCCCTATTGCCATGTCAGGTATGCCTTCTGAAATAGGATAGACTTTGCGACACTTTGACAGTCAATTATTTATGGTTCTATATTTGAAACCTGTCTTTCAAATCATTTCTTATGCACACACTCAACAAGCTAGGGAAAACTATCAAAAATCTTTTATGGGCACTTACCGTAGCTTTCATGCTTGGCGTCCATAATTTTTATAAAGGTGAAACCAAATCAAAAGATGACATAGTCTCACATATTGAGCAACACTTTGAGGCCGAAGATGATTCGCCTTTTGGTTGAGATATGAGAATTGAGATGTGAGTATTTAGTATTGAGATTTGAGTATTGAGTTTGTAGTATTAAAAGGCATCCTCATCAAAAGTCTTGGTACATGGTACTTGGTACATGGTACCGAAAATTCTCGATACTTGGTACTTCTTACATGGTACATTTAAAGAACTTATTAATTTAATCTTCCGTAGTTTAAATACAACTACACTCGCCGGTATGAAAAAGCTCACTACACTCCTCTCCTGTCTAATGGCTGTTTTGTTATTCAGCCAATGTACCACAACAAGGACAATTACTACCTCAGAAGGATCTTATGATGGTATAGAAGTTTTTACAGCCAAAGTGCCTGATAAATCCTTTGAAGAAATCAAGTTGATACAGGTTCACGGAAGCTACTTAACCGGCCCTAAAACATTGATGGATCGCCTTATTAAGCAGGCCAAAAGTGCCGGTGCTGATGGCTTGGTGAATGTCCAATACAATCAACTTCACGTTGGAAGCACCATCTCAGGAACTGCTGTCAAATTTTCTTCAGAAAATTAAATTTAGCAGTATTTAAGAAATGAGAATGGATTCCTCGAACCCTTAAAGAATCCCACCCCGTAGGGGTGACATGTCAGTAGCCCCGGGTTCGCACCCGGGGTAAAAGGTGAAAAACCAATTTTTGGTTTTTGGCAGCGGAAAGGTAAAGACAGAGAATAGCCTTCCGCCAAAAACAGGTAAGTCTTGATTTTTGATTTCCGTCAATCCAAGTGTCTATCGAGCCTAATTTTATCCCCTAATTCTTTATACTACCTACTCTATACTACATACCCCATACTACATACCCCATACTATATACCCTATACTATATACCCTATACTAAATAATCCCTCACCTCAACCTCATACTCCCTACATAATAATCAGGATCTACAACTAAATCTCCTTTATTAATTTTGACAGAGGACCATTGGGCTTTTGGATAAATGCGGATCGTTTGATCATCTACCTGAACATCTACAGGCATATCAAATGTAGGAACACAATTACTCCACCTCACTTCTAATGTCTCAGCATCAGAGAAATAATGTTCTAAAACAGGAATTGTAACATGTCTTAAATACTGGTCAAAGAAAGGCTTTAAATCTATTCCTGTTTGTGAGGAAAGGTAATCTTCTACCTGTCCAGTGGTAACTGTTTGGTGATAAAACTCCCTGTTCAGACCTCTCAAAATACTTCTCCATTTTACATCATCATTGATGATTTCGCGCAAGGTGTTCAGGATATTACCTCCTTTATAATACATATCACCTGAACCTCGATGGTTGACACTATACCTACCAATGATTGGCAACTTGTTTTCTATCCTACTTCTAGTTCCTCTTACATATTCCTGTCCGGCTTCTTTTCCATAAAAATAATCCAGAAAAAGGCTTTCTGAATAATTGGTGAAACTCTCATGGATCCACATGTCCGCGACATCTTTATAAGTAATGTTATTCGCAAACCATTCATGTCCGGATTCATGGATGATGATGAAATCAAACTTCATCCCCCACCCTGTCCCACTCAGATCTGTGCCTCTATAACCATTCTGATAGCCATTGCCATAGGTAACTGAACTTTGGTGTTCCATCCCCAAATAAGGTGCTTCCACCAGTTTGTAGCTGTCTTCATAAAATGGATAAGGACCAAACCAATGTTCAAAAGCCTCCATCATCTTTCTGGCATCTGAAAAATGGGTTTTTGCCTTGACCAGATTGTCCCGCAATACAAAGTAGTCCATATCCAAATTTCCTTTCTCCCCTTTATAATGCTCCGAAAAGCGCACATAATCACCGATATTGATATTGACACCATAATCATTGATGGGATTGCTTACAAACCAATGGTAGGTGGTTTTCTTACCTTTACGTTCTACTTTCCTAAGCCTTCCGTTTGAGACGTTCATCAGCTCTTTTGGAACTGTAACTGAGATCATCAGACTATCTACCTCATCTGCAGGATGGTCTTTGCTGGGCCACCAGATACTGGAACCTATGCCCTGATTAGAAGATGCAATAAAATGCTTACCATTTTCATCCTTTTGCCAGGTAATGCCACCATCCCATGGAGGCCTGACCGCTTCCTTCGGTTGGCCGGAATAGGTGATTACCACTTCTTCAAGCTGTCCTTGAACTTGCTTTTTTTCCAAATTGATAAAATGGGCAGCTCCCTCCTTTTCGAATTTCAGCGACTGTCCGTCCTGTGACACGCTGATAATTTTCATTGGATCCTGTAAGTCAATTTGCAAGCGCTGATAGGGCTCTTTTACCTGGTAGCGGACGGTATTAGTTCCTTGAATAGATTTGGATTCAGGAAGAACTTCAACATCAAGATGATAGTAAACCAAATCCCACCAGCCTCGTTCTGCTGTAATGCTACCGCGAAGGGTATCTGCCCTGGAAAATTGTTGTGCCTGAACTGAACCGAACCACATCAAAATCAGGCAGCATGCAAAGACAGGAATCCGCATCATGATCAGTTTTGAACAAGTTGTTTGCTGATTTCACTGCCGATGGCTAAAAGTGCCTCTCTTTCTTCTGGTTTAAAATCATAAGAAACTGGTTTGGCAACCCCCAACACCCCAAACAACTCTCCTTCAAGTAGCATAGGAACCGCAATTGAACCTTCCACTTTAGTCTCTTTAGCTGCAGGTCTAGCGACACCTGAATCATCGGTCTGTAAGTTACACATTTCTACTGCTTGTTTTCTTTCTGCAGCTATCCCTGCCATACCTTTGCCAATCGGAATCTGACCCATTTTAGGAAGGAGAAAATCCGGAATACCTTGCTGTGCTTTGAGCATCAACAGCTGCGTATCTTGATCCAGCACATGGATGGTGCCTGTAGAACAATCAAAAGCGGAGATGGTTTCTTTAAGAATAGTTTCCCAATCCAGTTCTGAGGAAGAAGAACCTTTAATGTTTTTTATAATTTGAGCTATATTTTCCATATGATTATTAATAAATTATGTTAATTTTTATATCTACTTCAATTTAAGTTCATGTACTTTCTTTTTATCAGCTTGTTCGTGGCTGTTTTGGAAAGTTGCGGTGACTCCTGTTGCTGAAAATTTAAGTTGAATATGCTCCGTATGCGGGCTTTCAGTGTATTTCAACGCAAGATTTAGCGTATTCGCATCATCCCATCCATAGCTTCCAGCAACTTGAAAAGAAGGCAATCCTTCAAGGTAATTTTGCGCAAAATCAAAAAGGTTAGGTCCTTTTCTTGTGGTAGTTCCTCTTATCCATTTCCCTTCTCCCAATTTGAACTTGTATGTAGAATCTAGGGTAAGCACACAGGTTCCTTTCTTGAATTTGACCTGAATCGACTTCGCTTTGGTATTTGTGGATGCTGAGTGATAAGTTTTACCACCATATTTCTTTTCAGACTGATATTGGGGCATTCCTTTTTGAGGAGAAATAGAAAGGTTTGAAAGTCTTTTTTGCAACAATAAATCATCACCTTCCGCACCTTTGAAAGCAGGCAGTAAATGCTGCCAAGCTAGATTTAGTATGCCTTGAAGGTCATTTGTCTCTGAAGTGAAAATAATCACCCCTTCAACTTCCGGTAAAACAAGAATGTATTGACCAAAGGCACCGTCAGCACGGTAGGAATTGTGTCTGCTTCGCCACATTTGATAGGCATAACCTTGAATCCAATCGTTGTTGGCAAATTTGGTAGCATCTGCATCAGGTTCTTGCATGATCTTGGCAGTCGATGCTTCTTCTATCCATGATTCAGGAAGAAGCTGCTTGCCTTCCCATTGGCCCTTTTGCAAAAAAAGCAAGCCAAATTTTGCCATGTCTTCTGTTTTCAAACGAAGGCCCCAACCACCTGTATCAATGCCATCTGGATCTGTTTCCCAGTCTATTCCCTTAATCTCCAAAGGTTCAAACAAGCGAGGGGTAAGATATTCAGTAAGATTTTGCCCAGTTACCTTTTTGATAATGGCCGAAAGCATGTATGAGGCTGAAGTATTGTACATGAACTTAGTCCCAGGTTCGTTGGCAATCGGCATAGCCATAAACGCTTCCACCCAATCTTCCTTAGGAAAGATGTCTTGATTAAAGCTTTTTTCATGTCCTACAGACATGGTCAACAGATCTTTAATCTCCAGTTGCCGCAGGTAATCAGAAGCCCCATCTTTATATGCTGGAAAAAAATCAAGCACCTTATCCGAAACAGACAGTTGCTGTTCGGCAACAGCAAATCCTATTGCTGTTGCAGTGAAGCTCTTGCTCACTGAATACATAGTGTGCACCAATTCTGGCTTGTAAGGATCCCACCAGCCTTCTGCAATGACTTTACCGTTACGCAGGATCATCATGCTGTGAAACTCATGTTTGCTGGCTGCAGCGGCATCCAAAAATTGTTGAATAGCATTTGCCGACACGCCCTCTGCGCTAGGCGTGCTTCTAGGCAGACTTTTTTGGCTTTGGGCAAGTGTGATGTTTGCTAAAAGCAGACAAACAAAAAGAATAATACGTTGCATAGGTCAGGTTTGCCTGCAATATACAAAAGCAAGCCATGCTTTCCAGCACTTATCCCCTTCCCTGCCGTTGCTTTTTATCAGCGGCTAAGAGTTCCTCAATCTGGGTCATATTTCCGTTCAAAGCTTCATCAATCATCTGATTCCAATGTGCTTGGGCTGCTTTGTCTATACCATGCTGGGTTTGAGAATCGTAAATTTCCTGCAATCTGTTCATCTCTCTGAAGGCATCAAAAAATGCATCATTGACCAAGGCATCATAATTGTCCGGGTTCACATCCAGACCAAGCAAGGTGGACTTGAGTCTATTCCCTACAATCCTTGTCACATCAAAATGTCGCTGTTCATGGTTCAGGGAATAATCACTTTGGGATTTAACCCAAGAACTTGAAGGAAGCATGTAAACTTTCACTTCCAAAGGCATGATGATGGTTCCATCAGAAACAAAAGGGCTGCCTTCTAAGGCCAGACTGGTGAATATGACGGCATTGAACCTGCTTCCGCTATTTGGTTTATCCCGAAAATCTGCCCAGCGTATTGGCCTGGCAGGGTC
This sequence comes from Cyclobacteriaceae bacterium, assembly GCA_036782195.1. Classification (GTDB taxonomy): domain Bacteria; phylum Bacteroidota; class Bacteroidia; order Cytophagales; family Cyclobacteriaceae; genus DAIPZN01. Next base: position 33,385 of record DAIPZN010000008.1, on the reverse strand, counting down.
ATAAAAAACAGTATCTCTATCGCTCTTTCTTGATGTTTCTTTGAGCTCTATCCTTACTTGCTTAGCCAATCTGTGATGGGTAGAGGAATGCTCAATAAGCCAATCATTGAAAAACTGAAGGCTCTTTCTAAAGGCTTGGTCAAGAACCTGTTCTACTAAATCTGTTCTATTTACAGATCTCCTGTAGTTCATCCCGGTTTGAAAATCCACCAAGTGGACTGCCTCATGAGTTCCCTTGACGTGAAATCCAAGTTTCAGCTTCAACTCACCGCTTACAACAGTGGTATTTTCTCTTTTTTCGCTCAAATTAAGCTCCAATATCCTAACCTGGACCGGCCTGGGAGTTTTGGATTTGTTGATAGAATTGTTGAAATACCGTTGAATACCCTGGGGCATTCCACCTGCAATTTTTGATTCAGCAGTCTGGTTATTTGCCGTATAAATCCTCCCCAATCCTATTTTCTGATTTCGGGCGTCAATTACTTCCACAATTTCAAAATCTGATTTCAATAGCTCGAGACTGCTCCCTTTAAGTCCAAAGGTGATTTCCTGTGCTGCTACTTGGTTCAAGATGCCCAGAAGTAGAAAAACCGCTATTGATTGAAATAAATATTTAGGGTTCATAAAAGCCTCAACGCAAGCTGCATAAAATGAGTTCTACAATTCAACTCATTGTATACCCCTAAAAAATTATGCATAATAAATTGAAAATCAGTTTATAATACAGCAATATAAAAATTTCACTTCATGTTAATGTTTCTTAATTCAACCTTCATTCAATTCCTCAAGAAGCTGTTGGTAATCATATTGTAAATCTTCGTGTAAGCCTCCGATCAGCTTTTCAATTTTCCTGATTTGAATCTCATAAAGGTTCTGAATCACGGGATGCCTGTGTTTCAAAAATCCATGTGATTTGAGTTGTCGGCAGAAATAGGCGATGATTTCTATTTGAGCTGTTTTGTCCTTGCTTAATTTAAGACTCTTATTCATTTTTCGCCTAATCGATTGAGCAGCTTTTTTGGCATAATGGTAATTTTTCACATTGGCTTTTTGAAATTCCAGCTCCAACTCTTCCTGTACCATTTCCACATACAAGTTAGGATTGTCTTTTTCTGAAAGTTTGAAAAAAAGGTAGGCCTTATTATCTCTACTGAATTTGCTCAGTTCAAGGACTAAGTCAATCAATTCCTTTTCATTGAGTTGATTGAGTTCTTTTTTGATTTCTGCCAGGCTGGCTACTTTAAGCGTCATGATAAAAGTACACGGTTGATCAGAAATCAAATGTACATCAGCTTACCCACAAGTAAAATCTATCTGAGGGAATAAGTGAGGATAGGGATACCCAAAATAAATTAAATGAGGTAGAGTCCGATTTTTGATCCGAGTATAAAGGCGTAAAAAGCATAATCCATGGAGATGAAATTTCTCCATGGATTATCATATATAGATCAAAAGGATTAGTATCCAGGATTTTGCCTAAGATTGGTATTGTTTCGGACTTCTGCAGTTGGGATAGGAAAAAGAAGTTCACGTTCAGAGAGTGTTGGACCATAAGAAAACTGATGTCCCACATACTCTTCAAATTGACCGGTAAGGACGTTGAATGCCTTTCTAAGCCTTACCATGTCAAACCAGGTTTTGTTTTCATAGCATAGTTCAAACCACCTTTCTTTCCAAATAGCATTCCGTAGCGCATCTTGAGAAAGTCCGTTTAGCTCTGGTAGCTCTGCCCTTCTTCTAATTTGATTTATTGCTGCATATGCCTCAGCTGTAGGTCCTTGTGCTTCATTAATAGCTTCAGCATAAGTCAGTAAAACTTCAGCATATCTGTAAATTGGCCAGTTCATGCCACTGCTTGTTGAATTCAATTGGGCTTCTTCATCAAAATGCTTCCAGATGTAATAATCCCCCAGCTGCATGGTTTGGTTTCTATTGGCGCGAAGGGTGTACTCTGTGTAAAAGAATTGTTTTTCCCTAACCCGCTTATCTCCTTGTTCGAAGGATCTTACAAAATCCGCATTTGCAAAAATCCCACCTGTTTCATCATTATAAGCACTGATTCCCCTATTGTATGGAATAATTGAAACTTGCCAGGTACTCGGTACAATAAAGGCTGCAAACTGCACCATGAAGATGTGCTCTCCTTGGTTTTTCAATTCTACCGCATTGAGTTGGTTGTATTCGGAAAATAACCCAAACTGGCCTGAATCCATCACTTCTTTCGCCTTATTCGCTGCCAGAAGAAAATAATCATTCCCTTTTTGAAGTGGATAACCTGCCATCGTAAGGTACACACTAGACAGCATTGTCTTGACAGCACCCATGGATACTCTCCCTGTTCCTTCATGAATAGGCAATCCAGATGCTTCAGCTGTATTCAGATCTTCCACAATTTGGTTATAAATAGCTTCAACCGATGCAGGCTCAGCATACATTTCCGGAGAAGTGAGGTCAATGGGCTGCGTAATCAAAGGAATGCTTCCAAATAAGCGGACCAAATGAAAGTAATAATAAGCACGAAGAAATCTTGCTTCACCTAATAGACGGTTCTTTAGCACCTGATCCATTTCTATTTCAGGGATCCTGGCAATGGCCAAATTGGCATTTGCTATACCCCTATAATATGTTGTCCAATAAGATTGGCCGTATTCATTGTCTGAATTGTTGATTAGACTGCGGATAAAGAGGCTATTTTGAGCTTGACCAAGTTCTGTTTCTGCCAATCCAGTTGCGAATTCAGTCATCATCCAGGGCCCTCCATTGAAGCCACTCTGTAGGATAGGTCTTAAACTCTCATAAGTGGCATTGACAACACTGGTAGCGTGCTCAGGTCTGGTAAAGTAATTTTCCAGAGTAAAGTTGGACTTATCAATTTCTTCCAAAAAGTCGGAACAAGACCAAAAACACAATGCCAATGGAACAAACAGGAACCAGCTGGTTTTATTAATTAACTTTTTCATGATTTTTCTGCTTTAAATAAACTTATAATCCAATGTTCAACCCAAGCATAAATACTCTAGGCTTTGGGTAGGCGTACAAATCCACACCTTGGTCAAATGGAGAACCTGAAGTACTGACTTCTGGATCATAGCCTTGATAAGGTGTGGACAAGAAAAAGTTCTGAACTGATGCAAAAGCTCTAAGTCGAGTCAGTTGTATCCTCTGTATGAGATTAGATGGGAACACATAGGCAAACAAAAGATTTCTTCCTCTTACAAATGACCCATCTTGCAGTCTATCCGTATCATTAAAAGTATTGTATCCTGCTGTTAAGGGCCTCAGTTCAGCGATGTTGGTGTTTTGATTTTCAGGTGTCCAGGCATTGAGCACCGTTGCAAAGCTATTGGCTATGCCTTGTCTGTCTTCAGCAGAGTGCTTGCTTCTCCAGAGTACTCCATTACCATACATGAACTGAATATCAACCAATAACTCGAAGTTTCTATATGAAAAGGTATTCATCAAAGTACCAAAACCTTTTGGAATGCCTTGCCCCATAATAACTCGGTCATTGTCGTTGATTCTGCCATCTCCATTTACATCTTGATATTTGATATCACCAGGTCTCTTTCCAAAGCTGGCTGCCACGTCGGCTTCATCCAAATTCCATGTTCCCTGATGAACAAAACCAAAAAAGGAACCAACAGGATAACCTTCACGGATGATTGTCGATCCTGAAAATATATCAGCACCACCTGTCAGCTCCAGTACGGTATTTTTGTTCATAGAAATGTTGAAATGCGTATCCCATTTGAAACCTTTGGTATGGATATTTACTGAATTGACAGCGATTTCAATTCCCTTATTTTCCATGCTTCCGATATTTTGGGTGACAGTTGTATAGCCACTGCTAGATGGAACTGGTGCACTCAAAAGCATGTCCCGCGTCAGCTTCCGGTATAGGTCAAACTCAAATGTCAGCCTGTTATTGATGATTCCGAGTTCAAGTCCGACATCTGCCTGAAATGTCCTCTCCCACCGGAGATCCGGATTTGCTAAACGGTTAACTCCTAAACCGATCGCCCGCTGATCACCAAAAATTACAGTATAATTTCCCATTCCAGCGAGTGCCTGATAAGCTGGTATTTCAGAGTTTCCGGTAATTCCATAACTCGTTCTCAGCTTGAGGTTTGAAATGGTATTGCTGTTTTTCAAAAAATCCTCTTCAGATATCCTCCATGCAGCAGCTGCAGAAGGAAAAACAGCGTATCTATTGGCTGCTCCAAATTTGGATGAACCGTCTATCCTACCTGTGAAGGTCACCAGGTATTTTTCTTTCATGTTGTAATTGAATCGGCCAAAGTAAGAATTCAACCCGTAAGCCGAGGTCCCAGAGAGGGTCTGAAAAACATTTGCCCCTGCTCCTAGATTGTTGAATTTAAAATAGTCATCCTGAAAATCCTGAGACCTAGCCGTGGAATGAAATCTGTCCACGTGTTGCCAAGAGATTCCCAATAATGCATTGAAAGAATGGTCTTGGTTGATTTCTCTGTTGTAAGTCAGGTAATTTTCAAATTGCCATGAATTGTGACGGTCGTTCATGACAGATGCATCACCACGTTGATTTCTTGCAATAAAGTTCAAAGTCCTTCCACCATAATAATCTGTACGCTGATTGATGATGTTAGTGGCTAAAATTGACCGAAATTCAAGCCCTTTGGCCAAAAAGAAATTTGCATAAATATTGCCTAGAATTGTCTGTGTGCCAAGTTGATATATTCTATCCTCTACAACGTGTAAGGGATTATTGCCTCCTTCCATACCTGGATAATCCGCATTGCCTGCCCAACTTCCATCTGGATACCTGACTGGAATGATTGGGAGTGCTTCCAGAACTTGCCGCATGGCGATGATTCCACCAGCTCCAAGAGGATCTACTTGGCTTTCACGCTGATCATTGTAGCTTAATGAACCACCAACTTTAAGCCAGTCTTTGATTTGGCTGTCAAAGACAAAACGGGCCGCATAACGTTTTAACCATGAGCCTTTCATGATACCTTCTTCATTTCTATGATTTAGAAACACCCCATAGCTGTCTTTTTCATTGCCTCCGGTAAAAGCAAGCTGGTGGTTTTGTGTAAGTGCCTGACGGAATGATTCATCCTGCCAATCAGTGTCGTAAAGTGGGTTGCCATTCGCATCAAAGAGTCTTGGATCTGTTCTTTTCAACCGTGGATCTCTGTAAATACCATTAGCCCAACCTGTTGGGTCATATTTTTGGGCATTTTGATAAGCGATTTCCTCTACGCGCAAAAATTGTTCGGAGTTCAAAAGTGGAATTTTGCGTGGAAGCACACCAACACTGAAATCAGTATCATAAGTAATGATTCCACCCTTTTGGCTGCCTCTTTTGGTAGTCACGAGGATCACTCCATTGGCTCCTCTTGCACCATATATTGCTGTTGCAGAAGCGTCTTTGAGAACTTCTACAGATGCAATGTCATTGGGATTGATATAATCTATAGGAGTGCTTCCATTGGCAAGTCCTGTAGCATGAATGATGACACCATCAACCACATACAAAGGATCATTTGCGATACTTACAGATGTATTGCCCCTGATCCTGATGTTTGCCCTTCCTCCTGGCCTTCCGGAGTTTACGGAGACATTGACACCTTGAATCCTCCCTGAAAGTGCCTGATTAAGAGAAGCTGAAGGCCTCTCTTGTAAAGCTTGAGCATTGACTGAACCAACGGAGCCCGTCAAGTCAGACTTTTTTTGTGTACCATAACCAACAACAATTACTTCTCCCAAATCAGAATATGAAGAGCGCAAAATTATTTCAAGGCTTGTCATGTTAGGGTTTACCGTAATTTCTTGCGTATCAAAGCCTATGAAGCTGATTAAAAGAGTTTCACTGTCAGCTACCTCTAAGCTAAATGCGCCGTCAATGTCTGTCACCGTTCCCCTTTGGGTACCTTTAACAAGGATAGATACACCAGGCAACAGTTCAGCATCGCCATCTGATTTAACCACACCTGTAAGCGTGCGGGTTTGTTGGGCTGTAGCTACTGATGAGAGTAGCAAGGCGATCGACCACAGCAAAAGGAATTTTCCTTTGTCGATTTTGTCAAAGACTTTCTTCATATTATTTTGAGTTTATTGGTTTTATGGTTTATCAAGGTTTAATTTTAATTAATTCATTAAATCCAAAATAAACTTTAAATAAATAAACTCATGATTTAAAAAATACCTATCCTGTAGTGTCCTGACAAAATTTTTATAAGAATTTTTTGACTCAATTACTATAATTTTATGTAGAATTATAGGAGTGGAAGTAAGTCCACTTCAATTGGCCAAACCTGTTGATAAGAAGTAAGGAAGAAATAAATGGATAGACTTTTCTGCAAAAAGTGATGCCGTAAAATGTTAAAATGAAAAAATATTAATGCTTAAAACTGAAGCATTCCACACTATTGCTGACCAAGCCAATACAGATGATCTCCTTGGCCAGCATGATGATTGGGATTCTAGGTAATCAACAGTTTAAGGAAGCAATTTTACTTTAATTGCACTTAGACCTTTTGGAGTTTTTTCGGTTTCAAATTGAACCTTGTCGTTTTCCTTGATTTCGTCAATACAGCCATTGATGTGTACAAATATACTATCCTGGGAATCGTGGTCTTTGATAAATCCGTATCCCTTGGAAGCATTGAAAAAAGTCACTGTACCTTTTCTGGTGGGGTCTTCCTGTTCCATATCGGCCTGACGGCTTACACCAATAGAAATATTCTCTGAATTGAAATTTTTCTTCTTGGCAGGATCTGGTGGAGTTGAGGTGATATTTCCATCTTCATCCACATAGGCAATCATTTCATCAAATCCAGAGGGTTTGTCCATTCCCGCTTTTCTGGCTTCTTTCTTTTCGCTTTTGTCCTGTTTTTTCTTCAGTCTCTGTTTTTCTTTTTCTTTTTTATTAAATGTTTCTCTGGATTTTGCCATGTATGATAATGTTGTTTAGATGAATCAATAGCTAATACAAATTACCGCTTATTTTTGTATGATTCCTATTATATAAGGATTTATGTCACTGGAAATGACCATTTGTATGCACATCCTTGTGGGAAAACCTGATTATCTTGTACTTTTAATCAAGGATATTTATACAAGATGAAGGAAATCCAACAAATCATCAAAGCTTACCATATAAGTCAAAACAGAAACCAACGTGTCGCTTTGGCAACTGTCGTTCAAGTAGATGGTTCTGCATACAGAAGGCCTGGAGCCAGAATGCTGGTCACCGAATCCGGTGAGCTGACCGGTGCAATCAGCGGAGGCTGTCTGGAAGGTGATGCCCTGCGCAAAGCACAGGCTGTAATATTCCAACAGCAAGCGAAGCTGGTAACCTATGACACTACAGATGAAGATGACCAGAAGTTCGGCGTGGGTCTTGGCTGTAATGGGATTATCCATGTTTTAATTGAACCTATTGACATTGAAGACAAATTCAATCCAATCGAATTGCTGATCAAATCCCAAGAAATGCGTGAAGCAGCAGTATTGGTGACTGGTTTTTCGGTTGTAGAACCGCATGCTCCTCAAATCGGTACAATAGCCTTAATTAAAAGAAATCAGCATTTCTTCAAAGCAGATCAAGATCCCAAACTATTTGAAATCATCAATAGGGATAGTCAAAAAGTATTTTCAGCAGGCCATGACATGATTACTGTTTATCCTGAGCTGAACGACAGCTCTATTTTTTACGAGTGGGTAGACGTTCCTATACGGCTCTTGCTTTTTGGTGCCGGAAATGATACCAAACCAGTGGCTGCACTTGCAGACCTGCTTGGCTGGCAAGTGACATTGATCGACGGTAGAAGCAGTTTGGCCACAAAACAGCGTTTCCCTACTGTTGAAACTATCCTTGTTTATCAGCCTGATGAACTAGATATAGCAGTAGATCACATGACTGTGGTGCTATTGATGACTCATAATTTTGAATATGAACTAGGGGTATTAAAGAGGTTGGCATCTTCTACCCTACCTTACCTTGGAATTCTTGGTCCAAAGAAAAAGTCTGAAAAAATGCTTGAAAGACTTAATGATGAGGGTATCAACCTCAACCTGAATAATCTTTATGCCCCCATAGGCCTCGATCTTGGAGCTGAAGGTCCAGAAGAAATTGCTTTGGCTGTCTGTGCTGAGATCAAGACGGTTTTGAACAAGAAAAAACCCATTTTTCTCAGGGATAAAAATAGCCCAATACACCATCATGGTTGACACAAAGATATTTGCTGTTATCCTTGCTGCAGGCAGTTCAAGTCGGCTTGGTAGAGCCAAACAGTTGCTGAAATTCGGTGATTACTCCCTTTTGGAAAAAATAGCAGTAGAAGTAAGTCAGGTAGTAGGTGCCCAAAATACCATATTGATACTGGGTGATAAGGCTGAAGAAATCAGTAGATTAAGTAATATTGATTCAGCCATTCAGCAAGTTACCAATATTGACTGGAGTTCAGGCATGTCATCTTCCATCAGAATCGGTCTTCAAGAAGCCCAGAAACATTCCTGTGATGCAGTATTATTTGTACTATGCGATCAACCCTTTGTCGATGCCGCCTTGCTCAAAAAGATGATTCATATGCACCATGAAAAGAATGGCATTATTGCATGCAATTACAATGGCAAAAATGGTGTTCCTGCTATTTTTGACCATCGTTTTTTCCCTTCATTGCTTGCTTTAAAAGGTCAAGAAGGTGCAAAAAAAATCATCGAATCAAATCCTGGAGAATTAACCTCTATTTCGTTCCCTTTGGGTGCATGGGATGTAGATACAGAAGAGGATGTGAATCGCCTATTGGAATTCATAAAATCATCAGAGCTTTCTTAATTCTAAGACCTGTTGTTTTACCCATGCTACTGCCTGTTCAATATCTGACGCTGTGGTGAATTGCCCCAAACTAAATCTCAACGAAGCTTTGCCTAGTTCAGGTGATAGTCCCATTGCTTGAAGGACATGGGAAGGTTTGGGCGAAATGCTGGTACATGCTGAGCCTGAACTTACTGCTACCTTAAGATTTACCCGTCTCAAGAGCTCCTCCCCTTCTACACCTGCAAAAGCTATGTTACTCACATGGGGCAAGCGTGATTCGCGATGACCATTCAAGCTTGTTCCAGCCAGATTCAAAATTTCACCCTCCAACTGATCTCTCAAAACACCTAACCTCTTTGCTTCTTCAGCAGAGTTCTTCAGGGAAATCTCTGCAGCTTTTCCAAAACCGACAATGGCAGGTACATTCAAAGTTCCGCTTCTGAAGCCTTTTTCATGCCCCCCTCCTTCTACAATCGGCAAGGGTTTGGGCAAAGGATGATTGTGTCTGATAAATAATGCCCCTATCCCTTTAGGCCCATAAAATTTATGGGCAGATATGGCCATGAGATGAATTCCAGCTGTAGACAAAGGAATTTTTCCAGCAACTTGCACCGCATCCGTAAAAAAGATAATTCCATGCTTTTCTGCAATTTCAGCTATTTGGTTAATTGGATGCAATACACCAGTTTCATTATTGGCCCACATCAGTGCGATCATTTTGGTATTTGCCTTGATGCTATCATTCAAATGCCCCAAATCAATCATACCATATTGATTTACAGGTAAATATGTTACTTCAGCTCCTTTGATTTCTAGTTTTTGAATTGGGTCCAAAACAGCCTTATGCTCTGTGGCGCAGGTGATGATATGTATCCGTTCTCCGACATATACTTCGTGAATCCCCTTTATCGCCAAATTAGCTGACTCAGTAGCTCCTGAGGTAAATATGATCTCTTTTGATTTTGCCCCAATAAGTTTGGCTACTTTTTGCCTGGCAGTCTCAACAGCTTCTTCGGCTACCCAACCATAAGGATGGCTTTTGCTTGATGCATTTCCGAAATGTTGTCCAAAATATGGCATCATGGCATCAATTACTTCTTGATGGCATGGTGTGGTAGCATTATAATCTAAATAAATCGGGTATTGCATGACAGGAAATTTACAACAAATAAAATGTAAAGCATTTACTAGTCAAATTTCATCATGATGAATGGGGAATGCTTAAATTTGGAAATGCAGGAAAAATGGAGAATTAAACTAGACCAACCTATTTCAAATAAAGAAATAGCCAAAAAGCTGCCGGTATTGCTTGAACAACATGCTAAAGATTTGGGGATATTTTTATCCTACTATTACAGGAAACAAGGCGCAGTGGTCGAGGATGTAAAATTAGTGGAAGAAATTAGCACCCATTCAGCATCCACAGGGTCTTTTCTGCTGGACTTTTCACTGGTTTTCTTCAATGCCTGTCTGAGTATACACGAAACAGAGCGTGAAAAGATGGCAATCCAATATGGACTGGAAGGAGAAGATTTGATCTTGACAGGAGAATATTGGCCTGAACGTGATTCAGAAGAACTCTAAATAAAAGTGGCTGTCTCTTCTCAAGAAACAGCCACCCATGAAGAACTCTCTACAATTTGAAAACTTCTCTTTTTCTCAAAAAGAAATTTGAGCTATTTATGCCCTTTTGATTTGAAGTTTGATGTCAGAGAATTCTTTTTGCTCAATAAATGGCTGACTTTTCAGCCTCCTGCCTGTTGCTTTAAAGATAGCATTGGCTATAGCTCCTCCTGTAGGCGGCAATGCTGGCTCTCCAAGTCCTGTTGGATCTATGCCATTGTCAACATAATGGACATCAATCTCTGGGACTTCTTTCATCCTGATCAATCTATAAGTGTCAAAGTTCTTTTGTTTAGGAAGTCCGTTTTCGAAAGTTAGGTTTCCATACATGGCATGGCCCATTCCGTCTACAATACCGCCTCGCACCTGATGATCTGCACCTGAAGGATTGACAACAATACCGCAATCAGTGACAGCAAAGATCTTTTTGAGAATAGGTTGGTTATTCTCCATTTCGATATTAGCCACTTGCGCTACATATGATCTGTGTGAATAGTAAACACTGAAACCTTGCATGACAGCTGCATCTTTACCCCAATTGGATTTTTCTGCTGCCATTTCAACAACTCCGATCATTCTATCTACATCATACCCCACTGTACCTACAGGATTTGATTTAGCTTTCTTCAAAAGGTCCAATCTGAACTGTACGGGATCTTTTTTGGCAGCATAGGCAACTTCATCCAAAAAGGACTGTTCTGCATAAGCCAAGAAGTTTGTAATAGGAGCCCTCCAGGCATTGGTTGTAATGGGTGACTTATGTTCAACGGATTCTATCAGGACATTTTCTACAGCACCAGAAGGAAAATTATCCTGCCTGGTCGTATTACCTGCATTGATTCCAACTCCACGTAACTTGTATGCAATCATATTTCCTGAAGCATCTAGAGCTGCTTCAAATCTGTATCTAACTGCAGGTCTATAAGCTCCACCTGTTATGTCGTCTTCCCTACTCCAGATCAATTTGATTGGTGCATTGGTCAATTTTGAAAGCTGAGCTGCTTCTACCACAAAATCAGCTCTTAATCTTCTTCCGAATCCACCACCTAGCCTAGTCATTTCGACTGAAACATTTTCCGGAGGAATCCCAAGAAGCTGGGCAGTTTCCATTTTCGCCCTTTCAGGTGTTTGGGTGGGACCTATCAACTCAGCTTTGTCTCCACGGACATCGGCAAAGAAGTTCATAGGTTCCATTGGAGAATGCGAGAGGAATGGGCATTGGTATTCGCTAACGACTGTTTGGGCAGCATTTTTAAAGGCAGCAGCCACATCACCGTCTTTTCTCATTACCTGGGCCTCTTTACCATCAAGCAATTGTCTGAACAATCTGTCATGGTCAAAACTGCTTTCAACAGCACCATCTGGTTCGTATTCTATGCGGAGCTGTTTTTTGGCTTTCATCAAAGGCCAGGTAGAGGTGCCGATTACAGCAACATTGTTGTCAAATGTAATGACATCCTTTACACCTGAAACCGAGCGGGCAGCCGAGTCATCTACAGATTTTAACTTCATCCCGAATGGTGGTCTCTGAATCATGGCATAGAGCATGCCTTCCCTATTGAAGTCAAGTCCATATAAAGGCTTGCCTGTAAACATCGCCTTATTGTCTACATTTCGGACTGGCGTTCCGATTATCTTAAAATCCTTATTTGACTTCAATGGCACATCTTCAGGTGCGGTCAGCTGTGAGGCATCATTGACAAGATCACCATAACTTATTTTCTTATTGCTAGCTTTGTGATGAACAAATCCTGCTTCGGTAGTCAGTTCGGCTACTGGAATTTCCCACTTAGCCGCTGCGGCTGTTACGAGAAGGTGTCTGGCAGTAGCACCTGCTTTTCGGAGACGCTCCCAGGAATGAGGCATTGCCCCACTTCCTCCAGTGACTTGCCTTTCGTATTTTTCTGTATCCAAATTGGCCTGAATGACCCTTACTTTTTTCCAATCAGCATCCAACTCTTCGGCAACTATCATTGGAAAGGAAGTCTTGATATTTTGACCCAATTCCGGATTAGGAGAATAGATGACTACATCTCCATCTGGTGAAATAGAGAGGAAGGAGTTAAAATTTACAGCTTTAGAAAGCACCTCTTCATTGGTCAACACCTCAATCTTTGGGGAGTCACAGCTTGACCAAGAAAACCCGATCAATAAGCCACCACTTGTGGTAGCCGCTATTTTAAGAAAGTCTCTTCTGCTTGTTTTTGTCAATGTTGCCATGGTTTCTTATTTTTTTGCTGCTAATGCTACTGCTTCTCTGATTTTGTGATAGGTACCACATCTGCAGATATTCCTATTCATTGCATTTTCAATCTGCTCCATGGTTGGTTTTGGGTTTTTCTTCAAAAAGGCCGCTGCATTCATCAATTGTCCTGCTTGACAGTAACCACATTGGGCGACATCTACTTCATCCCAGGCAATCTGCACCGGATGGTCTCCATTTTCGGAAAGACCTTCAATGGTGGTAACTGCATCTGAACCGACAGCCGAAACAGGAAGTGTGCAGGAATAAGCTGCTTCTCCATTGACATGAACCGTACAAGCACCGCATTGTGCAATCCCACAGGAATATTTGGTGCCGACCAGACCAAGATGGTCACGCAATACCCAAAGCAAAGGGGTATCATCATCTACATCTACTTCATAGTTTTTGCCGTTGACTTTTAGACTATAGTTTGCCATGCTAGAAGGAATTTGTTTTGAGACCTTAATTTATCAATAAAAACCTGCTTACGCATGCTTTCTGTTTGGTTTATCCTTCAATTTTTTACGAAAGCAAAAGATCTATATGTGGATGGCAGGTTTTCTTAAGACATTTCATTTATTTGATTGTTATTTTATCCGTTTGCCCATGCTCATTATATCCATAAGACAAAAGATGTAAAAATCAATTTGACCAAATGTCATTTGGATTAAATCCACACTCTTCCAAATATCAACTAAGAAAAATTCAATTCAATTGCAAATGGTTGCCGCTTGAATAGGAATTTTAAAGTAATGTATTATTTAGTTAATAGGTAAAACCATCCAACTTCATCGAATTGGTATGAGATAAATCTTTTCATAGACAGAAAAAACAAATTCATCATTAAAATTTTGTTTTGTATTATTTTTTCAATATAAGATTTGATTATATCGGAGTTTAATTCTAATTTAGTTCCACCTAATAGCCCTAGTCAAAACAATACCAATCACCTATCACTCTTCATTTCCTATCAATGAATTTAATACTAAAGGGCATTTATGCTTTCTCCGTTTTGTCTTTATTATTAGTTACATGTAACTTCATTCTAGACAAAAACCAAACATCCTCTTCAGAGGAGCTCGCATTGGCGGTTAATCCGGATTTTGCCATGATGACAAATGAGGAATTAATCCTTACAAGTACGCAATTCACCCAAGCCCAATTGATTCCTACGGTAATTCAAGATGGTGCCCAAGTGCTTAAGGTTCTTGGTTTTAAGAAAAATAACTCTGTTTCCATCAGTCTGATCATTTCAATTGCATTTCTGATCATGTCCTACAAAGTGAAAATCACTTTGGATATCTATGAATTCTACAACAGAAATGAAGATGGTACATTGAGGTTCAACGAAATTGAAAGTCTCAAGACGCACTATCAGAACTGCGTGCTTGGAGATGTTTATTTAGGTGCAGGATTGTTTTTTGGTTTAGTTTCAATCCTGATTTGGGTGCTTTAGCACTTTCATTTCCATCTCATAGTTGTTTTTATATTTTTCAAAAAACCCTTTCTAGTAGAAAGGGTTTTTTCTTGTTTGATAATAAAAGGTTAAAATTCCATAGGCAGTTTTTAAATCTATGTTCTTGACCCTATCTTTAACCAGTTTTAATATCAAACCATATAACCTATGACAAAGAAGATCAATGCTGCCATTGTCGGAACCGGATTTATCGGACCTGCTCATTTGGAAGCACTCAGGAGAATTCCAAACATTGAAGTTACAGCCCTTTGTGAAGTTACACTTGAACTTGCCAAGGAAAAAGCATCATTGCTTGGTATTCCAAATGCATACACATTCGAAGAAATGTTGAAGCAGCCTGATATAGATGTAGTCCATATCTGCACTCCTAATTTTCTTCATTTTTCGCAGTCCAAAGCAGCGCTTTTGGCAGGTAAACATGTGATTTGTGAAAAACCTCTAGCCACTAAAATTGAAGAGGCCGAAGAGCTTGTGGCCTTGGCCAAAGAAAAAGGCTTGGTCAATGCTGTGCATTTTAACTTAAGGTACTACCCTATTGTAAGGCAAATGAAAACCATGCGCGAGCAAGGGGAACTAGGTGAAGTATATTCCATAATGGGATCTTATCTTCAGGATTGGTTATACCTAAACACGGATTATAACTGGAGGCTGGAACCTGACAAATCAGGAGATTCAAGAGCTATCGCAGATATCGGTTCCCACTTGCTGGACCTCACTGAATATGTGACAGGGTTAAAAGTAACTGAAGTAATGGCAGACTTTTCAACTGTCCATAAAACCAGGTTAAAGCCTTTAAAGCCTATCGAAACCTATTCTGGGAAAATGCTTCAGGCATCTGATTACGCTGAAGTACCCATCAATACTGAAGACCATGCTTCGGTTTTGCTTCGGTTTGACAACGGCAATAAAGGCTCCATAACGGTAAGTCAAATAAATGCAGGTCGCAAAAACAGGCTGAACATTGAAATTGCCGGTTCCAAATCAGCATTTGAATGGTGTTCAGAAAGACCTAATGAATTGTGGATAGGAAAAAGGGAATCGGCTAACCAACAGTTGATGAAAGACCCTTCACTGCTGACCAAAGAAGCTTCTGCCTTAGTAAGTTTTCCGGGTGGTCACAATGAAGGATTTCCTGACACTTCCAAACAGATGTTCAAAGAAGTCTATGCTGCGGTGCTCGACGGCAAACAGCCTGAAAAGCCTTCTTACCCTACCTTTGAGGATGGATTGAGAGAGTTGGTAATTTGTGAAAGGATTATTGAAAGCCATAGAAAGCAGGCTTGGGTGAAAATTTGATTGCTTGTTAAAGGACGTATTCAAAAAAACCATTTAACTTATGGCAAAACATAAATCCAATTAATCATGAACAGAAAGTTTTTTGTCAAATCTATTTTGGCAACTTCAATCTTTGCTATGGTCAGCTTGCTGACTTTTGGGCAGGAAGAAAAGCCAAGTCCCGCAAGAGTTGCTGAAGGTACTGTGGCAGGTGCAAAAATCACCATCAATTATAGCAGCCCTGCTGTTAAAGGTAGGACAATTTGGGGTGACTTGGTGCCACTTGGTCAAGTATGGAGAGCCGGCGCAAATGATGCCACTACATTTGAAACGTCCAAAGACATTAAAATCCAAGGCAAAACACTTCCTGCTGGCAAATACAGTTTCTTTATCATTCCGGATCAAGATCAATCAATCATGATCTTCAACAAAGTTGCCAAACAATGGGGTGCTTACAGCTACGACCAAAGCCAAGACGCGCTGAGGGTTTCAGTACCTTCTCAGCAGACTTCTTCTTTTGAGGAAAGACTGGTTTATGAAGTCACTTCAAAGGGTTTTGAGATCAGATGGGAGTATGGCAAAGCAGCAGCTACCATAGAATAATTTTACCTTCTTTCAATAGACCGCTGTTCCTGGTTCAATAGGGACAGCGGTTTTTTTATTGTTACTTTTGCATCCAATGGAAAAATTTGGCCCTGAGATCAAGCTTCCCATTTGGGAAATAGTAGATGAGGTAAAAACAAAACTGCATGACAACAATACGTTGATTGTACATGCTCCTCCAGGTGCAGGTAAAAGCACCATTTTACCTTTGGTGCTTAAAGACGAAACTTTTCTAGATGGAAAGAAAATCCTGATGTTGGAACCTAGGCGATTGGCAACAAAATCAATTGCACAGCGGATGTCTGAGCTCATCGGTGAAAAAATAGGTGAAACTGTAGGTTATCGGATCAGATTTGAAAGTCAGGTTACCAAACTGACCAAGATTGAAGTATTGACTGAAGGCATACTGACGCGCATGCTTCTTCAAGACAACGCTTTAGAAGATGTGGGACTGGTTATTTTTGATGAGTTTCACGAAAGGAATCTTCAGGCAGATGTAGCCATGGCTCTAGTAAGGGAATGTCAGCAAATCCTGAGACCTGATCTCCGCATTATGGTCATGTCCGCCACCCTGGATATTTCCGAGCTCTCAACCCTACTCCATGCTCCCTTGGTTTCCAGTAAAGGAAGGCAATTTCCTGTTGAAATCCGTTATGCAGGTGATTTTGATTATCACGCTATGCCAGAAATGGTTGTGCAGACTATAAAAGAAGTGATTAAAAATGAATCAGGTGATATATTGGTATTTTTGCCAGGACAAGGTGAAATCCTGAATACGGCACAACTGCTCAGAAATAGCAAGCTTGATCTCTTAATCTATCCCTTATATGGGCAGCTCTCTCCTCTTGCCCAACAACAGGCAATACGGCCCAATCATGCTGGCAAAAGAAAAGTGGTTTTAGCAACTTCAATTGCTGAAACAAGCTTGACCATTGAAGGTGTAGATATCGTAATTGACACGGGTTATGGAAGGACATCAAAGTTCAATCCCCGATCAGGTCTCTCACGACTCGAAACCATCCGAATATCCAAGGATGCTGCAGATCAGAGGGCAGGAAGGGCGGGAAGACTGGGCCCTGGTATTTGCATTCGCATGTGGTCAATTGCGACACAACATAGGCTAGATGATTTTAGGACTCCTGAAATATTGGAATCAGATCTGGCTTTCCTGGTCCTTGACTTGCTGGCTTGGGGAGTTGCAGACATTCACAGCCTAACTTGGCTTTCTGCTCCTCCAAAAGGAAATGTGGAACAAGCCAAAGAGGTTTTGACGCAGTTAGATGCGATTGAAGACAACAGACTTACAGCACATGGAAAGCAGATGCACCAAATACCGGCGCATCCAAGAATTAGCCATATGCTGGTGATGGCAGCTGCAAGTAATAAGGTAGGCCTGGCAGCAGATGTAGCTGCAGTTCTTGAAGAAAAGGATCCACTTGATGGGGAATCAGGTGTAGATATCAACCTTAGATTGGAAGCCTTAAGAAGGGCCCGAAAAGAAAACCTGCACATCAAAGGCCTTCAGAAAATCGAGAAAATATCCAAGCAATATAGGCAATTGCTTAAAGTTGATGCAGACAACGGTATAGTAGATCCTTATGAGACCGGCCTCCTACTCGCCTATGCCTACCCGGAACGAATCGCCAGTGCAAGACCGGGCAACAATGCACAGTTTCAACTGGCAAATGGCAAACTGGCCATGATGAACCACAGAGACGACCTTGCTCATGAACCTTGGCTGGCCATTGCCCATCTGGATGCAAGGGATGGGATGGGAAAAATATTTATGGCCTCACCTATCAATCCACGTGATCTGGCACCACTGGTAAAAACAAGAGAAGTCATTCAATGGGATTATAAAAAAGGTGAACTGAATGCCCAAATGCAACTGAGTATTGGCAGTATTGTTCTCAAAGCTTCTCCAATTCAGAAAGTAGATGAAGGTTCTATTCAGCAGACATTGATCTCTGCTGTACAGGTAGATGGGCACCAACTTCTGGATTGGAATGATCAAGTAATCCAGTTGCAAAACCGGATATTATCGCTGAGGATCTGGAATCCTGAGATGGATTGGCCGGACGTAAGCACAGCGACGCTTTTAGAAGAACCCGGTAGATGGTTGTTGCCATATCTGACTGGAATCCGAAAAAAAGAACATTTTCGCAAACTGGACCTCAAAAACATTCTGTTATCTTTTCTAGATTACCCTCTCCAGCAAAGCGTTGATCAATTGGCACCTCCTACCATTCAAGTACCAACTGGAAGCGCTATTCAGATTCAGTATAACCCTCACGGTGAACCTCCGGTATTACCTGTACGCCTACAGGAATTATTCGGCATGAAAGAAACACCCAAGGTAAATTCAGGAAGAAACACCTTGTTGCTTCACTTACTCTCTCCGGGATTCAAACCCGTTCAGGTTACTTCAGACCTGATGAGCTTTTGGAACAATACATACTTTGAAGTAAAAAAGGATCTTAAGCGCAGGTATCCAAAACATTATTGGCCTGACAATCCTTTAGAAGCAATGCCTGTAAAGGGGATCAAAAGGAATTAAAGTTTCAAAATTAAGACATCCTTATCTTAGTGGTAGCATTTTTGTACCATGTAAAAGAACATCAATAGGTCTAATGTACAATGGACATCAATCTACTGTACTTTAAAACAAAATTGAGGGTTATTTTCTTCCGCATAGCGGATATATTTTGCCACTAGGCAAAAAGGAACTGTTTTAATTTCTGAAGTCTAAGATGAAAATTTTTATTACCGGTGCATCCGGTTATGTGGGACAAAGGCTTGCAATTGCACTGGCTGAGTCCGGCTTTGATGTACATGCTTTAGTGCGCAATATCAAGTCAACCCAATATTTATCACATCCCAATATCAAGGTATTCTATGGAGATATTTTAAATCCCAAACAAATTAAAGATGCCATAGAAGGTTGTGAAGCAGTATTCCACCTTGCTTCATTGGCAAGGATATGGTCAAACAATCCAGATGATTTCTATTTAGTCAACGTACAGGGAACGGTGAATGTACTAGAGGCTTCTCTTGAAGCTCAAGTGAAACGATTTGTCCATACAAGTTCTACAGGAGTAATCGGCCCCTCTCTGAAGTTTGAAAATACCGAAGAAACCCCAAGATGGTCCAGCTTCAATAATGATTATGAAATCTCAAAATACCAGGCCGAACAGGAAGTAATCAAATATTATCATAAAGGTCTACCCGCACTGATTGTCAGCCCATCGAGGATTTATGGACCGGGAATTGATTCTCCTAGTTCAGGGGTTAATAATTTTATTAAAGGATATCTGAAAAGACGGATAGCTTTTGTAGCCAAAAACACCTCAACGGTAGGCAACTATGCCTTTATTGAAGATGTCACCAAAGGTCAGATTTTGGCTTTGGAAAAGGGCAAAGCTGGTGAAAAATATATCTTAGGTGGAGAGAATCTCACATTTAAGCAGCTATTTCACCACATCATGAAGCTTGCTCCACACAAGGGTTTGATAGTCAAGGTCCCAAAACGGGTATTGAAAAACTTTGCATGGATTCAGGTTTTCATGGCCAATTCATTGAAGCGTTATCCTAAAATAACACCTGATCTGGTAACAAGATTAGGTCAAAACAGTGCCTTTTCTAGTCAAAAAGCCATTGATGATTTAGGCTATACCATTACTCCTTTTAGTAAAGGACTAGAGGAAACAGTTAAATTTTTAAAATCAAAAGATATTAGCTTATGAAAAATATGGCCATGATTACCGGAGCAAGTGAGGGATTGGGAAAGTCCCTTGCACTGGAATGCGCCAAAAGAAAAATGGATCTGTTCTTGGTTTCCCTTCCGGATTCTGGATTGGCTAGCCTTTGTAATTTTATTGAGGATAATTTCCATGTTTCCGTATGGTTTTTTGAAACAGATCTTACCTCAGAACCAAATTGCCAAGAGGTTTGTCAATATGTAATCCAACAAAATCTTCCAATCAATATCCTGATCAACAATGCCGGTGTAGGTGGTAATTTTAATTTTGAAAAACAGGATTTCATGCTTTTCAGCAAAATGATCAGACTAAATATCCTTGCTACTACTCTCATTACCCATGAATTGATCCATCGCTTAGCACAAATGGAACAGTCCTATATTCTTAATGTAAGTAGTATGGCAATTTTTTTTGATGCACCTTTTAAGCAAGTTTATGGTGCCACCAAATCATTTACCTATTATTTTTCCAAAAGTCTTTCGTTTGAATTAAAGTCAAAAAACATTTCTGTAAGCGTTGTTTGTCCCGGAGGGATCAATTCCAATCCAAGAATGACCAGAGTGAACAACAAGTGCAACATGTTTACAAAATTTTCGGTGATGAGTCCGGAACTTGTTGCGCAGCAAGCCTTAGACGGCATGTTGGATAAGAAAAAAGTCATTATTCCAGGAAGGGTTGTGAATCTTTATTTTGCTTTGACCAAATTATTACCTGGAAGGTTAAAGACGTTTTTAACAGAATATACCACTAAAAATCTCCTTAAATTTCAAAATGCCACCCAATGAGTGGCATTTTGAAATTTAAATAAGGCGATGGTTATTCTACAGAGTCTTAAGATAATTTAATAGGTTAAGAAAACATGCCAAAGTAAATGGGGTAACCTGCATCTCATCAAGCATGGTCAGGTACTTGTTTTTCACATCCTCAAACTGATCAGGATTGAAAAGCTTGCACAAAGTCACTCCCCTTGCTGATCTATAAGTAAAATTCTGACTGATTAGCGTATGGTCTTGGGATTCATTGAAATATCTTTCCAACTCAGGACCTGAAGCAAATTTATCTAACCACTTGAATCCATCTGATACAAGCATTTCTTCAGATTCTAAAATTGCCTGATTGACTTCGGATTCATGATTGATCAATTTCCTCTTCGGAAGCAATGGATTGATGCCATCTAAAGTTTCCAAAAGTGTGATACTTCTTTCCTTATAATCTCCAAGTGATGGAAGAAATTGATGTACTATAAGTTCAACAATATCATATCTGATACCGACATGATATTCAATATAGGACACATCTTCATTATGGGTATGGTGAAAAAACACTATTTTTTTACCGTGAGCAAAGTTTTTGGTGTACTGAAAAGTTTTCTGGTCTAACTTGTAGCCAAAATCGGATAAAAAATCCTTGTGCTTCAAAATCAGTTCTTTCACTTCCATATGTTTATAACTGAAAATTTTAACAATTAGTATAATTAATTCTATTTTATTTATAAAAATGGTCTTGCTCAAATATCAAGCCATAAAAAAATTTAGTTTACATTTTCATGCAACGAGTGCTAATCTATGATAAACGGTCTCAAGAGTTTGTGAAACACCTCCAACAGTTTCCGTTCATTATTACTTTCAACAAAAAGAAGAACAGGATCAGCTTAGAAGAGCAGAATAAAGAACCCATTCTTCATCTCAGGCTCCCTCTTACCAAAACATATAACGAATTGGAAAACAGTTTGTTGGATTCTGTTTATGAGAATTATGTATTAATTATGATTAGAGCTGGGATTGCCTCTGTAGGTTTATTTGAACATTTTGAAAATACAGATCATAAGGTATTTAGAGCATATATGGTCCGGAAAAAACAAGGAAAAAGCCAGATCAAACACCTGAAAACAAAAGGAAAATCCAGAGCAGGCTCAAGGATAAGACTTTCAGAATCCTTGGATTTTTTCAATGAAATAAACGAGAGATTAAACCGTTATTTTTCCGACCATCGTATAGATCGGATTGGTATAGCATGCTCGGAAACATTACTGCCATATTTATACAGTGCAAAAAATATCCCACCATTTGAAAAAAAGGATCCCAGACTGTTCAAAATTCCAAAACACGTTCAGAATCCAACTTTTGAAAGCCTATTGGACACCAATGATTTTCTATTGCAAGGTGAACTTCTACTTACCCCTAGAGGCATTGAGATCTGGAGTTCTTTTGACCAAACAGATGCAGATGCCTTTCATGACCTGGACGATAATTGGTAAAATCTAAAATTTCAGCTTACACCCCACTCGAGAATGCAAACCACAATTAAAGTAAATTTCTTGCTGCTTTTCCTTTTAATGCTTTTTGAAAGCTTACCTGTTCATGCCCAACGCTATGGCACTGCATTGGGAATAAGACTAGGAAATAATGATTATTCGCGTACTGTTGGACTTACTGCACAGCAAAGAGTCTTGAAGCACGTCACGGTTGAAGGGATTTTACAGTCAGATTTCAATACGAATACCACCTTGCACCTGATGCTCCAAAGGCACCACCCTATTATCTCCAAAAGGCTCAATTATTACTATGGAGGTGGTATTTCTTCAGGTTGGGAAGAGTCATTTGTCAAAGACCGAAACAGCAATCAGATCCTCCATACCTATGGGAACAATACTACTGGTATTGATCTGATTGGAGGAGTGGAATTGACCGTTGCCAATACTGTTATATCATTGGACTACAAGCCCAACTTCAATCTTTCCGGACGTGAGGAATTTTATAGAAGCCAAGTCGGGATTTCAGCACGGACAGTTTTAGTCAAAAGCAAAGAACAGAACAAAAAGAAGCGTCAAAAAGCAAAAGCTAAAAAGAAAAAACAAAAGCAAAAACAGAAGTTAAAAAACAAGAAAAAGGGGCAAAGTAGCGGAAATCCTGTGAAGGATTTACTGAACAACAGAAAACGCAACTGAGCCATACCTTCATTCCGATCCTCAAATTCTGCCATTCGTGACAAAATATTTTTTTGTTGCTGTACATTTGATTAGGTTGGATCATGGAGAAATTTAATTTTATAATGAGAAGATACCATAGGATTTGGCTATTCCTCATGGTATTGGGCATTGCATTCAACGTGCAAGCACAGGATCAGACTATTATGGAGCGACTGGAAGCAGTGGCCATAATAGATCAAAAAGTCATGATGCCCATGAGGGATGGGGTCAGGTTGGCAACAGATATTTATCGGCCTAAGTCTGATAAGCCTGTTCCTATTATTTTTTCTAGAACCCCCTACAATTTCAATTCTTACAGAGATGGGGAACTTGTGACCCGAACGCTACAGACTGCCTTGGAAGCTGTAGAAAGAGGTTATGCCTATGTGGTCCAAAATGAAAGGGGTCGATTTTTTTCGGAAGGTGAATGGGACATCCTAGGCACTCCTCTAACCGATGGCTACGATGCATTCACTTGGATGGCAGATCAGCCTTGGAGCAATGGAAAGATTGGCACAATCGGTTGTTCCTCTACTGCTGAATGGCAAATGGCTGTTGCTTCGCTTAACCATCCTGCACATGTTGCATTGGTACCTCAGGCTTTCGGAGCAGGAGTAGGCAGAGTAGGTAAATTCCAAGAACAGGGTAATTGGTACCGGGGAGGTGCAGGTCAGATGCTTTTCACAGCCTGGCTTTACAGCACCCAACATGATCCGCTTGCCCCTAAGCTTCCTGAAGGAATCGCACAAGAGGATCTGATCAGGCTTCAGCGCTTCTATGATATGGCTCCGCGCTACCCCAAAGTGGACTGGAAGGAAGGACTGAGTCACCTTCCCATTCAGGATATTCTCCGTAATGTAAATGGCCCTCAGGGAATATATGAGGAGATGATTACCAGAAAACCCAATGATCCAAAGTGGTTTGAAGGTGGTCTTTACCATGATGACATGGATTTTGAAAAACCTTCATATTGGTTTGTTTCTTGGTATGATGTATCCAGCAGTCCCAATATTGCACTCTTCAACCATGTAAGGCAAAATGCAAAAGATCCCAAGGTAAGAGACAACCAATATCTCGTCATCGCTCCTACCCTTCATTGTGCCTTTACCCGTGCAACAGAAAATACTGTTGTCGGTGAAAGAAGTATGGGAGATGCAAGACTACCCTATGATGAAATGACTTATGGCTGGTTTGACCATTGGTTAAAAGATGGTCAAGATACCAAGGCTCTTGATATGCCAAGGGTCAAATATTTTACTATGGGTTCAAATGTATGGCAAACCTCAGATACATGGCCGCCAAAAGAGGCTAAAATGGTAACTTATTACCTCAATAGTGATGGCAACGCCAATACACGGAATGGAACAGGTGCCTTATCAACAAAGAAGGCATCGAAAGACCAACCGGATAGTTTCAAATATGATCCTATGAATCCCGTCAACTCATATGGAGGCAATGTCTGCTGTACAGGAAATGCGGTGCAGGGTGGAGCTTTTGATCAACAGGAGATGGAACTTAGAGATGACATCTTGGTTTACACTTCGGCACCGCTTGAAAAAGGTATTGAGGTCAGTGGATTTATTGAGGCCACCTTATATCTTTCTTCGGATGTAAAAGATACTGACCTTACCATCAAACTGATTGATGTATATCCTGATGGCAGGGCTTACAACTTGGATGAAACCATTCAGCGCGTCAGGTATAGAGAAGGATATGACAAAGAAGTATGGATGGAAAAAGGGAAAATTTATCCAGTAGAAATGACTCCAATGTCGACTTCCAACTTTTTCGAAAAAGGCCACAGGATCCGAATTGAAGTTTCAAGCTCCAACTTTCCAAGATTTGATAGAAACATGAATACGGGTGGAAATACTTATGATGAAAAAGAAGGAATCGTTGCTACCAACAACATCCACCATTCTGCTAAACATCCCAGCAGTATCAGGCTACCCATTATAAGCAAATAATTCTGAAGTGATGTATAACAAAAGTGGCTGTCCGTTTCTCAACTGACAGCCACTTTCATTTAGGATGTATTGAAAATATATCACTGCACAATTTAGCTAATTCAGTGATCACTCCATCAGCAAATCAAAAGAGTCCAAGCTGCTCTTCATCATCTTTTTTGATCTTAAATTCAACAGTTGAACCTACTTCAATATCATTTTCCGGTTCGGCTTCTTGCTCTTCTATAGCTTCCTCGGCCAAAGATTCCTGAACCTCAGTTTGGATAAGACTTACCTCAAGTATTGGATGTGATGATAGCTTATTACCTATTGCTTTCCAGCCTTTTACATCTATAAGCATATCCAAATCATATTCCTGTTCTTCCTCTTCTTTTCCTTTTTGGAGCTTCAGTTTAACCTGTGGTTGTTTTTCAGTAGAAATCAGTTTAAGATAAGAATTCTTATGGTCCGATATAATGTTGAATTTCTTGTTGATGGTGGTAGTTTCGATCAGGAACCTCTTGACATAGTATTGTTTGCTGACACCATCAAAATAAATCGCAGATACCACATTTTCCGGGTTGAATTTTTCTATGAACAATACCTGAGCCGGTTCATAGCGGTTGGTCAACTCGAAGGTAGTCAGCTCATAGTCCCCGTTTTTATAGCAAACCAATATTCTGTCCTCCCCTAAGAAATTCCCGATTTTCCTTCCTCTATGGTCGGTATTCAGCCTACCTACATGTTGGTCATAATAGATATCCAAACCGCCTAGAGTTGATACTCCTTCCATTTTCAATTGGATTTTGCGTACAGGATATTTCGTCAGGATGTTGCCACCGGCAGCTCTACCTTTTATTTCTATGGTACTGAAATCAAAGTCAAACACCTTTACCCTAGCTTTTGCTCCTTGCGTCAGGGATACACTTACAATCTCAGCCTCACCATTAGGATTTGCAGTGAGATAAAGCACTTTTGATCCTTTGGCTCCTTTGGTCAGATCATAAGGTCTGTCTCTTGTCACCGCCAGTACCTGAAACCTTTTCACCATGGCTTTACCGCTTCCACCGTCCAGGTAAACAAGGTTGTACACCATTCTTTCGTCACCTTTTCTATAAACAGCCACATGCAGGATATCTTTGCCCATAAATACCTTTTCGGCAATTTTGGACACCATGCAGACGCCATCCCTCCGGATAACGATGATATCATCTAGGTCAGAGCATTCTGTGACAAATTCATCTTTTTTCAATCCATACCCAACAAACCCATCTGCTCTATTCACATAAAGTCTGGCATTGTTGGCTGCCACGACAGTCGCTTCAATGGTGTCGAATGTTCTGATTTCAGTCTTTCTCTCCCTACCCTTACCGTACTTGGCCAATAGATTGGTATAATATTGTATGGCATATTCCGTGATATGCTTGAGGTTGTAATTGACTTCTTTCAGTTCATCCTGAAGCTTGCGCATCAGCTCATCAGCCTTAAAGGCATCGAATTTCGATATCCTTTTGATTTTGATTTCTGTAAGCTTGATGATGTCTTCAGTGGTGATTTCCCGATAAAAATCAGGCTTGAATGGATCAAGGCCTTTGTCTATGGTCTTGATGACAGCATCCCAAGTCTCACACTCTTCTATATCTCTATAAATCCTGTTTTCTATAAATATTTTTTCCAAAGAAGAGAAAAGCAGTTTCTCCATCAATTCAGCTTTGCGGATTTCAAGTTCACGCCTCAGCAATTCTTTGGTCTGCTGTGTATTGTAGACCAAAATGTCATTGACAGAAAGAAATACAGGTTTGTCCTCAATGATTACACAGGCATTTGGAGAAATACTGACCTCACAATCAGTAAATGCATAAAGTGCATCTACTGTCATGTCGGGAGATTGCCCTGGTGCCAGTTGAATCTGGATTTCTACATCTTTGGCTGTGTTGTCAACAACCTTTTTGATCTTGATTTTACCTTTATCATTTGCTTTGATAATAGATTCAATCAATGAATTGGTGGTAGTACCATAAGGTATATCTTTGATGAGCAGGGTTTTATTATCCTCCTCTTCAATTCTGGCACGAATCTTTACCCTTCCACCTCTTTGGCCTTCATTGTACTCGGAAAAATCAGCCAATCCACCTGTAGGAAAGTCAGGTAGTAAATTGGGACGCTCACCTTTTAGTATCTGAATAGAAGCTTCTATCAGTTCGATGAAATTGTGAGGCAATATTTTGGTAGAAAGCCCAACTGCAATCCCTTCGACACCCTGAGCCAAAAGCAAAGGGAATTTAACAGGTAAAGTTACAGGCTCTTTTTTCCTTCCGTCATATGACAATTGCCACTCAGTCGTTTGCGGGTTGAATACCACTTCAAGCGCAAACTTCGAAAGCCTTGCTTCAATATACCTAGATGCCGCAGCACCGTCACCCGTACGGATATCACCCCAGTTGCCTTGGGTTTCAATCAGGAGCTCCTTTTGGCCAAGGTTGACAATAGCATCACCAATAGAGGCGTCTCCATGGGGATGGTACTGCATGCTTTGACCGATGATATTGGCCACCTTATTGAATCTTCCATCATCCATTTCTTTCATGGCGTGTAAGATTCTCCTTTGTACAGGTTTGAACCCATCTTCTATGGCGGGGACAGCCCTTTCTAAGATGACATATGAAGCATAGTCCAAAAACCACTCCTTATACATTCCCGTCACAGGGACTGATTCGTGTAGTGTATCGTCTTTTTCTTCGGGATTTTGGTTGATTTCGCTCATTCGGGATATTTTCTAAACTGCATTTGGTTGATACTTAGAAGAAAAAGGCTGTTAAGCTGCTTCGGTTTCTTCCTGAACTTCCTGTGCAGGTTCTTCATGCACGATGTCTTTTTCAATTTTTAGGTTGTCAATGATAAAACCCTGTCTATCAGGTGTGTTTTTTCCCATGTAAAAACTCAACAAATCTGCGATCTTGGTCTCTTTACTTAAGATGATGGGTTCAAGCCGGATGTCTTCCCCGATAAATTTTCCAAATTCACCTGGAGAGATTTCTCCTAGTCCCTTGAATCTTGTGATTTCGGCAGTCTTACCGAGCTTGTGGATAGCACGTTGTCTTTCTTCATCCGTGTAGCAATAGAAAGTTTCCTTTTTGTTTCTTACCCTGAACAATGGTGTCTCTAAAATGTACAAGTGGCCATTCTTGACAAGGTCCGGGAAAAACTGCAGGAAGTAAGTCATAATCAACAACCTGATGTGCATGCCGTCAACGTCTGCATCGGTGGCAATTACAATTTTCCTATACCTGATATTCTCTATACCTTCTTCTATATTCAAGGCATGCTGGAGCAGGTTGAATTCTTCATTTTCATAAACCACCTTTTTGGTCATACCATAGCAGTTCAGCGGTTTACCTCTAAGGGAGAATACTGCCTGGGTTTGCACGTCGCGGGACTTGGTGATCGATCCTGAAGCAGAATCACCTTCTGTGATGAAGAGCATAGATCTGGTTTTGATTTCTTCATCCGCTTTTGGATCATCATAATGCACCCTACAATCCCTCAATTTTTTGTTGTGAAGGTTGGCTTTTTTCGCTCTTTCGTTTGCCAGTTTTTTGATACCTGAAATTTCTTTCCGTTCCCTCTCTGACTGCAGAATCCGCTTCAACAAAGCATCTGCTGTGGCAGGATTTTTATGGAGATAGTTGTCTAGGGCATTTTTGACAAAGTCATTGACAAAAGTCCTCAAAGTTGGCCCATCTGGACCTACACTCTGCGAGCCTAGTTTGGTTTTGGTCTGTGATTCGAAGACAGGTTCCTGTACCCTCACCGCAATGGCAGCCACAATACTCTGTCTAATATCAGAGGCATCAAAGTCTTTTTTATAATACTCCCTTACCGTCTTCACCACAGCTTCTCTGAAAGCAGCCAAATGGGTACCACCTTGGGTGGTATACTGACCATTCACAAAAGAATAGTATTCTTCACCATATTGATTGGTATGGGTGATGGCTATTTCAATGTCATTGCCTTTGAGGTGAATAATCGGATATCTGAAACTATCCTCATCTACCTTCCTTGTAAGCAAATCGTAAAGTCCCTTCTCAGAAAAGTACTTTTTCCCATTAAAATTGATACTCAGACCTGCATTCAGGAAGGCATAGTTCCAAATAAGGTTTTCCAGATAATCTGGTATGAAATGATAGTTTTTGAAAACAGTGGCATCAGGAGAAAAGATCACTTTGGTGCCGTTTCTTTCACTTGTTTTTTCTACAGGTTTTTCCAATACCAAAATCCCTTTTTCAAACTCTGCAACTTTGGTTTCCCCATCTCTGAAGGATTGGACTCGGAAATGTTCCGAAAGCGCATTTACCGCTTTGGTACCCACACCATTTAAACCAACAGATTTTTGGAAAGCACCTGAGTCGTACTTGCCACCGGTATTGATCTTGGAAACGCAGTCTATTACTTTCCCTAAAGGAATACCCCTACCAAAATCCCGCACTTCAACCCGGTGTTCTGAAATTTTGATGTCAATGGTCCTACCATGGCCCATCATGTGTTCGTCAATACTGTTGTCCAGGATTTCTTTTACCAAAACATATATTCCGTCATCCTGTGCACTTCCATCCCCAAGCTTGCCGATATACATACCCGGCCTAAGCCTGATGTGTTCCCGCCAATCCAAGGATTTGATGCTGTCTTCGGTATATTGAACATTTTCTGCCATTGATTGTAACTGATTTTATTGTTTAAACCACTGCCCAAAATTAGACAGTGCTACTTTTTTTATGCAGGAGGATGATCATTTTTTACTTACTTCCTGGAATTTTTTATAGCCGATGTAAACTAGGCCAACCACCCAAACTACAAAAAAAACAGGGACGATGTAAAAGAAAAAGGCAAATTTTGCCGGTTCGATTTCATATGGATTGTTGATCCTATGGACAAACAGCACCATGATAGCAAGACTGATGTTGATGATCCCGATAAAGCTATAGAGCCATGCCAATAAATAATCTCTGTAAATATCACCTTTGGGGAAAAGCCTTTTGATACTGGCGGAATATTGATATTCTATCAATTTGGCAGGAGTAGCAATAAGGATGTTCAACAGCAAAAAAATCAGAATTCCAGAATAGAAAAACTGAGATTTACCAATAAGTTTGACAGCTTCTCCACGATCACCAACTTCATAAGCGACCATATCTGAAAGAGCTGCATAGCTATACAACAAAGCGAAAATAAAAACCAGGATGCTGATAAAATGAAAGACTTTTCCGAAACGGGTATACATAGGGTAATTTGATTTGGGCTGCTAATATATAGATTCAAAATGGAAACTGTTTTTTCGGGAATTGAGTTTTTATCGCTAGATTCCCAACGTTAAGCTCAAAGTACTGACTGCAAGATGAATCTTAGTCCCGTTGTCATTGCCATCCCGGTATATTTTCTTTTGATGGCTATAGAAATTATCGTGCTGCGGTTTCAAAAAAACCCCAGCTACAGGCTCAATGATGCCATTACCAACATCAACTGTGGTGTGGTCTCACAGGTATCGGGAGTTTTTCTCAAAGTACTCTCGATAGGTCTCTACACCTTGGTGTATGAAAACCTAGCCCTTTTTACAATTCCGAATTCCATATGGTTTTTGCTGCTTTTATTTTTTCTTTATGACTTTTGCTATTACTGGGCACATAGGATGAGTCACGAAATCAACCTGTTCTGGGGGGGGCATGTTGTACATCACTCCAGCGAAGAATACAACCTTAGCGTAGCACTTAGGCAAAGCAGTACCCAGACTATCTGGACATTCTTTTTTTACTTACCTTTAGCAGTCTTGGGCTTTGATCCAATAAGCCTGGTACTAGTTTCAGGATTGAACCTTCTTTATCAGTTCTGGATCCATACCGAGTCGATCGGGAAAATGGGTTTTTTGGAAAAATTCATGAACACTCCTTCTCATCATCGTGTCCATCATGGAAGAAATCCCAAATACATTGACAAAAACCATGGTGGTACCTTCATCATCTTTGACAAGTGGTTCGGTACTTTTCAGGAAGAAGAGGAGCGCCCTACCTATGGCATTACAACACCTGTAAACAGCTGGAACCCTGTTTGGGTGAATATCGCCCACTATGCCAATATGAAAGCTGAAATTAAAAACATCAAAGGGCTAAAAGACAAAATCCGGTACTTATTCAAGAAACCAGGTTGGTTGCCTGATTACCTGGGTGGACAGCGAGAAGTCAAGCCAGTGGAAGATACCTACCGAAAGTTCGATACAACAGTCCCAAATCCGCTTAACTATTATGTTTTTTTTCAGTACCTGATATTGATGGTGTTGACTGCATTCTTCCTGTTCAATCTTCCTGATTTTGATCTCATTACCAAGTTAGGAATGTCTTTGATGATCATTTGGAGCACAGTAAGCTTTTCAGGAATATTTGAACAAAGTCGATGGTATCATATTCAGGAGGTTTTCAGGATTCTGGCATTTTCGGTATTGTTGCACTTCCTAACTGCAGATATGATGGATGAAGGGACAAGAAATCTTCTGTTTTTACTATTTGCTTCCTGTTCCTACCTTTGGCTTTATCTTAATGTAGGTATAGTCAAAAAATTTAGACAAGCTATTCACAAGTCCACTCAAAATGCTTAAACACCTCATCCGCGTCACCTTATTTGTGTCAGTGACCGTTTTACTTTTAACAGCCTGTTCTCCAAAAGTTGAAGTCGGCAATGTGAACCTGGATAATTGGAAACAAGACCGAAACGGATGTTTAGGTTTAAGGGCAAATGATATAGAGGAATTCAGAAAAGTCAAAAACAGCCTATTGGGAAAAGACAATCAGACCTTGATCAAAACTTTTGGCCGACCGGACAAAGTTGAGCTTACTGATAGGAGTCAGTCCTTTTTCATATATTTTGTAGATCCAGCTCCTACATGCAGCGATGCAGCACCAAAGGAAGAAATTTTGAAAGTTTTAATCAGGCTAAACGCCGTGTCCAGGGTAAGTGAAGTTACCATTAGTCATTTAGAGCCATAAAAAAGCCTTTGATTGAACGAAATTCAATCAAAGGCTCAAAAGCAAATAGGACCTTTTATTCTTCAATGAAACACAATGCGGCAGCACCTAAAGTCCCCGCATTATTTTCCAAAGTGGCCCGCATCAGTCTTAGGTCTTTTACGTAATAAGGGGTCAGGTATTGCCTTACTGTTTTGTCCATCGAAGGCATCATGAATTCAAGGCCTGCAGAAATTCCTCCTCCGAAATAGACATTGGTAACATCCAAAATCCTAATAGTGGAGACAATAGCCTCACCCAATATTCGGCCCACTTCTTCAAACACCATTAAAGAAACTTCATTACCTTCCCTTGCAGTATCTACCAAAAGATGGGTTCCCAGTTCTTTTTCAGCTAAACCGTTGGCTAGTCGAGGATAACCTTGAATAAAACGTTCCATAATCTTAAGGATGCCGTTTCTACCGATCAACTTTTCCAGTCCTTCATTTCCTCTTGAAAGCATATGCCCCATTTCCATGGCATTTCCCCTTGAACCTTTGAACACTTCCCCGTCCAAAACCAATGCACTCCCTATGCCGGTGCCCATCGTGATAAAGAGGAAATTGTCAGGTGGATTATCTTTTCCGTACCTATATTCACCCAAAGCAGCTGCTGCAGCATCATTTTCCAAATAAAAAGAATAATCAGGATACTTGTCTTTTAGCGCACCTTTAAGGTTGAAACCATTTAAGCCTGGGATTGCCGGAATCTCTAAAGTAGTAGTCCGATCTTTGGAGATTAATCCTGGCAGGCCAATGCCTACTTTTCGGACTTCCGGATATTTCTGTAGGATATTTGCCATCCCATCTATGAAAGACTGATTGAAACCCTTCGCACTGTCCCTGTATGGGCCTGTATCTACTTTATCAAATGAAATTATTTCTCCTTGTCTGTTGACCAATCCGATCTTGAGGTGGGTACCTCCTACGTCTATCCCCAAAAAATGCTCTTGTTGATTATCCATGGTTTTTTTCAATAGGTTTTAGGGTACTAAAATAGCAAAGAGATTTTCTTTCTTCCTAAATTCTTTGACAAAGCTTCAAATATTTTGGTGCGCGACATAACTACACAAATAGATATTGCAGTGGTTTTTCCTTGTTCGAGGCTTACCGATTTTCCTTTTTTCCCATCCTTGGCTTAAGGATTGCAAATAAAACTATTCAATGTTTATTTTGCTTTATTCAAATACTTAAGTTAACTTAAATACTCCTAATCATTACAGATATGAAAATGCATCCGAATGAATTATACTTCTACTTCAACCCTGATCATCACATTGATAAACAGATGAGGGCATATGCTAAGACCATAGCAAATCACATCAATGAAATCAATCTGGAAAAAGAACCAATCACAGCGACTGGTTGGCGATCCATTCTGGAAAAGTTGAACCTACGTCCAAAGGATCTCCTCAATAGGGCACATCCAGATTATCAAAACTTAATCGCGGGAAAATCCTGGGATGATGAAGGCTGGCTGAATATCCTGACCAGATACACGCATCTGATCAAGGCACCCATAGCCATAAAAAAAGACAAAGCTGTGCTTTGCCTTTCCATAAATGATATTTTTAAACTAAATTAAACCAAATAGATTCCATCATCTTTAATCTGAATCAGTTTGGCTTTATATAAT
>DAIPZN010000007.1:0-71489 GCA_036782195.1 Cyclobacteriaceae bacterium | reverse complement strand
ATTTTTATACCTTAGAAAAAGATTTTCGCATATTAAAAAGTGCTTTTTATAGATTTTATCACTGTTTTAGCTTGTTTTAGTGAGATTATGTAGATGAAAATTTTATACAAAACTGTTGATTTTATACGGCAAAAATGCATACTCGAAAAACACTTAGCGCCCTGCTTGGATTTATCTTGATATTTTTTTCAGGATATTCTTTAGCCCAATCTGTTAGACTTGAGCAAGGGCAAAATGGAGGAATAGACGATACTCCCATAAGTCCGGTTAATTGGTCCACTGAGAACTCCAATGCAAGTAATAGCCATTTCTATGAGGGTCAATCTATTCCCTACCGGTTGACAATTTCAAAATTAGGAACAGGTAATCACACTGTGGAGATAGAGTGGGATACCAGATCGAAAGGTAAAAGTGCAATTGATTACATCACTAGCTTTGACAGGATATGTGAGCTTGTTGTTCCAAGTACCAGGACACCTTCTTTTGGAGCCATTCCGGCCCCTAATGGTACTCCACAGCCTTCAATAAGTTTTGGTCAACTTCCTTCTAACGAAAGAAGAATGGCTATTTATGGTGGGACGATTAGAGAAATAAATTATGTATTTCAAAATAATGTCTCTGCTGATAATGCCGTCACTAGAATTAGGATATCATTTAATGTGGCCGGTAGCGGATCCAATAATACTGTTGTCCTTGCTTGGGGTGGTCATATTGCTAGTGCTCAAGATTGGGGTGAAGGGAATTCTGCTTCAAGAATCAGCGGGTCTCCATATCATACAAGAATTGTATCATTAAATGGGAAATCTGTGGGTACGCAAAGCAGATCCGTCCAA
The DNA here is from genome assembly GCA_036782195.1 of Cyclobacteriaceae bacterium. GTDB lineage: Bacteria > Bacteroidota > Bacteroidia > Cytophagales > Cyclobacteriaceae > DAIPZN01. The sequence continues at coordinate 70,656 of DAIPZN010000007.1, read as the reverse complement.
GCTGTTTCTGAAGTGATTGATTTAGAGGCAGATTGCCATATCGATGGACCTGCTGAAGTTTGCCAAAATGTGACAACTACATATTCGGTCACTTCTATTGCGGACTCCTATAATTGGTCAATTACAGGGGGTACTATTATTTCTGGTCAGGGCTCTCCTTCTGTTCAGGTCAAATGGACAACTTCCGGAACAATTTCAGCAGCATTGGGAAGTGCCGGAGCTTGTTTGCCTACAACATGTAGCTTGGATATATCTCTCCGGCCTGCTGCAGAATTGACAGTAAATGATGCAGAGCTATGCAGTAGTGAAAATGGCGGATCAACAACTATTGGTGATCTGACACAATATGCTAGCATTGATTCAGGTGAATTGATTTTCAGTCGAAGAGGAGAACGAATTCAAAACCCACAGTCCGTATTGTTGGCAAATGGAGACGTGATAGAAGTATCAGTTGTAGGAGGTTGTGTTGCTCCCAAATCATTTACCATCAAAGTAAATGACCGACAATCGTTTGGTATCTGTGGACAAGGGAAAGTATATGAAATTATCGGGGGTGAATTAAAAGCCCTCCATGAAATCCGAAAACAAGGTCAATCTGTAAAATCCAATGAAGTTTTCTTTATTAGTGGAGATGATGTATTGATTGAGCTTATTTATAACAAAGGCAAGTTTTCAGATGCCAAATCCATACTTCAAGAGCTCGGATTTGAATTTCTTTCGGAAGAAGATCTGAAACAAGATCCTAATTCTCTGGTAATTGCAGGGTTTATGCCCATTGGAAAGCTCCTGAATTTAAATGGATACTCAGATGTATTCAATCATGTGAGGCCAGCGACACCAGGCATTCCTAACAAAGGAATTACTACTTCGCAAGGTGATCGGGTAATGCGATCCAACTTGGTTAGAGCTGGCTATGTACATTTTGAAGGTGACCAACCGATCAACGGCAGCGGTGTTAAGATAGGTGTGCTTTCAGACAGCTATGCTACCCGAAGAGATGCAGGCGTGATTCCATTGGCAACGGATATTGACAATGGTGATTTACCTGAAAATTTATATTTCTTTCGGGATCTTCCAAGCCGTTTTGGAATTGGAACTGACGAAGGTCGGGCTATGGCACAAATCATTCATGACGTTGCCCCTGGTGCTCAAATAGGCTTTCGTACCGGCGTATTGACAGCAGGGGATTTTGCACAAGGAATACGTGATTTGGCCGCTGCGGGAAGTGACATCATTGTTGATGACATAACTTACGTAACCGAACCTTTCTTCAGTGACGGGAAAGTAGCCAAGGCAGTCAATGAAGTTGTGGCCAATGGTGTGTCTTACTTTACAGCAGCCGGTAACTTTGGGAACAGATCTTTTGAGGGAGTATTTACACCAGTCAATGACCCCTCAATTCCGCTGCCACTTAAAAATGGAGAATGGGCTGGGAGAGGCCGTGTCCACCAATTCAATGATGGGAAAGTATCCCAGACTATAAAGGTGTATCCCGGAAAAACCGGCCCAGCTGTCTATATGATAGCGTTACACTGGGAGGATCCTTTTTATTCAATTGACCAGACAGGGAGCAGATATGACTTGGACATTTATCTAAAAGATTTTGGTGTTCCACTTTACGGGTTCAATAGGAATAACATCAATGGGGATCCTTTTGAAGTTTTATCCTTTACCGTTTCGGAAGAGACCAATATTGAGCTGGTAATAGCACGGGAGTGTGAAGATTGTGCAGATTTGGATGCAAATAGAAGCATCAAGTTTAAATATGTGGTGTTCAGAGGTGAGCTTGATCCTAATTTTAATGCCGATATCAATGCCTCTACAATTGTAGGCCATGCAAATTCAGAAGGTGCAATGACTGTTGGTGCGGTGTTGTATGCAAATACCTCGGTCTTCGGCTTTGATCCTGGTTTAGTACCAAGTGGTACAGCTCCATTCACTGTTGCTAATTTCTCTTCACGAGGAGGGACTTTTACAAATGGTGCATTGCGGGCAAAACCTGACTTCACAGCGCCAAATGGAGTCAATACTACTGTGGATTTAGGAGCTCCTGACCTGGAAGATGACCGATTCCCTAATTTTTATGGAACCTCAGCTGCGGCTCCTCATGCTGCTGCCATAGCAGCCTTGATTAAGCAAGCCCGTTTGAAATACTATCCTGAGTCTAGTCCTACAGGCTGGATTGGTGGAGTTGGTAGTACCAGGCCTGAAGATATTAGGAATTTGCTAAAGTCTACTGCTCAAGATATGCATGAGAGTGGATTTGACAACAAATCTGGCTCAGGTCTTATAAGAGCAGATAAGGCATTGTATGCCCTTGCTGCTCCTAATCCAGCCAATATTGAGCTGGTTTACGATTCAGGAATTACTCCTGGTGATGTTGAGTTTAACCTCATCATCAAAGGGACTAATTTGTATGATAAAACTGAGGTTTACCTGCGGGATGAACTGCTTTCATCTTCCTATAAAGATGATGAGCAGGGTTTTGGCTACCTCGAAGTAACCGTCCCCACCTTTGAAGGTAACCCTGGAATAAGGGTGGTCAATTCTGCCATTTCTGATAGTGGTCTCGACGGTGGTGCTGCCGAACCTGTATATTTCTTTGACATAGTCAAAAAGACCATTGCTATACGTGCGGATAATCAGACAAAAAAATATGCGCAAATAATAGCGCCATATACAGCAAGTGTCTATGAAAGATCAGGAAATGCCTGGGTGAAAAGTAACTTGACACTAGAAGATGTAGGTTTGACACTTGACCCTGTTCATGTAAATCCAAATTTGGTACTGCTAAATCTTTCCAGTACGATCCCTGGTGAACTGGCAGAGGTTGGCAGCTATGTCATCACGGCTTCCCACAAACCTACCGGAGTTGCCTTTTCGGACTTTTACAATTATGTGGGGGTATTACAGCCAGATGGCCGCCTGTTGTATGATGGAACAAATGATGCCTTAGGTAATTATGGACCAGGTCTAATTACGGTAGAGCCATTGGCAATAACAATCAAGCCTGTTGATCTTATAGGTGATGCTGCTTTAAGATATGGCCAGTCTATCAGCGAAGCTTTAAGATTTGAAGTGCTCATTGCTGATGATTTGATTCAATCTCAGGATATCATAAGAGATGTTGCAGCACTCAAAAACTCCATTCTTGACCAATATAGTCAGGACCTGATGAGGGCAAAGAATAGCGTTGAAGAAAGTCTCCCATTAGGTATTTTCAATGGTAGAACGATCATCAGCAAAAATCAGTTGGTGAACTTAAGCTTTATGGTTAGTTCTCAGACGGCTGTCAATAGCCGGACATTGATCAATGCCAGGTCTATCATTAACTCAAGACCGATCATCAACTCTGTTTTTGATGTGCCAGTTGAATCGTTTGTTTCTTATTTGGAGAATCCTCAGAGTCAGGAGCTATTGCCGGTAACCATTAATGGAAGAACAATGGTGAATGCCAGGACAATGATCAATGCCAGATCTATAGTCAATGGTAGGATGATCATTAATGGCCGAACCATTATCAATGCAAGAACATTGATCAACGGTCGTACCATTGTCAACTCCAGGACGATAGTGAATAGTGTTGATGGAGAAGAAGGAGAACAAGACAATACACTTGTAATTTTTGGCAAGAAGGATCTTGATCTAGCTGTTGAAGGAGAAAATGCACAAATAGGCAAATACTATGATTTTGGGCCAGAAACTGATGAGGACAATGATGATTATAATCTTGAGTTTGATGCAGTCTGTGTGGTAACCGGTACAGATGTCGGTAATCATTTTATCATTCCTGGAAGTTTTGCGTCAAGAAATTTTAAAGTCTCGTATTTACCTGGAGAGCTAACAATTCTTCCCGCTACATTAAATGCAAGCACAAAAGCAATTCCTGATTTAATTGTCCTTGGTGATCCTACCCCGGAATTGAAGACAGAATTTGAAGGGTTTGAAGTGGCTACAAGGTTTATCAATGAAACAGGAGTAGAAGAATATTTTGAAGATAATGAAGCATCTGTGGTTTCATCAATAGGCTATAGTCTTGAAATTGGTACAGCTTCAATTCCTCCAACAGGAACAATCCCAGTAGGTGTATATGAAGTTGTTCCTGATATTCGTCTTGTTGAACCTTCTAATTATAAGGTGGGATCTATTTCCAGGGGATTGCTTAGTGTAGAAAATGAGGTTGAGGTATGTCTCAACCAGGCTCCGGTAGTAGGTGAATTCAATACAGCAAAAGGAGCTGGTAACACAAGCAATCCAGCAATTATCAGAAGACCTGCCAACACCAAAATTGGGGATCTTTTAATTGTAGGATTGATGTTCGAAAAAGGGCAATCTCCTTCAGTTACTCCGCCTGATAATGATTGGGTATTGATCCAAAGGGTCAATCAGCAAAATCAAGTGGCAATGGTCACCTACTATAAAATCATCCGAAATGCCAATGAGCCTGATACCTATGGTTTCCGTATCAGTCAAAGCCCTAAGTGGACCATGGGAATTAGTAGGGTCAGCGGTGCTGATATCAACCATCCAAATGGTCCTATTGCCACATTTAGCAGAGCTTCCGGTCCACCTTCCCTGTTTGCTGTAGCTCCTTCTTTAACCACTACAGACTGCAATACATTGGTAATGGCATTTTATTCTAATAAAAAAGATGCTACGTGGATTGCTCCAGCTGATTACATTGAAGTCTATGATGATCCGAATAGACAGCAAGGATTGACTTCAAATATGATGGCTTACAAAGTTGTTGAAGAGCCAGGGGCCACAGGAGATCTAGTTGCTGTTGCTTCATCTAGCGAAAATTGGGTGGCTCAAGCAATTGCCATTAGACCGCTACGAACCAGTTCAAGTTCGGCGAGATTAAAAGCTGTTAATGAACACAAGTTGGTACAAACTCCTGCAATTGAAGTTTCTCCTCTTGTAGAGGATATCGGCGAGGAGTTGCGTGCTTATCCTAATCCAGTTAAAGATCGTTTGAACTTGCGCTTGAAAGGGGTAGTGAATGAGATGCCGACTCTTGTAGTCTTCGATGCGATAGGAAGAATCCATACTTTACCGATGTCATGGCATGAAAATGAATCACGAATCGAACTTGATTTTTCAACCATGCATACAGGGTTGTTTATCATCAATATCAATACCCTGAAAGGTGTTAAAACCATACGGGTGATGAAAAAGAATTAAGAATTTATCATTCCAATCTAAATGGACGGGTTGACAGCCCGTCCATTTTGCTTTTTAAGAGGTGGTATATGGTGGTTTTGGGACAGGTTGAAAGCCAGAATTTATTTGTTTCAGGTTTTTTTTGATTAAAAAACTAAAAATATCACCAGATGATCAGGTTATAAAAACAGAAAACTCTGATATATTTATATGTTAAAGCTAGTTTGATGACCATGCGTAAATGACGAATTGCGTTGCACCTCGATTATCCTCTATTTTCATATGACAAAAACCATACTTGTTCTTCTAACGCTATATGCCCTACTTTTTCAGGAGGGTTTTGCCCAAATTTCAAGAGTGGATAGTTTATTAAAAGTTGCTGGACAAACTAGTGAGGATAGTATAAAGGCAAATCTATATCTGGAGGTTGGTTTGGAACTTTTGGGTGAAGATATCCAAAGCTCCATTCATTATTTAGATGAGGCTATTTTAGCTACAAAAAGGGCTGAAGCCAAGGAAGGGTTGGGTAATATTTTCAATGCCAAAGGAAGAGCCTATGCAATGAAAGGAGATTTTCATGAAGCCATTCTTAATTTCCAGGAAGCATTGAAGGCCTATCAGGATGTGCAAAACCGAACAGGAGAAGCCAATGTATTAAGTAATTTGGGGTCTATTTACTTTATGTTGGGAAACAGCACAAAAGCTTTAGAGCTTCATTTTAAATCCCTGAAAATTTCTGAGGAACTGGGTAATCAGTTAAGAATCGGTACCTCTCTGAACAATATTGGTACAGTTTATCAAAAAAACACCAATACCATACATCAGGCACTTTCTTTCTTTAAAAAATCCCTGGAAGTTTTTGAAGGAATTCAAGAACAGGCTGGAATGGCCACAGCGGGAATGAATATAGGTGAAGTTTATTTTATAGAATCGAAATTCGATTCTGCTATTTATTATCATCAATTGGCACTAGACCTTTGTGATGGCACTATTGATGCCACTTTTCCGCTTACACAATTAGGTGAAATTAATGCTGCTTTAGGCAATTTTCAGAAAGCTTTTAGTTTTCACAAACGTGCACTAGACATTTCAGAAAGACTGAACGCAAAATTTGAATTGACTCAGGGTTTGATCGGTTTGGCTAAGACTCTTCGGATTCAGCAAGATTATGCAGGAGCGATAAATACATTGTTGAAAGCTAAAGTTATCGCAGACGACATTGAAGCGAAAAATGAGCTGATGGAGACATACTCTATCTTATCCGAAATTTACGCACATATAGGAGATTATAAAGCTGCTTATGAAAACGAAATCAATGCAAAATCAGTCAAAGAAGATATTGCAAAATCAAGTACAGAACAGATGATTCAGCAACTTCAGTTTGAATTTGAATTGGATAAAAAAGAAGCTGAGATAGAATTGTTGCAGAAGGACACGGAATTGAAAAACGCAGCTGTCTACAATCAGAGAATTATCATATTCGCATCCTTCGGTGGCTTGTTGATGTTTTTGATTATCAGTATATCTCTTTTCAGGAACAATATCAGTAAACAGAAAGCAAACCGACTGCTACAAGTGCAGAAAGAAGAGATTTTTGCCCAAAGGGAAAAAGTGGAAATGGCATATGAACAGCTTAAATCTGCTCAAGCTCAACTGATCCAATCCGAGAAAATGGCTTCTCTGGGTGAGCTTACTGCCGGCATTGCACACGAAATCCAGAACCCTTTGAATTTTGTAAATAACTTTTCTGAAGTAAGTGTTGAGTTGATGCAGGAACTGAAAGGGGAACTGGCAAAGAAAGATATTGAAAGGAATCATGTGGTTGAAGAAGAAATTATTAGAGATGTAGTTCAAAATCTGGCTAAAATAGCCCATCACGGCAAGCGTGCAGATGCTATTGTCAAAGGGATGCTGGAGCACAGTAAACGAGGCTCAGGGCAAAAGCAGGAAACCGATATCAATGCATTAGCTGAAGAATTCCTCCGCATGACTTACCGTTCTTATATCACTAAAAACAAAGATTGTGAAATTGAAATAACATCCCTTTTAGATCATAGCCTTCCTAAGCCTCTTATCGTGCCTCAAGATATAGGCAAAGTATTGCATAATCTTTATCACAATGCTTTTTATGCCTGTTGTCTTAAAAAGAATTCGCTGCCGAAGGATTCTGGATACAAGCCACATATTTCTTTACAAACTTCTTTGATGGAGGTTTTTTCTGATGAAAGAAGCGACCCTAAGCAGTGGGTGAAAGTTACAATTGCTGATAATGGCCCTGGAATTCCAAAAAGTATCCAAAACAAAATCTTTCAACCATTCTTTACTACAAAGCCGTCAGGAGAGGGAACTGGTCTTGGTTTAAGTTTGAGTTATGATATCATCAAGGCCCATGGGGGGGATTTAAATGTGGAATCATCTGAAGAATCCGGTTGTACTTTCACCATTTATTTGCCAATATCCTGATTTTATCTAAAGAATAAGTAAATGCCGATTGTAGGAATTTGTAAATAATACTATTGTGATTTCTCATGCATTGATATGCTTCTGATTCTTTTAGTGCAAAACAGGGGTTCATCCTTCTGGTAATATGCTGTTTTAATGAAAGGTTGATTTAAAGGATAGAATATGATTATGTTAATTCACAAATTAGATTATTTCAATATCACTCCTTTTATGATTAATTTGTTACAACGTTTTGCTTTAAAGCAACAATCATTAGATTTCTTTGATTTCAAAAGGAGAAACCCAAAACTGCTTGGACTTAAGTTCTTAACTTTCAAGACTTCTAGCAGTTCGTCCATTTTGCTTTTCCATACCTTTTTTTACCTTTTTTGTTTTCTCAGAATTTTCTTTGAATGAGACATGCATTCGAGCCAAGAGTAATATAAAATCCAACAAAGTCAAAACATATAAAGCAGCCCACATTGAATAGTAACCTTAATCCCCATAACCGAGATATCCTACACCGCTTATTTGGAGCGCTTGATGAGGAGGTCTTTACCGAAATTCTTGACAAAGGAAGGATAGTAGAACATCAAGCAGGAGAATTCCTGTTTCACCAAGGGGATCTCGACAATTCCCTGTATGTTGTGATGTCTGGAAGATATCGGGCACTTGCCCATCAGAGTGACGGTACACTTCATGCACTAGGTGATATCGGAGAAGGGGAACCAATTGGGGAATTTGCTTTATTCATGTCCGAACCTAGATCTGCTTCTGTTGTTGCCATCAGAAAGTCTTTTGTTCTGGAGCTGAAAGAAAGTGAATATTTACAAATTGTATCTGGCCACCCTAATTTTTCTACAACATTGGCTAGGTTTATTGTCAATAGGCTGAGGAGAAATTCCCTTCAACAACACCTTGAAGTATCCCCGAAAAATATTGCCGTTATTAATCTTCAATCCGGGAATGACATCAGTGAGTATACCGAGGCAGTAAAAGATCAACTGAAAGTTAGCATTCAGATATTAGATCATGAATCTCATGCTAATTTGGAGCTCCAGGCCATCTATGACACATTGGAACAGCATGATGGACTCAATTTTTTGGTCAGTAGCGATCAGGACTTGGTCTGGTCCAAGCAATGTATTTTGTATGCCGATCTCATTATTTTGGCTACAGATTTTTATGCGGATTCTGCTTTACAGGAAATAGAAAAAAAATTGGATCTGTATTCAAATAGTATTTTAAATAAAAAGATTTACTTACTTCTCTTACATCCGGAAAATGCCCCGTTTCCAACAAACACAAGAAAATGGTTTGAAAATAGGAAAATTGATCTTCACATCCATTATCGAAAACATCATCAGCCGGATATAAGAAGATTTGCAAGGATTTTGACCAATTCGGCCAATGGCTTGGTTGTAGGAGGTGGAGGGGCAAAAGGATTTGCCCATTTAGGAGCAATAAAAGCTCTGTATGAAAAAGGAGTCGAAATAGATTTTATAGGAGGTACCAGTGCTGGGGCTTTGTATGGGTTATTTGCTTCGTACGTTGACTTTGAAAAAAGTAAAATAGATCATTTCAGCAAAGAATCCGCTGAAAGTAACCTTACATCCAACGATTTTACAATTCCGTTGATTTCAATCATGGCAGGCAAGAAGCTGACCAATTACATGAAAAAAGTACTTGGAGACGCTTATTTGGAAGATTTTTGGATAGGGAGCTATTGTGTTTCCACCAATTACTCAAGTTCCTGCATTAAAATCCATCAGCGAGGGTTGGCATGGAAGCAGATTGAGGCTAGTATTGCCATTCCGGGAATATACCCTCCTGTGGTGATCGATGGGCAGCTTCATGTCGATGGCGGAGTTATGGACAACTTACCTATCGAGACCATGTACCAGTTTCCTATCAAGCATATCATTGCAATTTCATTGACAAAATTGAAATCGGAAGAAGTGGATTTCGATGAAACCCCATCTGCTTTGACCTTACTTTGGAACCGTATCACCCGAAAGAGACAATATAGGATCCCCAGTCTCAGTTCTATATTGGTTAATTCACTTACCTTAAACAGCAGACAAAAGCAAGAAGCCCAGAAGTCTGGAGTGGACATTTATTTGGAAATGGACCTAAAAGGGATAGGTCTTCTGGATGGAACCAAATGGAAGGTAATTGTTCAAAAAGGCTATGAACAAATGAAGACTGCATTAGAGGAGTTCCCGGAAGAAAAACGCTTTTGGTAACAAAACATCCTTAAGTTTTTTTTAAGACACAAATCAGCTTGATTCCAATAAGTCCATGAGAAACATACCAAATCAATTACGGCAAGATTTAATTGATTTGGTTTAGCTATGATTTCTTTTCTATGAACTCCAAAATGAGGTTGTTGATCTGGTCAGGGTCCTCATGATGCAACCAGTGAGTAAGGTCATGAAACATATGCATTTGCCCGTTCAGACATTTGGCCAGGCTTTTACCTGCCATATCCTCAGCCAGAAATCTATCCTTTGCCCCCCATAGGATCAAAGTCTGTACATTGACCTTGATGTCTACCCGCAACTCGCTTTGCCGGAAAGCCCTGTACCAATTGATCATGGATTTGAGAGCATTTCTTTGGCTCCATGCTTTTTTGTACTGAACCATGTCTACAGTAGAAAAAGCTGATGGTTTGGAAGTGTTCCGCATACTTGTTTCCAGCATTGAAAAATTGAACCTACTCGATAAAAACTCAGGCAGCCAAGGCATTTGAAAAAACACCACATACCAGCTTCTTAACCTTTGCCGGATATCCGACTTAAAAGTGTCCTTCATTACCTGGAGATGGGGCATATTGAGGATGACCATTTTCTGTATCAGCTCAGGGTGGTGCATGGATAGGGCCCAACTGACCCCACCTCCCCAATCATGGCCGACCAAGATGATCCTATCTGTGGTAAGCGATTTGACAAGTAAAGCTATATCCATCATCAATACTTTTAGCTTATAAGCATGCTTTCCAATCGGTTTGCTGCTAAGGTTATAGCCTCTCTGGTCAGGAACAACCACATGATATCCATTTTTGACAAAAAAAGGAACCTGATTTTTCCAGCCATAGCTGTACTCAGGGAATCCATGTAGGAACACTATAATTTTACTGTTTTCCATTCCGGCATGACCAACATGTAGTTTCACTCCATTTACTTCGTGGTATTGGTAAGTAAGTTTCATCTTAAATCACCATCAAATCAAGTGCCTTACAAATAGCTTTGGCAAGAATGGTCAATGAAGGAGGGCGTTACTTTCTTATTTATTCGAGAAGTTAAATTTCGAAATTCCAGTGATCAATTGTTGGAGAATTGAGCGTAAGAACATGTTGCCTAAAACAACTACTCTTGTTTCAATATTTCAGCGGGATTTGCTCTTGCGATTTTAATAGAGTGAAAGCATACAATACCCATTGCCAACACCAACATGCCGACTCCAGTAGCAGCATAGAGAAAAAGCGGCATATCTATTCTGTATGCAAAGCTTTGTAGCCAAGTGTTGCTCAGGTAATATGCAGGATAAGCAGCTAAGGCAAACGCTATCAGGACCAGCAAGGCATATTGGGCAGAGACCAGCCGGATCAGTTGAGGGATGCTGGCACCAAGGATTTTCCTTATACTGATTTCCTTTGTCCGCTGTGCAATGGCAAAGGACGAAAGTCCAAATAGTCCCAGAGCTGAAATGATGATTGCCAGTATGGAAGTAAAGCCTAATATGCCTTGGATTTTTCTGTCTTCTTCGTAAAAGCGTTCGAGCTGAGTATCCATAAATTCGAATTCCGATGTTTCATTTGGGTAGGTTTTCTTGAATAGATCATCTAACCTGGTTTTGGTATAGGCCAGATTTTGTGAAGCGGAGACTTTTACGATGAGCCATTGATGGTAATCAGGATTATGCAACATGATCATGGGCATGATGTGTTCCCGTAAGCTTCGGGCGTTGTAATTATCCGTGATTCCAATGATCTGTCTAGGTTCTCCGCTGACTTGTACCGTTGCACCCAAAGCGGCATGCGCATCTGTTAGTTCCAGTTCTTTCAAGAAATTCAAGTTGACCAGAATTTCATTTTCAGTTTTCAGAGGTCTGCCTGCGATTAGCCGGATTCCATTGGCAGTGACAAAAGCCGAATCCACATTCATGACATGTACGTTGATGCTTTTTTCAACATCTGCAACCACCGCCTGTGCATCTGAAGTCCAAATACTGGAAGAGGAGGCCAAGTTGCCGCTTAGACTTACAGCTTCTACCATGCTTTCCGTCCTTATCCGTTCTGCAAACTGTTCACGAAGAGCCCTGTCTCCCATAAAAGGGAGCTGCACATACATTACAGCATCCTTTTCGAAGCCTAAGGGTTGACTATAAATGTACTTCAGCTGACTGTTCACCACACTGACCATGATGACAAAAGCAATGGAAAACATCAGCTGCAATACCGTCAGGTTTTTTCTCAAAAACACTCCCATGGAAAATCCCTTTGGGGCATGTAGCTCTCCTTTAAGCGCTCTTTGAGGTTGGTATCTGGAAAGGATAAAGCTGGGGTAAAACCCAGACAGAATAGTGACAAAAAGAACAATGATAAATAGAAACAAAACATTTGGCCATGCAAAGAACTGAATAGCAAAGCCTTCTGGGAAATAACTATAGAAGGATTTAAAAATTTCATTTGTCAAGGGTTGAGACACTAATGCGGCAATTGAAACCACTAGAAATGTCTCACTCAGGAATTGCAGAATCAAATTATGCCTCGCCGAACCCAAAGTTTTCCTAATGCCCACTTCTTTTGCTCTGTTGATAGCAAGGGCAGTTTCTAAATTGATGAAGTTGAGACAGGCGAGCAGAAGGATTATTAGTCCAATGTAAATTAGCCCATTAAGCAAGATCTGCGAGATGGCAGTGTCATTGAAATTTTCGCTAAAATGGAGCTCCCGCAGAGGTTCGGCTTTAAAGGGTGCCCGATCGTCTTTTTCAAGGTATTTCTGGGCAATGGCTTTAAGTCCCTCATTCAGTATGGATTCGGTGGCTCCAGGTTGTGCTTTTACAAAAAGCTGATTGCTACTATTGATGTTTCCCCAACTGTGAAGACCGTACCAGTCTTCTTTTTGATGATAAGATATGGTACTGAAAGATATAAAGTCGGTAAAATAAAAGTCCGTATTCGCTTCATAATCATCTACAACCCCAGTAATCTGTGCAGATATTGAATCTGCATCTATCCATAGCACCACTTTCCCAAGAACTTCATTTGCAGTATGGCCCGGGAAATATTTTTTTAGACTTGCAGTAGTAATGACTGCAGTATTGGGTTCCACAAGTGCTGTCTCTGGATTGCCTGCTAGCCATTGTCTCTGAAAAATCCCGAAGAAGCCTTGATCAGCAAATGCAACTTTATTGCTTCTGCCCATGATCTTTTCATTTTCTGGGATAGTGACCATTACATCATGCTGAATATAAAGCCGGCCTTTCGAAGCAATAGAGGCCAATTCCTCATCTATTACCTCACCCAATGGCCCATTCGTGCCGGATGTTTGGAAGGTCTGGCCAGGCTGCCATTCCTCCTCTGTGATAATGCGGAAGATCCTGTCAGCATCTGGATGGAAGCGGTCAAAGCTATGTGCAAACCAGATCAGATTAAAAATTAATGCGCAAATGCTGATGCCCAAAGATAGGCCCAGAACATGCACCAAGGTGCGCATTTTGTTTCTCAGCATACTTCTAAAAGCGACTTTAAAATAATTGATCCACATGATGCAGTAAAATTGATGGTATACAAGGTCTTTTTCAACTGCCGTACCAACTTCAGTAGCCTAAATTGGGCTGTTTCGAAGCTTTAGTTACTTATTTTTCTTGTCTAGCGGACGAATATGTTCGCCTGCGAACAAGATGAAAGAAAAAATATTTTTTTCCTCATTTACACCAGAAAAAGATTGCCCTCATGTGATTCGGTTTTTAAGTTGAATTGGGAGTTTTATTACAATTTTTCCTACCTTTGCAATCCGTTCGGGTGAACGGGGGCCTGATGCTTGATTATCAGCGCTTTTATTTATAACTAAAAAGCACATTTCACAGGCCCGGGAAATGTGGATTTACAGGGTCAAAAACATTATGTCAAATCAAAAAGAGTTTAACTGGGACAATTTCTCAACCAAAGGATTTGGTGATGGCTATTCCAAAGATCAGCGTGCTGAAATGGAAGCCATGTATGCCGGTACTTTGAACGAAATCACCGAAAAAGAAGTCATCAAAGGTACTGTAGTAGGTATCAATGAAAAGGATGTGATCATCAATATCGGTTTCAAATCCGATGGATTGGTTCCTGTTTCTGAATTCCGTGACCTTCCTAACTTAAAGATCGGTGATGAAGTAGAATTGTTCATCGAAGAGCAAGAAAATAGCCTTGGCCAATTGGTTCTCTCCAGAAAGAAAGCCAGAATGGTAAGAGCGTGGACCGATATCGAAGATGCGTTGGCCAATGACAGCGTGATCGAAGGTCTTGTAAAAAGAAGAACCAAAGGTGGTCTAATCGTAGATATTTACGGTGTAGAAGCTTTCTTGCCAGGTTCTCAAATCGACGTGAAGCCTATCAGAGATTTTGATATCTATGTAGGTAAGAAAATGGAAGTGAAAGTGGTGAAAATCAACCACACCAACGACAACGTTGTAGTTTCCCATAAAGTCTTGATCGAAAAAGATCTTGAAAAACAAAAAGCTGAAATCCTAAACAACCTTGAGAAAGGTCAGGTACTGGAAGGTGTGATCAAAAACATGACCAACTTCGGTGTATTCATCGATCTAGGTGGTGTAGATGGTTTGCTTCACATTACTGATATCTCTTGGGGTAGAATCAACCATCCTGAGGAAGTACTTAGCCTTGACGAAAAAGTTCAGGTTGTGGTATTGGACTTTGATGATGACAAGAAGAGAATTTCTTTGGGTATGAAGCAATTGACTTCTCATCCATGGGATTCACTTTCTGCTAACCTTGAAGTAGGTTCTAAAGTAGAAGGCAAAATCGTCAATGTAGCTGATTACGGTGCGTTCCTTGAATTGGCTCCAGGTGTTGAAGGTTTGATCCACGTATCTGAAATGAGCTGGTCACAGCACTTAAGAAACCCAGCTGACTTCGTTAAAGTTGGTGATGAAATCCAGGCCGTTGTTCTTACTCTAGACAAAGACGAAAGAAAAATGTCTCTTGGTATCAAACAACTTACTGAAGATCCTTGGACCAAAGGTGATATGGCTACCAAGTATGGTGTAGGTACCAAACATAAAGGTGTCGTAAGAAACTTGACCAACTTTGGCTTATTCCTTGAATTGGAAGAAGGTATTGACGGTCTTGTTCACGTATCTGATCTTTCTTGGACAAAGAAAATCAAGCATCCATCTGAGTTTGTAAAAGTTGGTGATGAGCTTGAAGTTTCAGTTTTGGAATTGGACGTTGAGAACAGAAGACTTGCACTAGGTCACAAGCAATTGGAGGAAAACCCTTGGGATACTTTCGAAACGGTGTTCCCTGTAGGTTCAGTTCATAAGTGTACTGTAGTTTCTAAAAATGACAAAGGTGCGGTTCTTGAACTGCCTTATGGCCTTGAAGGATTTGCTACAGCCAAAAACTTGGATAAAGAAGACGGATCTACTGTAGAAGTTGGTGAAGCACTTGATTTTAAAGTGACTGAATTCTCCAAGGACGACAAGAGAATCGTACTTTCCCATACTGCTACATTCAAAGAAGAAGCTAAATCAGCAACAGCTGCTCCAGCTGCGAAAAAAGGCAAAAAACAGACTTCCGCAACTACCGACGCACCTGCACCGGCTGAGAAATCAACTTTGGGTGACATCGACGCATTGGCTCAGTTGAAAGAGCAAATGGAAGGTGGAAAGAAGTAATGAGACGTGAGACTTAAGACGCAAGACTTAAGAAACATCGTTTACATAAAACAAAAGTGGCTGCCGGAAGGTGGCCACTTTTTTTGTTTTAGGGATTTGAAAAGCGTTTCAACGGCTGTATGTTGCTCCAATCCAATCGGTCGGGGATAAGGGGGAGATGACGGATTCGTTGGCCTGACGCATCAAATACTGCATTGGCAATGGCAGCTGCAACAGGTCCTTGGGCTGCTTCTCCGGCTCCTAGCGGCTTTTCTTCAGGCCTACTGACCACATGTACTTCTACCTCAGGCACGTCCTTGGTCCTAAATATAGGATAGCTGTTCCAGTCTCTGCTAATGATGCCTTCCGGTCCATATTGCACAGCTTCCAATAAGGTCCAACTTGCAGCTTGGATCATGCCTCCTTCGGTTTGGTTGATCAGGCCGTCCGGATTAATGACCTGTCCTGAATCTATAACTCCTGTTAACTTAAGGAGGCTGACCGTCTTGGTATCCCGGTCCACCTTTACAGTCGCAAGGACAGCGAAATAGGAAGCGGAGTTTTTATATTGCGCAAAAGCAACACCATAACCAATGCCATCTTCCTGAACGAGATTTTTGTTTAGTTCCGTTTTATCCTTCAACGTTTCAAGTACAGCAATGGCACGAGTATCCTGAAGGTTGTTGATTCTGAAAGCAATTGGGTTCTGACTTGCCAGATCGGCCATTTCATCTACAAAGGATTCCAGCGCAAACACATTGCCATAAGCCCCCAGTCCTCTTAAGGCAGATGTGCGGAGCGGACCGTCATAGTTGTGCAGTTGGATCTTCTTTTCGGAGACTGTATAGAGTGGTGAGGCATTACGGTAGGAACCTCCCGAATATCCCCCCTTTTCGAACTTAAAAGGATCAGCCAGGTGTCTTGCCGAAACATAGTGTCCTCCTTTGCCATTGGGTCTTGAACTATGGGTGTCAGTCCAGATATGGCTATCCCAGAACATCAGCTTGCCTTCGTCGTTCATTCCTGCCGATAAGGCTATGCGCATTGCGGATCCATAAGGCTCCCATTGGTGTTCATCCTCCCGCATCCATTGTAGCCGAACAGGTTTGCCTAGATAGCGAAGGGCAAGTAGGGCAGCCTCAGCAGAGACATCATCTGCACCATTGTGCCCATAGCATCCTGATCCCGGGGTGCCAATACACCGGATCTGCGCTTTGTCAATTTTGAGTAAGTCCGCCAGTGACTGCTGCAAGGGGTATACACCCTGAGTGGGCGTCCATACGGTCAGTTTTCCGTCTTGCCAAAGTGCCACGGCACAAGAAGGTCCAGTGGTGCCATGCATGAGATATGGTTTGGAATAAACTGCTTCATGCTTAAAGGCTGCATTCTGCCATTTCCCATTATTAGAATCACCTTCTACCACTTCTGGTGGAAGGGCTTTGTTTAACATATCTCCCATCAGGAGTTCTTGTTGCGGAAGTGCCTTGGAGGCTTCCCACTTTGCAAAAGCTTTGATACGTTGCCATGCAGCCACAGCCTGATATTCCCGTTTTGCTATGATTCCAACAAACCCACCATCGACAACCAACTCTAAAACACCGGGAATTTTAAGCACTTCTTCTCTATCGAGGGAGACCAACCTACTGTGGTAGGTGGGGGGATGGCATATCCTGGCATGGACCATACCCGGGAGGCGTAAATCATGGACAAAATGGGTATTACCTTTTACCAAGTGTAGGATCTCTCTTCTTTGAATGGATTTACCAACCAGTTTATGGGTATCGGGAGCTTTAAGCAAGGCTTCTCCTGTGATAGTTCCAGTGAGCTGCTTTCCTTTTAACAATTCCCAATAGCTAATTTCTTCCCCGGATAAAGCTTTAATTGTGCCATTGCTAACTGTTAAATCTTCTTCCTTTTTGTCCCATTGAGCTGCTGCTAACCGAATCATTAAAAGTCTGGCTTCGGCCGCTGCCTGACGGATGGTCTTACCGCTGCTTTCGACAGAATTGCTGCCTGCCGTGTAACCTTCATTGGCTGTTTGACTGGTATCGCCATTGATAATGTGGCAGATTTCCAAAGGAACGTCTAATTCTTCAGCAGCCATTTGCAGAAGTGTGATGCGTATGCCCTGACCGAGTTCCTGCTTTCCGGTCAATACAGTGACATGGCCTTCCGCATCAAGCCTGATCCATGAATCAATAACATCATCTCCCGCATGAGGTCTTTCGGGAATGCCTGAATAGGCAGAGGGCTGAGAGGCAGCATTATTGTGACAGGAGGTTCCCGGAAAAAGCGCAAAACCTATAAGAAGTTGCCCAGAGGTTTTCAAAAAATCCCTTCTTCCTAATGTTGACATAGCCTCAGAAGTTTTTGCCGGTTTGGGCGGCACGTTGTACTGCTTTGATGAATCTGCTGTGGGTACCACATCTGCAGATGACCTGGTGCAGCGCTTCCCTGATTTCAGATTCATCTGGAGATAGGTTTTTGCGAAGCAGGGCAACAGCAGAGATCAGCATTCCATTGATACAGTATCCACATTGCGCAGCTTGTTCATCCACAAATGCCTGCTGAACGGGGTGAAGGTGATCTCCTTCAGAAAGACCTTCAATCGTTTCAAGCTTTTTCCCTTCAAAATCCACGCAGGGCTTGAGACAAGTAGGTTCGTTTTGATCATTTACCAAAATCATACATGTTCCACATTGTTGGAGACCACACCCAAACTTTGGTCCATTCAGTTCCAAGTCATTGCGCAGGATGTAAAGCAAAGGCTCTTCAGGGTCTGCCTCAAGGGTATGTTTGCGGCCATTGATGTGTAGGGTTATCTCTGCTGGCATACTTAATCTTACGGATGGATCAGATTAAGGTAGCTTATTCGGAGAAAAAATTGAATGGAATTCGGATTAGCGGGATATGTTGGAGATGAATATTGAGATATGAATATTGAGATTTGAATATTGAGTCTTGAGATTTTCAGGAGCATGTCATACAATTGCCACTTATGCATTTTTTACCGTCTCTCGATTCTCAATTTTAAATGCATCATTAATTCTCTAAAACAAAAAAAAGCATCTCTGTTAGGAGATGCTTTTAAGTTGAGGTCGAGAGCGGATTCGAACCGCTGTACAAGGTTTTGCAGACCTCTGCCTAGCCACTCGGCCACTCGACCATATCAAATCGGAATGCAAATGTAGGGATATTCAATCTTTATCCAAAAGCAAAAAAATGTTTTTTGGTGTTGAGGAAAAAGAAATAAAAAAAGCGCTTGAAATAAGCGCTTTTGAGGTCGAGGATGGATTTGAACCACCGTAAAAGGTCTTGCGAACCTTCGCCTAACACTCGGCCACTCGACCTTTTTTTGATAGGTGACACAAATAAACAATAAACTAGTTTTTATTCAAAACGTATGTCTGTTTTAAATTAAAATTCTCTGTTTCAAGAGCTGAATTGAAGAACTTTAAGGAAGGGAAAGGGGGTTTATGATACCTTACACCTAATTGTCTATCCAAATAAATGGCTAATGTATTTATTTATAATATTTCTAAATTAAATTAGTGCCTAAAGTTGGTTGATTAAGCAATTGTTTAACAGTTACTTACAAAATTTAAGCTCCTGTTTACGGCCATATGTAAGGTGTTTAAGCGAAGTTTGAAATATAGAATTGGGGTAGTACATTTGCAGTGTTTATTTGAAAAAACGCGGATAAAACTGTTTAATAAGTAATAAATATGTCGATCAAACGCTCATTATTAAGTGTTCCTTTGAGAATTAGTACATTGGCGATGCTCTTTTTCTTGTTGATGGGTACACAGGTCTATGCGGCTCATCCTGATGTTTCTGATGCTCCAGAAGCAATCGCAGCAGGAAAGACAATCTTCAATGCCAACTGTAGAACCTGTCACCGATTAGATCAGAAAAACGTCGGACCTGCGCTTCGTGGGGTTACTGACCGTCATTCCATAGACTGGACAAAGAGGTTTATCAGGAACTCACAATCGCTTATTGCAGCGGGTGATGCTGAAGCAGTGGCCATTTACAACCAGTTCAACCAACTGGCCATGCCTTCCCATGAATTCCTTGGGGATGAAGATCTTGCGAACTTGTTGGCCTATGTAGAACATGGTGACAAAGCTGAAGCGGCTGTTTCCGGTGTTCCTGGAGATGCTGCCGGAGATGGACAAGGAGGAGGCGCAGGTATTTCAGGTGAATACCTTACCATTATTCTAGGTGTTTTAATTTTGGTTTTGGTGCTCATCCTAGTTGTGCTGGGAATGATCATTTCAATTTTGACCAAATATCTCAGCAGCCAAAAGCTTGATGAAGCCGATGAGGAATTTGTCAACCAAAAGACCGACATAAAGAAAGTCTTCAAAAGTGACGCATTCATTTTGATCATTACAGCATTGGTAATCGCGCTTGTTGCAAAAACAGCAATAGATGGATTATACAGTGTAGGTATTCAGCAAGGATATGCTCCTACCCAGCCTATTGCTTTTTCCCACCAATTGCATGCAGGACAATATGAAATCCCATGTCAGTATTGCCATACAGGTGTTGAGATAGGCAAATCTGCCAATATCCCTTCTGCCAATATTTGTATGAACTGCCATACGCACATTCAGAATGTGGGTGGTCAAGAAGGTATTTCACCTGAAATCGCTAAAATTTATCATGCAGTGGATAACAATCAGCCAATCGAATGGGTGAGAATCCACAATTTGCCTGACTTGGCCTATTTTAACCACGCACAGCACGTAGCTGTTGGTGGCATTGAATGTCAGACTTGTCATGGCCCTATTCAAGAAATGGAAGTTGTACATCAGCACAGTTCCTTAACTATGGGATGGTGTATCGATTGCCACAGGCAAACTGATATCAGGTCTCAGGGCAATGAATACTATGACAAATTGGTTCAGCTTCATTCCAGTTCCAAGGATGCTTTGAAAGTCAAAGACATTGGCGGTCTTGAATGCTCTAAGTGCCATTATTAATTTCTTAAAAAATTTCAGAACATACTTTTCTTGAATATACAATGAAAGGAAACAACAAGACCTACTGGAAAGGGTTAGAAGAATTGACCAATGATCCCGAATTTGTCAGAAACGCTGACAGGGAATTTCCTGCGTCAATTTCCGATAACGGTAATGAAGAGGGTTCATCTAGAAGGGATTTTCTTAAGATGATGGGATTCAGTTTGGCAGCTGCTACATTGGCAGCTTGTGAAGCTCCTGTAAGGAAAGCAATCCCTTATGTCAACAAACCCGTAGACATCAATCCGTCAATTCCAAACTATTATGCGACTACTTTTTCTTCAGGGGGTGATTACGCTTCTATCGTAGTCAAAACCAGAGAGGGCAGACCAATTAAAATTGAAGGCAATACGCTATCACCGATTACTAAAGGCGGTGTAAATGCGATAGTTGAAGCTTCAGTTTTGTCATTATATGACAAGCAAAGACTTACTGGCCCTTATTTAAACGGACAAAGAACTGATTGGAGTTCTCTTGACGGTCAAGTAAGATCAGCTTTTGCAAATGCTGGAAATGTCAAAATCATTACCAATACTATTCTTTCACCTTCCACAGAGCAAGCTGTCCAACTGTTTGCTGATGCTATTGGAGGCGCTGAGGTCATTACCTATGACCCAGTTTCCTGCTATGGTATTACCAGCGCTGCAGCTTCTTCTTATGGTGAAGCAGTGTTACCTACCTATAACTTTGACCAAGCTGCTGTTATTGTAAGTTTTGGTGCAGACTTCTTAGGTACTTGGATTTCCCCGATTGAATTTGCCAAAGATTATAGCAAAGGCAGAAAGATCAGCAAGGAAAATCCTAATATGTCCCGTCATTATCAGTTTGAATCCAATCTTTCTTTGACTGGAGCAAATGCAGATTACAGGACACCTATTAAAGCTTCGCAATCAGGTTTGGCAGTACTCGCCTTATATAATGCCATTGCTGCACAAACAGGTGGTCAGACAGTTTCTGCCCCTTCTGTTGAAATTCCAAATTTGCAAAAAGCAGCAAAAGAACTTTTGGCTAACAGAGGTCGATCTATAGTTGTTTCAGGTTCTAATGACCCGAATGTTCAGATTGTCATCAATGCCATCAATGATTTGTTGGGCAACAACGGAGTGACTGTTGATTTCTCTAATCCTAGCTTCTACAGAAAAGGCAACGATGCCAACATGAACCAGTTCGTGACTGACCTCAATGCAGGTAGAGTAGGTGGAGTTGTATTCTACAACTGTAACCCGGTTTACGATTTTGCAAGAGGAGCAGAAATTGCTGAAGGCATAGCCAAAGCGAAAGCTTCTTTAGCTACTAATTTAACAATGGATGAAACCGCCTCTTTGGTTCAGATGGTTGCTCCAGATCACCATTATTTGGAATCCTGGAACGATTTTAACCCAAGAAGAGGTGAATATAGCCTATCCCAACCTGTAATTTCCCAGCTTTTCGAAACCCGACAAGCGCAGGATTCATTCCTGATCTGGGCTGGTAGCCAAGGAAATTATTATGATTTTCTACAGAACAACTGGAGAGGGATTTTTGGTGCACAGACCGAAATCAGCAATTTCCAAGAGTTTTGGGACATGTCTTTACACAACGGCGTATTCTCTTCTACAGCCTCTGCACAGGCAGTTAGCAGTAATGCCGATGTAGCTGCAGCTGCTTCCAGCATTGGAAAAACCTATTCAGCCTCAAATGAGGGAGCCGAATTGGTGCTCTATACTAAAGTCGGAATCGGAAATGGTGCCATGGCTAACAATCCTTGGTTGCAAGAAATGTCCGATCCGATCTCCAAAGCTACTTGGGATAATTACCTTACTGTTTCTCAAAGGTGGGCAAGCGCGAACAACCTAAGAATGCAAGAAGGTGAGACAAGAAAAGCCAGGGTTACAATTGGAAATATTTCATTTGTAGTACCGGTACTCGTTCAGCCTGGTCAAGCAGACGGCACATTTGGTTTAGCCTTAGGCTATGGTAGAACCAAAGCAGGAAGGGTAGCCAATGGAGTTGGTGTGGATGCTTATCCTTTAATAGATACTTCTAGAGGATATGCCAACTATGACATCACCGCTGGCGTGACTGTAGAGCTTACGGGAGATAAATATCATATCGCCCAGACCCAAACTCATCAGACATATATGGGTAGGGATTTTGTTATTCAAGAAGCAAGACTTGAAGAATATAAGCAAGATCCATCCGCAGGTAGGTATAACCCTAAAATTTACAAAGAAGGTGAGTTTGTAAAACCATCTAAAATATCTCTTTGGAAGGGTCATCAATACAGTCAGCACCACTGGGGTATGGCTATCGACATGAACTCTTGTATTGGATGTGGAGCTTGTACGGTAGCATGTTATGTTGAAAACAACATTGCAGTTGTAGGTAAGCAAGAAGTACTCAACAGAAGAGAAATGGCCTGGATCCGAATTGACAGGTATTATTCTTCTCCTGAAGGAGCCTCAACCAATGCAGAACTTGAGGTAGCAGCAGACAATCCAGAAGTTACATTCCAGCCGATGACTTGTCAGCACTGTAACAACGCTCCTTGCGAAACAGTATGCCCGGTTGTTGCTACAACACACTCTTCTGAGGGTCTTAATCAAATGACTTATAACAGATGTATCGGAACAAGATATTGTGCCAACAACTGTCCTTATAAAGTCAGAAGATTCAACTGGTTTAAATACCATGACAACAAGGATTTTGCTGTCAACTTATCCATGAATGATGATTTGGGTAAAATGGTACTCAACCCAGATGTAACAGTAAGGTCAAGAGGTGTCATTGAGAAATGTTCACTATGTGTTCAGCGTATCCAAGCTGGTAAACTGACCGCTAAGCGTGAAGCTAGACCTGTTAAAGACGGTGAGATTATCACAGCCTGTGCAAAAGCCTGTCCAACAGATGCCATTGTATTCGGAGACATGAGAGATCCACAAAGCCAGATTTCCAGAGTACTGAAAATCGAAGAGGATACGCTTTCATTCGAAAAGCAGGTAAACGAAGAAAGAGCTTACCATGTATTGGAGGAGATCAACACAAGTCCAAACGTATGGTACTTTACCAAAATCAGAAATAAGGATATATCAGAAGCTTAATTCATAATTAGAGAAGATATGCATGTTACTTCATCCGTACGTGAGCCGCTGATTACCGGCGGTAAGACTCTTAAAGATGTTACCCACGATGTCTCCAGACAGGTAGAAGGTAAGCCCACCATGGGCTGGCTGATCGGTTTGTTGGTATCTATCGGGGCCTTGGGTCTAGGATTTGTCGCCCTCGCTGCTACCCTTTGGGAGGGTATCGGTATGTGGGGTCTTAATAAAACTGTCGGTTGGGCATGGGACATCACCAACTTCGTGTGGTGGGTGGGTATTGGTCACGCCGGTACTTTGATCTCAGCTGTACTTTTACTTTTCAGACAGAAATGGAGAATGGCAATCAACAGAGCTGCGGAAGCAATGACGATTTTCGCCGTTATCTGTGCTGCCATGTTCCCTGTAATCCACATGGGTAGACCATGGTTAGGTGCCTACTGGGCTTTACCTTTGCCAAACACCTTCGGTTCACTTTGGGTAAACTTCAATTCGCCATTGCTTTGGGACGTATTTGCGATTTCTACCTACTTCTCCGTATCCTTGGTTTTCTGGTATTTGGGATTAATCCCGGATTTCGCAACCATCAGAGATAGGGCTACTGGTATCAGAAAAACCATCTATGGTGCATTGTCATTGGGATGGGATGGCGCTGCAAAAACTTGGAGCAGATATGAATCCGTCTCCTTGATATTGGCAGGTTTGGCCACTCCACTCGTACTTTCTGTACACACGATTGTATCTTTTGACTTTGCTACATCAGTTATTCCAGGCTGGCATACTACTATCTTCCCTCCATACTTCGTTGCCGGTGCTATTTTCTCTGGATTTGCGATGGTATTGACGCTGATGATTGTGACCAGAAAGGTTTTCAAACTTGAAGATTACATCACCATGGGCCACATTGAATTGATGAATATTGTAATCATCATCACTGGGTCGATTGTAGGTATAGCATATATCACCGAGTTTTTCATGGCATGGTACTCTGGAGTAGCTGCTGAGCAGTATGCTTTTATCAACAGGATGTTTGGTCCATATTGGTGGGCTTACTGGTCAATGATGACCTGCAACGTAATTTCTCCTCAGCTGTTTTGGTTCAAAAAAATCAGAACTTCTATAGTCTTTACTTTCATCCTTTCACTTGTAGTGAACATCGGGATGTGGTTTGAAAGATTTGTAATCATTGTAACATCTCTTCACAGAGATTTCCTTCCTTCCTCTTGGGTAATGTTTTACCCAACTTGGGCTGACGTAGGTGTTTACTTGTTCACTTTTGGATTGTTCTTTACTTTGTTCTTGCTGTTTGCTAAGTTCTTCCCTGTAATCAACATGGCTGAAGTGAAATCTATTCTTAAAAATTCATCTGAAAAAGTTACTAAATAGACATGGAAAGAGATAAAGATTTTATCCTCGGGATTTACGACGATGAGGATGTTTTGCTGGAAGCAGTGACGCAGGTAAGAAAAAGCGGAATCAAAATCCATGAAGTTTATTCTCCCTTTCCTGTTCACGGATTAGATGATGCACTTGGTTATAAAAGAAGTAAACTTCCAATAGCAGCATTTCTTTTTGGAATGCTTGGGACTACTCTTGCTTTGACTATGCAGTTTTATATGATGGTATTTGATTGGCCAATGATTATCGGAGGTAAAGATCATGCTGCCTTTCCAAACTTTATCCCAGTTACCTTCGAACTTACCGTCCTGTTGGCGGCTTTCGGTATGGTTGGTGTGTTTTTGGTAAGTAGCAATCTGAAGCCTTGGGCTCAGCCTAGAATTTTTGATCTGAGAATCACAGATGACAAGCATGTAATGGCTATTGACCTGGCATCAAATTCAGGTCTTGCTACCGATCAACTTGCAGAAGTACTCAAAAGCTCCGGTGCTACCGAAGTGAATAAAAAAAGTTTTGAATAGTAAATAGAAGAAATGAAACTCACACATTCTATATACGCCATAGTCATTTCAGGAATCGCCGCTGGCATGTTTTCCTGCAGTGCATCCGGAGATCATCCTGGCTACGAATATGCCCCACAAATGTACAATTCAGTGGCATATGAGCCATTGACTCAGATCCGTAATGAAGAAGAAGGTTCTTGGCTTTCTAATAGAGAAGACGGCAAAGGGGAGTTTTTCAACAGCAACATCAACAATCCCCATGCTATGAACATGAGGGAACCAGTAGCCAATACAGTACCTAGATCCAGTAATGGTATGCTGCCTTACCGATTGAAAGCATTTGAATTGGAGGCTGCTGCTGAGATTGAGAATCCGATTGAGCTGACCGATCAGGTTCTTGCTGAAGGGAAAGTATTGTACTACCAATATTGCTCAGCCTGTCACGGTACCAACGGTGAAGGAGATGGTAAAGCAGGTGAGGTAGTAGGTGGTGTAGCCAACCTTAGGGGGGGTGCCTATATTGATTTGCCTCAAGGTCATATTTTCCATGTGATTCAAAAAGGTAAGGGAAGAATGCTTCCTCATGGATCGCAGGTTTCTCAGGAAAGATCCTGGAAAATTGTTCACTATGTTAAACAAGAAATTCAGAAACAATAGTCATGGCGCACGGTACAACTCATTATAATTTAGACCAGAAATTTGATTTTACAGCTGCGCTGAGAAAATCTATTTTCACTGTGTTGATCATCGGAGCAGTTCTTCTCGCTGCTGGCATTTTGATGGGGATTTTTGGCGGACATGATCATGGTCATGGTGCTGAAGGTGGTCATCCTTTCCATTGGTATCAGCGTTTGTTTGTGAATATCTGGATCAATAACGTCTACTTTGCAGGTATTGCTGTAATTGGCGTATTCTTCTTCGCAATTCAATATGCAGCTCAGGCTGGATGGTCTGCAGGATTCCTTCGTGTTCCGTTAGCATTTGGAAATTGGTTGCCATATGCTGGTGTATTGATGCTGGCTAGTTTCTTGTTGTTTGGCCATTCGATATTTCACTGGACACACAGCGAGCTTTTCGACCCTAATCATGCTGAATACGATTCTATTATAGATGGTAAAGGTAATTACTTCTTCTGGCCTTTGGCGAAAGGAAGTTTTCCCTTATTCTTTATCATCAGGTTAGTGGTATTCTTTGGGTTGTGGTTTTTCTTCTTTAATAAGCTGAAAAACCTTTCGTATGAGGAAGACCTTACTGGTGGAAATAGTCACTGGTACAAAATCAGAAAGTGGTCTGCGATCTTCTTGGTATTCTTTGCAGTTTCATCTTCAGTTTCAGCATGGGATTGGGTGTTGTCTATAGACACACACTGGTTTTCCACCATGTTTGGCTGGTATGTTTTCTCATCCTGGTTTGTAGCAGGTCTTTCAGCGATCACACTAGTAGTGTTGATTTTGAAGGATAGAGGCTACCTTGAAATGGTGAATGCAAACCATATTCATGACCTTGGTAAATTTGTTTTTGCGTTCTCTATTTTCTGGACCTATATCTGGTTTTCCCAGTTTTTATTGATCTATTATGCAAACATACCTGAAGAGTCAGTTTACTATGTGGAAAGACTACACAGTGATGTGTATAGCCCGTTTGTATTTGTAAATCTAGCGCTAAACTTCTTCCTGCCCTTTCTTGTTCTAATGACTAGAGATGCAAAAAGACATGGCGTATTTCTAAAGGTTATCTGTTCCTTGATTATCTTAGGACATTGGTTTGACTTTTTCCTAATGATGCAGCCTGGAACGCTTGGCCACAACGGTGGATTTGGCTTGATGGAAGTGGGAATGTTCCTGTTGTATGGATCTGTAGTAGCGCTTGTTGTTTTTGGCGGTCTTGCCAAAAAGAACCTGATAGCTAAAAACCACCCGATGTTGGAAGAAAGTTATCATCATCACATTTAATATCCTGAAACAATAAAATTATGTACGGATTTCTTATCGCTGTAGGTGTTCTTTTGCTCCTGTCCATTCTTTGGATGGTATATAGAATTCAGACATTAGTATCAGTCGTCAAGGGAAGTGACAAAAAAGTAGCTTCTGGTAGTAATAAAATCAATGCAATGCTATTTGTGGTGTTCTTGGTTTTGTCTGGAGGTTTAATGACTTGGTACTCTATAAAAGAATTTTCAAACTACAATCTTCCATTAGCTTCCGAGCATGGAGCCCAAGTAGATCAGTTGTTTTGGGTTACAATGGCCATTACAGGTGTTGTTTTCATCATTACTCATATCTTATTGTTCTGGTTCCCTTACAAGTATCAGTACAGTGAAACCAAAAAAGCGACTTTCTATCCCGATAACAATAAACTAGAAGTTATTTGGACAGTAGTACCAGCTATTGTATTGGCCTTATTGGTAATTGGTGGTTGGAGAGCTTGGACTGATATTACCAATCCTGCCCCTGAAAATTCCCATGTTGTTGAAATTATGGGATATCAGTTTGCATGGGAGGTAAGGTATCCTGGTTTGGACAATGTTTTGGGTGCAAATGATTTCAGATTGACCAATGCCAATAATATATCCGGGGTAGATTTTTCTGACAGAAACGCTCTTGATGATTTCTCTTCTCCAGTAGTGGTAATACCAAAGGGTGAGCCTGTATTATTCAAAATAAGGGCAAGAGATGTTCTTCATTCTGTTTTTGCACCACACATGAGGTTGAAAATGGATGCAGTGCCAGGCATGCCAACAAGATTTTGGTTTACTGCGACCAAAACAACTGAAGAAATGAGGGCTGAACTTAACAATCCTGATTTTGAATACGAAATTGCTTGTACAGAGGTCTGCGGTAGAGGTCACTTCTCCATGAGAAAAGTGATCAATGTAGTAGAGCCAGAAGCATACAGGAAATGGTTATCTGAACAAAAACCATACATCGTCAATAACCCGGCACTTGTAGAGAATTTATCAGAAGAATTAAAAGAATTGGCTGAAATCACAATCAGCGAACATCAGTAAACTATAGAGTGATATGGCAACAGCGTCAGCGTTACACAATGATACAGCACATGATCACCATGATCATGAGCATCATGACAACTTCATTACTAAATATATATTTAGCACAGATCATAAAATGATCGCCAAACAATATCTGGTAACAGGTATTTTCTGGGCGATTATCGGTGGTTTCCTTTCCTTGCTCTTCAGACTCCAATTGGGTTTCCCAGGTATGGATATGACTTTCCTAAAACCTATTATGGGTGGCTGGATTGATGAGACAGGAGCATTGGACCCGAATTTTTACTTAGCTCTTGTGACAATGCATGGTACCATCATGGTATTTTTTGTATTGACAGCAGGTCTAAGCGGAACCTTCTCTAATTTCCTGATACCGCTTCAAATTGGAGCAAGAGATATGGCCTCTGGATTCATGAACATGCTTTCTTATTGGCTGTTCTTCCTCTCTGGTGTGATCATGTTCATCTCTCTCTTTATTGAAACTGGTCCGGCTTCAGGTGGCTGGGTTGTTTATCCGCCGTTATCTGCTTTGGAGCAGGCCATGCCTGGTTCTGGATTAGGGATGACCTTGTGGCTTATTGCAATGACTTTCTTTATTGCTTCTTCATTGCTTGGAGGTATCAACTATATCACCACCGTGATCAACCTTAGAACAAAGGGAATGTCTTTCTCAAGACTTCCTTTGACAATATGGGCGTTCTTCTTAACTGCAGTGATTGGTTTGCTCTCATTCCCAGTGTTGTTTTCAGCAGCTTTACTTTTGGTATTTGACCGTAGTTTCGGCACAAGCTTTTATCTTTCTGACATTTATATCGGTGGAGAAGCTTTAGCCAACACTGGAGGAAGCGCTGTACTGTATCAGCACTTGTTTTGGTTCTTAGGACACCCTGAAGTATATATCGTATTGTTACCTGCTTTGGGAATTACTTCTGAAATTATAGCTACAAATTCAAGAAAACCAATTTTTGGATACAAGGCTATGATTATTTCCATGCTTGGAATCACCATCTTGTCCTTCGTTGTATGGGCTCACCATATGTTCGTGTCAGGTTTGAATCCTTTCTTGGGTTCCGTATTTATGTTCTTGACTTTGATTATCGCGATTCCATCGGCAGTTAAAGTTTTCAACTACTTGACTACATTGTGGAGAGGTAACCTGGTATTTACTCCTGCCATGTTGTTCTCCATTGGTCTGGTATCCTTCTTTATTTCTGGTGGTCTTACAGGGATCTTCCTTGGGAATTCAGCAATCGATATTCAACTTCACGACACATATTTTGTTGTTGCCCACTTCCACTTGGTAATGGGATCTGCGTCATTCTTTGGTTTGTTGGCTGGTGTATATCATTGGTTCCCTAAGATGTTTGGCAGAATGATGGATGCAAGATTAGGTTATGTGCACTTCTGGTTGACATTTGTTGGTGTTTATTTGGTATTCTTCCCAATGCACTACATCGGAATTGCCGGCTTCCCAAGAAGGTATTATAGCTTTACGAACTTCGAATTTTCCAGCATGTACACTGACTTGAACATGTTTGTATCTGTAGCTGCAATTTTGACTTTCGCGGCTCAGTTTATTTTCTTGTTCAATTTCTTCTACAGTATGTATAAAGGAAGAAGGGCTACTCAAAACCCATGGAGATCAAACACCTTGGAGTGGACTACCCCAAT
Source organism: Cyclobacteriaceae bacterium (assembly GCA_036782195.1). Lineage (GTDB taxonomy): Bacteria > Bacteroidota > Bacteroidia > Cytophagales > Cyclobacteriaceae > DAIPZN01. The sequence continues at coordinate 40,475 of DAIPZN010000007.1, read as the reverse complement.
TAATCCTGGACATGGCAACTGGCCTGGTGAAATTCCTTCTGTTTATAGGTGGCCATATGATTATTCTAAACCTGGCGCAGCGGAAGATTTTATTCCTCAAACAGTTCCTTTATCTGCCACACCTGAATCCAATCTTCCTCATGAACAGGAGTTGGTGCAAGTGGAGAAGCAAATTATTGCTGACGAGGAATTGTTGACTGCCAATGAAACAAGACATCATTAATCCAATAAGCAGGTTTAAGAGAATTAGTCTCATCACTGTTCTCGCTGTTTATTTTCTTATACTCGTCGGAGGCATTGTACGCAGTACAGGTTCCGGCATGGGCTGTCCTGATTGGCCTAAATGCTTTGGGAGTTTGGTTCCACCTACAAATGTGGACCAACTCCCAAAAAATTATCAGGATATCTACCTAGAAAAGAGGCTTGTTAAAAACGAGAAGTTTGTAGCCCAATTGAGAGCACTAGGATTTACCAATAAAGCCCATGAGATAGAAAATGATCCTGCGATCAGGGTAGAACAAGAATTCAACCCAGTTAAGACTTGGATCGAGTATATCAATAGGTTGATTGGTGCAATTATAGGTGTTCTTGTATTGCTGACGGTATACAGGTCTTTCGCATTATGGAACAAAGCAAGGTCCATTACAGTGCTTTCAGTAATCAACTTACTGTTGGTGTTGTTCCAAGCATGGATTGGTTCTATAGTCGTTTCCACCAACCTCTTGCCATGGATGATTACCCTGCATATGGTATTGGCACTACTCATTGTCTGCCTTTTACTATATACACATTACAAGGCCTACAAATTTGTTTATCCTACTGTCCAAAAGACATCTAATCCTAAAAAGCTTTTCAACCTCCTTGTCATTGGCTTTATTCTAATGCTGGTGCAAGTGGTGATGGGCACACAGGTAAGAGAAGGTATAGACACTGTTGCAGCGCAATTCGGGTATTTCTTTAGAGAAAGATGGGTTGATGCTTTGGGTTTCGAGTTCCTCTTTCATAGAAGTTTTTCCATACTTCTTGTAGTGGTTCATTTGTTGTTTCTGTATTGGGTGTATAAGTATACTTTATTGCATTCCAATATCTTGAAGTGGACCCAGATGCTGGTACTTGTGATCATATTGGAAATAGTTACAGGTGTCGGAATGGCTTACTTTGCTATTCCAGCGTTTCTCCAGCCTATACATTTATTGTTGGGCTCAGTAATAATAGGAATACAGTTTGTCATTTTGCTTCAACTAAATGACCAAAAGAAATTACAATTAGACAATATCAATTGATGCGTACTGTCAATATATCTGAGCAATCTTTACTGGACTTCATGATTCTGAGATCAAAAGTGTACTATGATCTAATGAAGTTTCGGCTTTCGGCTTTAGTTACTTTCTCGGCTGTTTTCGGGTTTATTCTTGGAGATTCAGGTGTTGTATTTTCATGGCCCGGATTTATTGGATTAATGATAGGAGGTTTCTTAATCAGTGGTGCATCAGGCGCTGCCAATGAAATCCTGGAAAGAGATCTTGACAAGGTCATGAAACGGACTCAGAACAGGCCCCTTCCACTTAATCTTATATCATTGAAGGAAGCCTATTGGTTTACTGGATCAGTAGCGGTTTTGGGAATAGCTGTGCTATGGATTTTCACCAATCCACTTACCACAGTTCTTGGGATTGTTAGTATGATCTTGTATGTCTTTGTTTATACGCCACTCAAAAAAGTAGGACCCATAGCGGTTTTTGTAGGTGCTATTCCTGGCGCCATGCCTCCTCTATTAGGATGGACTGCTGCTACAGGCAGCATTAGCTATGAAGCGTTGATCATCTTCGGGATACAGTTTATATGGCAGTTTCCTCATTTCTGGGCTATTGCTTGGGTAAGTGATGAGGATTATAAAAGAGCGGGTTTTAAGTTACTTCCGAGTGGGGGTGGAAAAGATCTGAATACGGCTATCCAAATAATGATATATACGCTCTTCTTGCTTCCATTAGGATTGCTCCCAACCTACTTTGGATTTACAGGAATCAATTCTGGTATTGTTGCTACGATATGTGGTGTCTTGTTTCTCGCCCAAACCTTTTCTTTGATGCGGGATTTTTCTCACAGATCTGCGCTTAAGATTATGTTTGGTTCGTTTCTTTATTTGCCAATTGTTCAGATTGCATATTTATTGGATAAAATTTAATCATGGAAGAGCAGATTTCATATGAAGAAGGCATAGATCAGCCAATTGCAATGCATCCAAAGAAGTTTGCGCTTTGGTTGTTCATTGTCACTGTGGTGATGATTTTTGCTTCAATGACAAGTGCATATATCGTAAGGCAGTCTGAAGGCAATTGGCGTGAATTTGATCTGCCAGAAATACTTTACTATTCCTCAGGAGTGATTGTCCTCAGTAGTCTTGTGTTTCATTGGGCGTTTACAGCTGCAAAAAAAGACGAGTTAAACAAGCTCAAAGCTGGTATGATCGCAACTACTATCCTCGGGATTGCTTTTCTGGTGATGCAATGGTATAGTTGGGTAGCGCTAGTAGACCGTGATGTTTATTTCGTTGGAAATCCTTCTGGTTCATTTCTGTATATTTTTACAGGATTGCACGCTATACACCTGATCAGTGGTGTGATATTTCTAATTATTGTATTAATTTCGTCATTCAAATATCAGGTTCATTCAAAAAATATGACTGCATTGGAGATGTGCCTTACCTATTGGCATTTTCTTGGAGGTCTTTGGTTGTACCTGTTTATGTTTTTGCTTTTAAATCATTAAAAATAAAGTTTAATTAAAATCAATATGTCTACGACTGCAACTGCCATAGGCGTTAGCCCGAAAAGAGGGGTTTGGGGAGGTGGAAATGAACCCATGAAAGCAAGTTATGGAAAGCTCATGATGTGGTTTTTCCTCTTGTCTGATATCTTTACTTTTGCTGCTTTTTTGATTACTTACGCAGCTATTCGGGTATCATATCCAGGTTATGAAGGTCCTATGGATCAGTTTGCCGGATCCAACGAGTATTGGCCAGTTCCTGAATTGGTATTTGATGCCCTTCCTTTTATGCATGGCTTCCATGCGCCATTGATTTTCGTGGGTATCATGACATTTATTCTGATTATGAGCTCAGTCACGATGGTTTTAGCTGTTGAGGCCGGCCACAGAAATGACAGGGATGATGTTGTAAAATGGTTGCTTTGGACACTTTTAGGTGGGATTACATTCCTTAGCTGTCAAGCATGGGAATGGACACACTTTATCCATGGAACAGACAGTGGTTCAGTGCTCACTTATGTGAATAGGACAGGCCAAGTTATTACAGATACTGTTTTTGGAGCCAACCTATTGGTGAACGAATATGGGCCGGCAGCATTTGCACAATTGTTCTTTTTCATAACCGGGTTCCATGGTTTTCACGTAACTATAGGTGTATTCTTACTCTTTATGGCTTTTTATCAAGCTGCAGTAGGAGTTTACGAAAGAAGAGGTCATTACGAAATGGTTGAGAAAATTGGTCTCTATTGGCACTTTGTTGACCTGGTTTGGGTATTTGTATTCACATTCTTCTATTTGATCTGATTTAAAAATATTGAGATATGGCATCACACGAAAATAAATCCACACTGGAAGTACTTCCAAGAAATGAAGAGAAGATCAAAAAAATCTGGAAAACAGCTTTGATCTTATTAGCTATTACTGCGGTTGAATTCGTAATGGCTTTTACTATGCCTAGAGGTCTTTTGCTATATTTTCTCTTTATTGCACTGACCATTTGGAAAGCCAAATATATCATGATGGAGTTTATGCACTTGGGTGAAGAAGCTAAACCGCTTTTTTATTCGATCATAGTTCCTTTGATTTTCTTGGTTTGGCTTGTCATTGCACTTGTAAAAGAAGGTATAGAAATCTTCCTTATCAGATGGTGAATTCCTTTTAAAACAGATTTAAATTAGGTTGGGGAGCGCATCTTCAACCTAATTTTTTATACAGATTATAGTTATGAGGGGTATTCGTTTATTACAAGGAATGGTGTTGTTGTGCATATTAATGGTACCAGTTCTGATCATTGTTTTTCTGAAAACATTTGGCAACAATACCTATGCAATTCCAGTTTTATTTGAAAATGGTGTAGAGGATCCATATCAGGAGTGTGATTATCCTGATGGTGTCCAACATTATATTCCCGATTTCAGCTTTATTTCCCAAAACAACATTCCTCTTGGCCGTACTGACATGAATGGGAAAATCACAATTGTTGATTTTTTCTTCACATCTTGTCCCAGTATCTGTCCGGTAATGTCTACCGAAATGGAGCGTGTAGATGATGCCTTTCGAGATAGAGAGGATGTTCAGATATATTCAATTTCTATTGATCCGACTTTTGATACCCCAGAGGTGCTAGAGTCATATGCTCAAAAACATAATGCTTCCAGTAAATGGCATTTTCTTTCTGGAGGAGTTGAAGAAACTTATCGGCTTGCACGTTGTGGGTTTATTCTGCCAACAATTGATGGACAGGGTAATCCTGACGATTTCGTCCATAGTGATAAATTTGTTCTTGTGGATGAATTGGGAAGAATTAGAGGGTATTATAGCGGTACAAACCGAGAAGATGTAGACAAATTGATATTAGAAACTAAGATATTGCTTTATGGAAAAAATTAGCGTACCTGAAACCAACAACAACGGAATTATCAAATTGATCACAGCAATCTCTGTTGCTGTTCCTGTGGTTGTGGCAGTGCTGTTGTTTATGCCATCTAAAATAGATGTGTCCTCCCAGTGGGTGTATTTTCTCCCTCATTTGAATGCAGTCATTAATACGGCGGCAAGTTTTGCCTTGATCATGGGAGTGATTTTCATTAAAAATGGGAATGTCACATATCACAATGCGGCTATGACAAGTGCATTTGGCTTAGGAGCTATCTTTTTGATTTCCTATGTGGTTTATCACGCTACAGCTGAGAGTACAACTTTTGGTGGTGAAGGTTGGATAAGGCCTGTGTATTATTTTATTCTGATTTCACACATTATTCTTGCCGCAGTTGCGTTATTTCCTATCTTGTTGGCATACTATTATGGTTATACCGACCAAAGAGCTAAACATAGAAAAGTGGTTAAATTTGCTTTTCCGATTTGGCTTTATGTGACTGTTACCGGAGTGGTTGTTTATTTGATGATCAGTCCTTATTATATTTTCTGAACTGCCAGATAAATGAATTCGTTCTAATATCAATGCAAAAATTAAAATCCGTATTTCTTTCTTTCCTACTTGCCACCTTGATTCAGCTTCATGCAGTCGGGCAATGTGCCATGTGTAGGGCGACGATTGAAAACAATGTCAGCAATGGAGACACAGCCGTTGGAGCTGGACTTAATACTGGCATTCTTTATTTGTTGGCGATGCCCTATCTAGCAGCGCTTGTCATCGGCATTCTATGGTACAAACACGCCAAAAAAAGAAAGACCAAGTTTGTATTCCAAGGAGAAAAATTCTGAAATTAAAAGGCAAAGTTTGTAATGCAGCTTTGCCTTTTAGCTTTTAGGAAGCTTATGTTGAAAAAAAAACGATTTGTTCTCCTTTTATCTATCCTAAGCATTGGGTTGCTGCTTGCTATAAATTACTTTTTCGGAGGATATCAAACTGAAGAAAGTTTTTTAAGGCCGATAGAAAATCGAATAGAAAAGGTGGATGAGGAATTTGATGATGATTTTATCGAAATCCTCATGCAAAATAGACCTGATGAATCCTTTTCCTATTCTAAATTATCTATTAATTCTTCACATCCCTACTATCTTTTTGATGAAAACGGCAGGCTAATATATTGGTCTGATTTTGCTTTTCTGCCTGATTTCGAGCTTATCAACAGTCAGAAAAACCAACATATATTAGAGGATAGGTTAGGGATTTTTTATTCCAAAATTCGGCGATTTAGCAGAAACGAAAAGGGGTACTGGCTTGTCCATCTATATCCGCTATATTATAAAAGGGAGATTCAGAATGCTTACCTGGACTCAGGATTTAACCCTGACATCTTCGGCAATGAAAACATTTCCATTTCAAAAGACCAAGTAGAGGATTATCATGAAGTCACCAATTCCAAAGGGGAATTCCTGTTTTCTGTTTATTTTGAAGAGGGGTATCAGCCGGTAGGGCAACGAAAAAACCTTGTGTTGTTGGTGTTTTTCTTCTCCTTATTGTTTCTAGTATGGATTTTAGGGTATGATTATATCCAGGCGCTTTGGAAAAAAGGCAAAAGAAAGCTTGCCATTTTCTACACTGCAGTAATTTTGGTTTCCATTAGGGGATTCATGATTTTTTTCAGTTTCCCTAACGATTTTTTTGACTACCCCCTATTTGACCCTACCTATTTTGCCTCATCTTGGCTCAATCCAAGCTTAGGAGACCTACTCCTCAATGTGTGCTGTTTTATCGTTATTTTTGGGATGCTACTGGCATTGACAGGAAGAGCTGGATTCAAAGAAAGGCTTAAGTTGAGAGGGAAGCAATATCCCAACTGGTTTTTTATATTGTTGGTATATGTTGTTTCCACGTGTCTTCTTGGCTTTTTTTATTGGCTTTACATAGATATCCTTAGCAATGCCCAATGGGAACTGAACATTCTTAGCCTTCCCTCTTTTAATTTTTTTATGGGGATCAGCTTGATTATTGTTTTCCTAGGGGCTGCATTATACCTGTTGTTTTCCATTATGGCACTAAGTAAAGTGCTTGATCAAGACACAGCTATCCGGACATATGCACTAAAAATCCTGCTTTATTTTTCTATACCTGTCATATCTGTTTTATTTTATATTGAATGGATACTCGCTTTGGTTTATTTTACCCACCTTATTTTTCTCATTTCAATCATCAGTTTCCAGTTGTACAACAACATCGCCAAATTAGGACTGAACACCTTTTTGACTTTTTTCTTTGCTTGTATGATTGGAGCGATTATTATGGGGATTGCAGCCCATGAAGTGTTTCTTGACAGGCAGCACCAATCCAAAACCAGGTTTGGAAGCCAACAATTGATTGATAATGATGTCATGGCTGAAGTTTTTCTTGCTGACATTATGGATCGGATCGGAGCAGATGTTTTTATCAAAAACAACCTTATTGACCCGCTTCAGTCCAAAGAGGTTATAGATAGAAAAATCCGCAGGATTCATGTCTCCAATTATTTTGATCAGTATGCATTAAAAATAAAGGTTTTTAATGCGACAGGGGACAATGTTTTGGATAGGAACAGTACCGAAACCCTGCAAGATCTTCGAATGCGGTATGTCAAAAGTGATTATCTCACAACAGTCAAAGAACTATATTTTGTAAAAGGGGGAGAGGAGAATATTGGTAACCAATATTTTGCCTTCATTCCATTGTACAGGGGAAATTCCTTTATCGGGACAATATTTTTGGAATTGAGACAGCTTCGTATTTTACCAGGATCTGTATTTCCTAAATTACTCATGGATAATAGGTACATGACTACTATCAATGAAAACAATTATGATTATGCAGTCTATGTAGAAGGAACGCTTCTTTATGAAGTTGGGGTATTCAATTATCGCTCAGCTGCATTGGAGAACACCTTTGAGCAAAATGCCTTGTTCAACACAGGGATCTATCGCAAAAAATACCACCATCTAGGTGTAAGATCTGGAGATAAAATTGTCATTGTTTCAGCGCCTAATTATCCGATATATTATATTCTGGCAGATATCAGTCTCTTTTTCTTAGCATTTATCCTCATGACCCTTTGTGCAATAGTGATTTATGCACTTTCTAATGGGATTGGGAAGTTCAAGTTTAACTATGCTACTAAGCTTCAGATGTATCTGAATTTCGCCTTCTTTTTCCCCATTCTTATCATCAGCTTGATCATTCTGGGACTTTTGACCAATTCCTATCAGGAGGAATTGCACAGGCAATATTTTCAGAAAGCCAGTATAGTCAGGGACAATCTGGCTTCAGTTTTGGAAAGACAAGAAGCAGGTATCATTGGCAGAGATGAGTTTCCTGAGGCGGTAAACAATCTTTCAGGTACTACAAATACTGATATTAATGTTTATAACCAGAAAGGTTATCTCATCACCACATCTCAACCCAATATTTTTGACAAACGTATCCTTACACGATATATCAATTCAAAAGCACTGATTGAATTGATTGAAAACCAGAATAATTTATCATTGCTAGAAGAAAAAGTTGGCAGATTGAAGTATAAGGCTGTCTATGCAGCAATAAGGTCTTCGGATGGAAATAGTGTCAAGGCGATCATTGCAGTACCTTTTTTTGAGTCCGAGTCCGAGCTTGATCTTCTGATTGCAGACGTTCTCAGTAACATCATTAATATATTTGTTGTGGTGTTTATTTTATTTTTATTCGTTTCTTATTTCGTATCTAAGAATCTTACCTTCCCGTTCAAATTGCTTACCCAAAAACTCAAAGCAACGGATCTTGAAAACAATGAACCCATGTTTTGGCCAGCAAATGATGAAATCGGTATGCTGGTCAGTGAATACAACAACATGCTTTTTAAGTTAGAGGCCAGTAAAAAAGTGCTGTCCAATACTGAAAAGGAAATAGCCTGGAGAGAAATGGCCAAACAGGTAGCTCACGAAATCAAAAATCCGCTTACCCCGATGAAGCTTACCCTCCAACATCTTCTAAGAGTTCAAATGGAAGGAAATTTGGATGATCCCGAAAAACTGAAAAAGCCGATAGGAACCTTGATTCAGCAGGTAGATACATTGAGTGAGATTGCAACATCCTTTTCTACTTTTGCTAAGATGCCTTTACCCAACAATGAATTAATGGATTTCAAACAGGTGGTCACAGATACAATAGAGCTTTTTAAGATCAGAGAAAAGGAAAAAGTGATTTTCGGCGACCTTACCCAAATGGAAAGGATACTTGTGATGGGAGACAAGCAGCTTTTTGGAAGGATAATTAATAACTTGATTATTAATGGTATTCAGGCCATGGATGCTGATGAGAAAAAAGCTATAATTCACATTTTTCTTCGAATCATTGAGCATCAGGTTGTACTGGAGATCAAAGACAACGGTAAAGGAATCGCTCCAGAACTGCAGGATAAAATTTTCATTCCCAATTTCAGCACAAAATCCGAAGGTTCTGGTCTAGGTCTAGCCATTGCAAAAAGAGGTGTTGAAACGGTAGGAGGAAGGATTTGGTTTGAGACCGAAGTTGGGAAAGGCACCTCATTTTTCTTGGCTTTCGATATTCTGGATCAAAGGGCAGAAGAAGAATGAAAGTGCTTAACCAATAAAATCTTACCTTAGCAGCTGCTATTCATCTGCATATGTCCCGCTTATATTGGTTCTTGTTATTGCTATTGCTCTCATTTCCCTCCTTTCAGGGTTTAGGGCAATCAGACAATTGCAGGTGGGTTTTGGTATCTTCAGAGGAAGGGTTCTTACTTGATTCCCTCAGTGTCCTTCAAGAGAGCATCAGCATCATTGACTCCCTCGGTCAAGCCTATGATTATCAATATGACCTCAGCACTGGAATTATTTCCATCCAGATTCCCTTAGAAAAACAATCGGTTAACCTTAAACTGTGTTATCAAACTTTTCCTTATAGCTTTCACCAAGGCCTTGCCAAAAGGACACTCATGGAAGATTACGATTCTATGGCCATGTTTAAGGACCGTAGGGTTAAAGCTGTGCCCGTATTTGATTTCCGTGAGGAGCTTTTTCCTTCAACAAATCTCAACAAGTCAGGAAGTCTGACAAGGGGGATTTCCTTTGGCAACTCCCAAAACCTCTTTGTCAACAGCTCACTGAATCTTCAGATGAATGGGCAGCTTGCCGAAAATCTAAACATCCGGGCAAGTATCACAGATCAAAATGTTCCTTTTCAACCCGAAGGAAACACCCAACAGCTTCAGGATTTCGACAATGTACTGGTGGAGCTTTATAATGATCGCTTTAGCCTTTCGGCAGGTGATGTGGTGCTCCAACAGCGCCAATCCGAGTTCTTGAGGTATTATAAAAATGTTCAGGGGCTGCAGTTTACCACCCATTACAAAATAGGAGAAAAATGGAAAGCGTCCAGCCAAGGTGCCGCTTCGGTTGCCAAAGGAAAATTTGCCTCTGTAATCTTGCCAGTTACCGAAGGAACATTTGGACCTTATCAAATCCCTGGACCCCAAAACGAACGCTTCATCATCATTATGGCTAATTCCGAAAGAGTATTTTTGGATGGGCGATTGTTGCAGCGAGGATTTAATTTTGACTATGTCATTGATTATAATCAAGGGGAAATCACTTTTTCACCTAACGTGCTGATCACTCAGTATACCCGGATCAGGATTGATTATGAATATGCGGAGCGAAATTTCTCCCGATCCATACTAGCTGCCAACCACGTGCAGGATAATGGAAAACTTACTGTTTATTTGAATTATTACAAAGAAGAAGATAACCGAAACCGGCCTTTGTTTTTTGAGTTCAGTGATGCAGACAAGCAGCTTCTAGCATCTGTTGGAGATGATTTAAATGCTGCGGGAGTCCTTAGAATAGACAGTGTGGCTTTCGATGCCGGCAGGGTATTGTATGAGCGGGTGATAGAAACAGATGCTCTTGGTAATGCCATTGTTTTCTACAGATATGCTACAGATCCGCAAGTTGCATTTTATGCCATTTCCTTTGCGGAGGTAGGTATGGGCAATGGGGACTATGTAAGGGATAGGCAGCTTGCTAATGGTCCTGTGTTTCGCTTTGTGGCTCCAATTGACGGGATAAGGCAGGGTAATTACTCTTTGTCCTCTCCCTTGCCAGCTCCAAATAAGAGACAGATGTTTACTGCTGGGAGTCGACTGAAAATCAATTCCCATGAGCAGGTATATACTGAATTAGCCTTTTCTCAAGTAGACCAAAACCTCTTCTCACCTTTGGACAATGATGACAACAGTGGCTTTGCCATCAAATCAGGGATCCTTTCTGAAAAAAGAAAGTTTAGAGGAGACTATGTGTTCCGTGGGATGGCAGAACTTGAATATAACTCTACCCACTTCAGCTTTATTGACCGGCTTAGGTACATAGAATTTGACAGAGACTGGAGCTTAGAGCCCCAGGACCTTAATACGCCGGGATATGAGAGGTTATTCAATACCCAGATTGAAGGCATTAAAGATGTAGATAACCAATTTTTGTACAGGGTCAATTTAAGGAACAGGGGAGAGATATTGACAGGTACTCAACAGATCGGAAGATGGTATAGTCAACTTGGAAAGCGTTTTTTTTTCCGGAATGATCTTTTTTTGCTCAAGTCTGATGTTCGGCAACAAAGATCAGATTGGGTAAGATATACCGGGGATGTTCGTTTTAGAAGCAAATATGTCGTGCCTGGATATAGGATTTCAATAGATAGAAATGAATTGTATGAAATAGGAAAAGATTCAGTGGCCGGAACAGCCATGAACTTTTTGGAGCACCAAGTTTATCTCAATTCCAATGACACCTTATCATATGGTTTTTTCATCAATGCTGCAGTACGTGCCGACAACTTCCCCGTGGATGGTGTGATGGTCAAAGATACAGAGGCCAAACAAGGCAGTGTGGGATTGAAGAAACGATTTAAATCACATGATTTCAATGGTACTTTTACCTACAGACAGCTTGATTTCGTACGTATGGGATTGGGGGCAGAGACCACAGTACTGGGTAAAATCGATTACTCTGGCAGCATTGCTAAAGGCAATATGAGAAATGAACTCAGCTATGCCATTGGAAATGGTAGAGAGTTTAGAAGGGAATATGTTTTCTTACCGGTACCCACAGGGGAAGGCACACATACTTGGAGAGATGACAATTCTGATGGTATCCAACAGCTCAATGAATTCTACCTTGCAATCAATCCTGATGAAAAAAATTTCATCAAAATATTTGTCCCCAACAGGGAGTTTGTCCAGGCTTATTCCACCATTTTCAATTATCGCCTGAATGCAAAATTCCCGGAAGATTGGAAAGCCTCATCTGATGTCAGAAAATTTTTACATAAATTTTCAAACACAACAAGCCTCAGTATAGAAAAGAAAGTTACCGCGGATGATTTTTTGAACAAGATCAATCCGTTTGTTGGGGCTGTAGCGCCAGAAGATTTGCTCTCTGCAAGACAGGTGATCCGTAGTTCGTTTTTTTTCAACAGATCCTCCGCGAAGTACGGTTTTGACCTGTCACTATTCGATAGCCAAAATAAACAGTTGTTGGCTGGGGGGTTTGAGAATCTTGAGCAAAAGGAATGGCGCCTCAATACCCGTTACAATATCAATAGTTCCTGGAATCTCCGGATGCAGTTTCAGAATGGGTACAGATTGTCTGCATCTGATTTTCTGGACAATCGCAATTATCAGATCAAACAGAATCTTCTTGGGCCTGAAGTAGCTTATCAGCCTAGCAGTATTTTTAGAACTACCGGCTCATATCAATATACCACAAGGTTCAACACTTCCAATCAGGAACTTGAGGAACGCGCATATCTTCATCAGCTGGGACTGGATTTTAGGTATGCGAAAGCGATCAAAACCACCTTGAACGCTAACTTCAGGTATATCTATATCGACTACAATGGGCAATCCAATTCTCCTGTAGGCTATGAAATGCTTCAGGCCTTAAGCCAGGGCAATAACCTGACTTGGTCTTTGAATTGGTTGCAGAAAATCGGAGAAGGTCTCCAAATGAACATGGTATATGAGGGCAGAAATTCAGAAAATCTTGGACGCCTCATTCATATCGGAAGGATGCAGGTCACTGCCTTATTCTGAGACTCGAAATTTTGGAGCTTTAACCTTGGTTTTTGCCTTTCTGTATCCATGTGGCAAACTCTATCGTCCGGATTACTTGGTGGGTTACTGCCTCTTTGGTCGCAGGCCCCAATTCTTTTCCCGCAGTTACACTTGTTCCATAAGGATTGCCACCTGCATCAAAAAGTATCTTGTCAGTATATCCTGGTGGAATCACAATCGCTCCCCAGTGGTGCATAGTTTTGTAAAGAGATTGTAAAGTTGTTTCCTGTCCTCCATGAGGATTGGAGGCACTAGTCATGCCAGTCACTATTTTATCCGCCAGTTTTCCTGAGGCCCACAACCCTCCTGTGGTATCCAAAAAAGCACCAACTTGAGAGGGTAAATTTCCATATCGGGTAGGGATGCTAAAAACAATTGCGTCTGCCCACTCCAGATCATCTAGATGGACATGAGGCAAATCCTTAGTAGCCTGATGATGTGCGACCCAGTCTTTATTTTGGGCAATGGCTTCCTCTGGGGCAGTTTCAGCAAATTTCAATAATTTGACCTCACAGGCTTCATTTGCTTTAGCGGCCTCTAGTGCCCAATTTGCTAATTGGTAATTAGTTCCTGTAGCGCTATAGAATATGATAGCAACGTTGATTTTCTTCATTTTCATTTGATTTTAGTAAAAATTTGTAGGTGTATATCCTTCTCCAAGCAATTCTTACCAATAGCAGGCCGAATTTTTTATTTCTTTAAATGATGCATTTATCTACACATTCCTATTTTTTATTTCAGTGCACCAAATATTACTGTCACTGAATTGACACAGTCTGTGGGTTAAAGGCCTTTCAAGATCAATGCTTTAGTTTTGCTGAGGATAATAATTGAATTGAATTATATTCCTTGTCCAAAACATGACTTAAATCATATTTCTTCCTTTTTATTGTCACATCCCTGAGTATCAAGTCACTCTATTTTTGTACAAAAGAATTAGTGGTTATGCAGGGGAAAATTGATAATACGGTAAGCTTCGCAATTCCTGAGCACATTATAGCTGCTCACTATTGCAGCAAATTACCGGAAGGATTCGCTTCCCACCTTAGCAAAGGTGGATCAAGCCTGATGTGCCAAGCGCATCAGCAGCCTTCCCTTTATTCAGCTCACCTGCCCAAAGTACTGGATTGGCTTCATGGACTTGAGATTCCGAAATCGCTGGAAAACGAACCTTGTGCGATTCCTGTACTGCTCTTTGATAAGGAGTTGAGTACTGAAAAACTGCTCTTTCATTACGATGGAACGCCTGCTTCAGCTAAGTTGATCAGGAATTTTCTTTTGCTGTTTGGAGACAACATCAAAGAGAGCAAAGCCACTATTATCTCTCCGAGTTTTATTCCTAAATCAAAACTTAAAGAGGAGCAGGAAATTGTGCAGCTTGTAAGTAGCGCAACAGCCGAAACTTCCTTTATCAAATTTAATTTCCTCCGAATTGGGGACTTTTGGTCATATGCAGTCAAGCATAAATTCACTCTTCTGGTGACTACCAAAAATTATCAAGCGGATCTGGCTAAGGTATTATTCCATTTTTATAAAGGTGGAATGTGGTACGATAGGCTGTCATTCTACCTTTCATTATAGTTCAATTCGAAACTTGGATCACATGGCAAAGCCACTTCACATCGCGCCTAAACCTTCCTTGCAGACTTGCTACCACTGTGGGGAGCAATGCCAAGATGAGATTCTCCATTTTGATGGGAAAGAATTCTGCTGTACAGGATGCAAATTGGTATATGAAGTATTGAGTGAGAATGAATTGTGTAGCTATTATGACATAGCCGACAATCCTGGTATCTCTCAAAAATCTGCAAATAAAAGAGACAATCGCTTCGACTACCTTCTGGATCAGGATGTCATCAGGAAACTGGTAGATTTTCAAAATGGAGAAATAAGTCACATAACATTTACCATACCTCTGATCCATTGTGCTTCCTGCATTTGGTTGCTGGAGAACCTAAATCGAATCAATCCGGCCATTCTCTCAGGAAGAGTAGATCTCATCAGGAAAAAAGTACAAATCAAGTACCTACACGAGCAGATTTCCTTGCGGGATTTGGTGCTTTTGCTGTCGAAGATAGGTTATGAACCCACAATCAATCTCGCAGATGTAGAGAAAAAAAGGCCAGCAGTTACTGACAAGAAACTAGTAGTCAAATTGGCTGTTGCAGGCTTTTGTTTTGGCAATATGATGCTTTTCAGCCTGCCGGAGTATTTTGCTGAGGCCGAACTTTTGGGAAATGGCTTCAAAAAGACCTTCAATTATTTGAATGTACTGTTGTCATTGCCGGTATTTTTCTATGCTGCTACCGATTATTATAGATCTGCATGGCTGTCATTAAAGAATAAGGCTGTGAATATGGATGTTCCAATAGCTATAGGTATCGTGACCTTATTTGGATACTCCTTGTTTGATATTTTCATGCTTGGTCAAGAAGGCTACATGGATACCTTAGGGGGCTTGTTGTTTTTTCTTTTGCTTGGCAAACTTTATCAGCAAAAAACATACGACACACTATCATTTGATAGGGATTACAAATCTTATTTCCCTGTGGCAGTCACCAAAATGGTCAAGGAACAGGAGGAGGTCATTGCGCTGACGAAGTTGGGGGTAGGTGATCTAATCAAAGTCAGGAATGAAGAATTGATTCCTGCTGACAGTATCCTGCTTGATGGTGAGGCCTTTATTGATTACAGCTTTGTCACTGGAGAAGAAGTTCCAGTTGCGAGGCAAAGGGGAGAGCTTATATACGCGGGGGGAAGGCAGAAGGGATCAGCATTATTATTGTCAGTCCAAAAATCACCTTCACAAGGATACCTTACAGACCTCTGGAACAATGAGGCATTTGAAAAAGAAAAAACCCATTCACTGGAGTCTCTATCCACCAAGATCAGTGGGAAATTTACGCTTACAGTTCTATTGATTGCCTTTGCCGCTTTAGTGTATTGGGTGAGTGTCGGACAAATAGCCTTAGCAGTCAAATCTTTTACAGCAGTATTGATCATCACTTGTCCATGTGCCCTGGCGATGTCCACACCATTCACTCTTGGCAATACCTTGCGGGTTTTTGGACAGGGTAAATTCTATCTCAAAAATTCAAATGTAATAGAAAAGCTGGCCAAAATAGATACTGTCGTCTTTGATAAGACAGGTACACTTACTGAACCTTCACAAGCAACAGTGACCTTTATAGGTGAAAATCTTTCTGATGAAACCAAGTCTTTGATCAAAGCCATGGTGAGTCAATCTACCCACGCACTGAGCAACAGGATCAATACCTGCCTGGAAGGTGTGAAGCCTGCTTTCATTGAAGCCGTAACAGAATATGCCGGAAAGGGTTTAAGGACCATCTACAAATCACAAGAAGTACTACTTGGTTCGGCTTCATTTACAGGAGCAGATCATACATCCAAAATGAGTGGAGGCAACCAGGTTTTTCTAAGTATCCAAGGTACTGTTTTAGGCTATTTCTTTATTCAGAGTGGCCTTAGAAAAGGAATAGCCGATATACTTGAACAAATTAAAACTCAAAAAGCAGTCCATTTACTATCCGGAGATCAAGATCACGAAAGGGAGAATTTACAGCAGGTATTTGGTTCAGCGGTAAAAATGAACTTCAATCAGAGTCCTGCTGATAAACTTCGCTACATCCAAAAATTAAATCAACAAGGAGCTAAGACCTTGATGGTAGGCGATGGTTTAAACGATGCAGGAGCCTTGAGAGAAAGTGCAGTAGGGATTGCCCTTACAGACAAGATCACCAATTTCTCACCTGCCAGTGATGCCATCATGGATTCTGAAGTCATTTATAAGCTGCCAGCTTATTTAGACTTTTCCAAGACTAGTAGGAATATCATCAAGGCCAGTTTCGGTTTGAGTTTTACTTACAATCTATTTGGGGTCTATTTCGCAGTTCAAGGGCTTGTCAGTCCACTATTCTGCGCTATCCTGATGCCCATTAGCAGCATTTCGGTGGTGGTCTTTACCACTGTGGTAACCAATTATATCGCATATAAAAGAGGTCTTAAAAGTCAAATCTTCTAAAATGGAAGTCATATTCTTACTTATTGCCATAAGCCTTGTGATGGCTAGTAGTTTTCTCTTCCTCTTCTTCAAAGCAATGAAGAGTGGTCAGTTTGAAGACAATCATACACCAGCTATCCGGATCCTATTTGATCCAAACGAAAAAATCAAAGGAAAAACATTACCCAAATCTAAATAGAAGTAAATATGTCAGGAACTACTCTGGAACAGTTCAATTACGATAACAAAATCGTAAAGTACTTCGGGGTCGCCACCATAGTGTGGGGTCTCGTAGGTATGCTGGTGGGGATATTGGCTGCCACTCAGCTCTTTCTCCCTGAAGCCAATTTAGGCAATCCCTACACCACTTTTGGTAGGATAAGGCCATTACACACCAATGCGGTGATTTTTGCATTTGTTGGTAATGCCATTTTTGCCGGTGTGTATTATTCCATGCCTCGCTTGTTGAAAACCCCTATGTGGAACAAAACCTTAAGTTGGTTCCATTTCTGGGGTTGGCAAGTTATCATCCTAGCAGCAGCAATCACCCTTCCGCTTGGAATCACTGCGGCAAAGGAATATGCTGAACTTGAATGGCCAATCGATATTGCCATTGCCTTGGTGTGGGTAGCTTTCGGTGCCAATATGATTGGTACCATGTTGACCAGAAGGGAAAAACACATGTATGTAGCCATCTGGTTTTACCTAGCTTCCTTTGTTACGGTAGCCGTATTACACATCTTCAATTCACTTGCCTTACCAGTGTCTTTTTTCAAAAGCTACTCAGCGTATGCGGGAGTTCAAGATGCTTTGGTTCAATGGTGGTATGGTCACAATGCAGTTGCATTCTTCCTTACTACACCATTTTTGGGTTTGATGTATTATTACTTGCCCAAAGCTGCCAATAGACCTGTTTATTCCTACAAGCTTTCTATTGTTCACTTCTGGTCATTGATCTTCCTTTATATCTGGGCCGGACCACACCACTTGTTGTATACAGCTTTACCAGAATGGGCTCAGGTCCTTGGTGTAGTTTTCTCAGTGATGTTGATTGCCCCATCTTGGGGTGGTATGGTCAACGGCTTGCTCACACTTAGAGGTGCTTGGGACAAAGTAAGGGTAGATCCTGTTCTGAAATTCATGGTAGTGGCAGTCACTGCTTATGGTATGGCGACTTTTGAGGGACCATTGCTTTCATTGAAAAATGTTAATGCCATTGCCCACTATACCGACTGGATTGTAGCACACGTGCACATCGGCGGGCTAGGCTGGAACGGTTTCCTTACTTTTGCCATCCTCTATTGGTTATGGCCAAAAATGTGGAGAACTCCACTTTATTCCACAAAAATGGCTACAACCCATTTCTGGTTGGGTACCATGGGTATCATCTTCTATGCCCTGCCTATGTATGTGGCTGCACTTACCCAGTCATTGATGTGGAAAGAGTTTACAGAAGCTGGAAGATTAGCTTATCCAAATTTCTTGGAAACAGTTATTCAAATCGTTCCGATGTACATGTTGAGAGCTATAGGTGGTGTCCTATATCTTGGTGGAGCCATTTTGATGACTTACAATTTGTATAAAACTGCTGCACAAGGATCCTTTTTGGCAGATGAAGCAGACGAGGCAGCAGCCCTACAGCCACATAAAGCAGAAAAAGGAGAGTTTTGGCACAGGGCATGGGAAAGAAAACCTGTTTTCTTCACCATCATGGCCACTATAGCAGTAGCCATCGGAGGAGCAGTAGAAATCATCCCAACAATCCTTGTAAAGTCCAATGTACCTACTATAGCCAGTGTAGAGCCTTACACCCCACTTGAGCTTCAGGGCAGGGACTTATACATTTCCCATGGCTGTTTGGGTTGCCATTCTCAGATGATCAGGCCTTTCCGTTCAGAAACTGAGCGCTATGGCGAATACTCAAAAGCTGGAGAATTTGTCTATGATCGTCCATTCCTATGGGGCTCTAAGCGAACAGGTCCGGATTTGCATAGGATAGGAGGCAAGTATCCTGATAGCTGGCACTACCACCACATGGTAGATCCTACCTCTATGTCACCTGGCTCACTGATGCCTCCGTACAAATGGTTGGCTACCAATCTGATGGATCATGAAGATGTTCCGGCTAAAATCAGGACACTCACTAAGCTAGGGGTTCCTTATCCTGAAGGATATGACCAAAAGGCCAATGCTGACCTGAAACTTCAGGCTGATCAAATCACAGCAAACCTGAAATCTTCCGGAATAGATGTCAAGGCAGAGTCTGAGATCGTTGCCCTGATTGCTTATCTCCAAAGACTAGGTACAGACATCAAAAAAACCACTGCTTCCAATCCTTAAAACTCAGCAGAAATGAAAAAAGACATCTTAAGTTCGATTGAGAACATTGAAATCTATCCCATTATTTCCCTTGTGATCTTCGTGGTCTTCTTCATAGGGATGTTTTGGTGGGTGCTGAAAACAGACAACAAATACATCAATTACATGAAAGACATGCCTTTCAATGATGAACACAAAAAAAGCAGCGGCTATGAAAAAGTTTAAATCTATACTATTCCTACTGGGAGGGCTATTTATGGCCTTCCCAGGAATGGCCCAAGAGGCAACCTGGACCAGTAGGCTTCAGGCTATGGACGGCAGCGAACTGACCCTATACATCATATTGGCGGTGGTATTGGGAGTCATTATTCTTCTCTTGATCCTGATGATTTACCTCATGAATTTCATGGCAGGTGTATTCAGAAAAGAAATGAACCCTCAAGAAGCTACTCCTTCTTGGTGGGAAGAGTTTAAAAAGAAATTCATCACCGGTAACCTCCGGCCAGTAGGCAGTAAAGAAGAAAAAGACCTGATGATGGATCATAGCTATGATGGCATCGTCGAGCTTGACAACCATATGCCTCCATGGCTTGCCAATGTGTTTTTCATCACTATCGGTTTTGGTGTCATATATTTCACCTACTATACCGTACTAGGCCTAGGAAATACACAGCTTCAAGAATATGAAAATGAGCAGCGTTTGGCGGCTATTCAAATTGATGCTTTTAAAGCCACTCAGGTCAGCAGCATTGATGAGAATTCAGTAGTGTACGATGGATCAACTGCTGCACTTTCTGCAGGTAAAAACATTTTTGCAGCAAACTGTGTAGCCTGTCATGCCCAAGACGGTGGCGGAGGTGTAGGTCCAAACCTGACAGATGACTATTGGCTACATGGTAATACCATCAAAGACATCTTTACAGTGACTAAATATGGTGTACCTGCCAAAGGAATGATTCCTTGGGCTGATCAGTTGAGTCCAGAAGAGATGCAGCAGGTATCCAGCTACATCATATCTTTGAAAGGTACTGTTCCAGCCAATCCAAAAGAGCCACAAGGAGAGCTTGTAACTCCTGAGACAGATGCTTCTGCTAATGATGAAGGGGCAACCGATGCTGTAGCTGAAGCCAAACCTATTAGCTAATCCCTATAAATAATATCCCATACCGGAAGGTGATTGCCTTCCGGTTTTACCTGCCACGACTGAGCTGAAAAACCAACTACCTTCCAAATTATGAACAAGCTCAATCCCAATCTTAATCCGGAAAAATTCAGGGATTCCCTCGCATCAGTAAGGGAAGACGGCAAACGAAACTGGATATATCCCAAAAAAGTATCAGGCAAATTCTACAAGTGGAGAAGCTACCTTTCTTATGTGCTTTTGGCCATACTCTTTATCGGTCCATTCATCAAAGTGGGTGGAAGGCCGTACATGCTTTTCAATATTTTTGAAAGAAAGTTCATCATCTTCGGAGCTGCATTTTGGCCTCAGGACACCCATTTGTTGATTCTTTTGCTGTTGATTTTATTTATTTTCATCATTCTATTTACCGCCGTATTTGGAAGGATTTTCTGTGGTTGGGCCTGTCCTCAGACGCTCTTTATGGAAATGGTTTTCCGTAAAATTGAATATTGGATAGAAGGTGACGCCAACCAACAGCGAAAGCTTGATGAGATGCCATGGAATTCAGAGAAAATAGGGAAGAAAAGCCTGAAGATGTTGGTCTTTACTATTATTTCGTTGGTCATTTCCCATACAGTAATGGCTTATCTTATAGGTGTGGATCAGGTAAAAGAAATTGTAAGCCAACCGCCTTCAGCACATATGGCGGGTTTTATCGGTTTGATGGCCTTTACAGGAGTTTTTCTTTTTGTCTTTTCATGGTTTAGAGAACAGGCCTGTATTGTAGTCTGTCCTTATGGAAGGCTCCAAGGCGTATTGTTGGATGCCAACTCCATCAATGTCACTTATGACCATGTTCGAGGTGAGCCAAGAGGACCAATCCGCAAGCAGGAGACCCAGCAGACAAAGGGAGATTGTATAGACTGTGGCCTTTGTATCCAAGTATGCCCTACTGGAATAGATATTCGGAATGGTGTACAGATGGAATGTGTCAATTGCACTGCCTGCATAGATGTCTGTGATGATGTAATGGACAAGGTCAATAGGCCAAAGGGATTGATTAGGTATGCATCTGACAACAGTGTGCAACAGAAAACCAACAAACTGATCACGACAAGGGTAAAAGTTTATTCGGCACTACTCATATTGTTGCTTGTAGGTTTTGTAGCGCTTTTGGTTACTAGAGATGATCTTGGTATGACGGTTACAAGATTCCGTGGAATGACTTACCAAGAAAGGGATACAGGAGAAGTAAGCAATCTTTACGAAGTGTCATTTATCAATAAAACGTTTGATGACCAATCTGTTGAGATCAAAGCAGAAAACGGATTATTCAGAATAGAAGTAGTAGGTGATCAAAACTGGACCCTAGCAGGGCAGTCCAAATTTGAAGGAAGGTTTTTCTTGGTAAAAGAAAAACAAAACATCAAGACAAATCAAGAAGATGTAACGCTTTTGCTATTGCAAAATGGAAAAGTAATTGACAAAATTAAAACAAGCTTTGTAGCACCGGTTTCAAGTTGAACATTCTGCTGCAAATCAACATCAGACAATCTAAAAGTTTAAATACATAATATTATGGGATGGGGTAAAGGAATCGTATTGGTATTTGTAGGCTTTGTGAGCATTATGGTCACCATGGTCACTATCTGTGTCAAGCAAGATGATATCCATCTGGTGACGCCGAATTATTACGAAGAGGAGATCAAATATCAAAATCAAATGCAAAAGATCAGCAATGCAAGCAGATTGGATTATGAAGTCTTAGCATTTGATCAAAACCAGAAATGGATGAAACTTCAGCTACCTGAAGGTGCTACAGGGACCTTGCACCTATTTAGGCCTTCTGATGCGAGATTGGATCAAAAGTTCAATTTTACTATTGATGGCGTGAAAGCCAATGGTCTAGATCTTTCTCAGCTAAAGCCTGGCTATTGGAGAGTAAAGTTGAGTTGGACTGAAGGAGGAACTGAATATTTCGAAGAACAAAAAATTTATTTATAAAATGATCTGGACAGCGCTTGTATTGGGGTTTTTGGGTTCATTTCATTGCTTAGGCATGTGTGGGCCCATCGCTATGGCCGTTTCAGCCAAAGACAATGCCCCTTTCTTGCGAAACAAAATCATCTACAATCTCGGCAGGACCCTTACCTATTCAATATTGGGGTTGACAATAGGTTTATTGGGATTTTCATTGGCTTTGGCAGGTATACAACAATGGATTTCCATCCTAATGGGTATCCTGATCTTGATCATGGCTTTATCCTATAAAAGATCAGAAAAAATTATTGCTGGTTCGGGCATTTTTGGTCTTGTAGGCAAGCTTAAAAGGGCTTTAGGGCTTTACCTGAAACAGGGAGGTCCAAAGGCATTCTTTTTTTCCGGACTATTGAATGGATTTCTACCCTGTGGCATGGTCTACATTGCCTTGGTGGCTTCTTTGGCACTTCAGAGTCCTTGGCAAGGAGCATTGTATATGTTTGCATTTGGATTAGGTACTATTCCAATGCTTTTGTCAATCATGGTCACTGGGAAGCTGCTATCCTTATCTCTTAGAAACAAACTCAGCAAAACCCTTCCCTATTTTGCCATGTTTATAGGAATACTTTTTATTGTAAGAGGTTTGGGAATCGGTATCCATGGAAGCCCCAGTCTTCAAGCATTTAGTCAAGAAAAGGCTAGTTCTGGAATGACAGTTTGTGATTAGTTTCCGAAAGAATCTCTAATTAATCCATGGGAAAATTCCTCAAAAAAGATTCTGTCTAACATAAAGCTTGATTGTTAGGGATACGCCTGATGCAAGTAAAGCGCTCAGTAGAGCCATCTTGAAACAAAATTCTTCTCTAGCTCAAATTGCCCTGCTAAAAGTGAATTGAGCTTCCTGTTTCTCCTGCATTCTGAGGTCAAATACCATACAGATGTTCCGGACAAAAGGTAATCCTGCATCCAGAATTTGGATTCCATGCATGTCAAACTCAATCAAACCTTCTTTTTTAAATTCCTTAAGTCTTTCCCAGTTGCTTTTCCCTAAGTTGGAATAGTAGCAAAAATTCCATTCGGCTTTTTGGTTACAAATCAGGTTTATTATTAGAGACCGGTTCTCAATATCCTCTTTGCTCATCAAATGTCCTTTCGAAACGGCAAAATGCCCTAGATTTATCTGCTCTTTGTATAGGTCAATCTCTTTCACATTTTGCGCATAGGCATAATAAATATCTGAAATAGAACTGTTACCCAATCCAATCAGGATTTTGGACGGAGAGGTTGTATAGCCCATAAAATTTCTGTGCAATGTTTTTTCCTGCTTAGCTATGTAAAGTGGGTCATCAGGGAGCGCAAAATGATCCATCCCTATTTCTAGGTATCCCATTTCTCTAAGCAAATCCTTCCCGTGTTCGTATAAGGATCTTTTTTCCTGTTCCTGAGGGAGGAACTGCTCAAAGCTTTTTTGCGCGGGGAAGTGGGAGGGCAGATGGGCATAGCTGTAAAATGCGATTCTATCAGGCTTTAACACGGACACTTTTCGGAAGGTATCTGAAATAGTTTCAAGATTCTGATGTGGTAAGCCATAGATCAAGTCGTAATTAACAGAGGAATAGCCGATTTCTCTTGCCATGGTGGTTGCTTCAGCTACCTTTTCGAATGGCTGAATCCGATGTATCGCTTTTTGGACATCAAGATTAAAATCCTGTATGCCATAACTTACTCTTCTAAAGCCCAAATTATATAAAGTTTGAAGGTGCTCCCTAGTAGTGTTGTTAGGATGTCCTTCAAAGCTCATTTCTGATCCTGGCAGTAGGGTGCTACTTTCCAAAATAAAGGAAAGCATCTCATGTAGGGATTCAGGAGAGAAGAATGTTGGAGTTCCACCACCCAAATGAATGCCTGCTAGCTTTGGTTTTTCACCCAGGAGTGATAGATAGGCATCCCATTCATTCATGATTGCGGTGATATAGGGCATTTCCACAGCATGATTTTTGGTGATACGTTTATTGCACCCACAATAGGTGCAAAGACTTTCGCAGTAAGGAAGGTGGATGTATAAAGTAATCCCTTCATTTGAACCAAAATCATCATAAGCTTTCAATATCATACTTTTCCACCCATTTTCACTCAAGTCATTGGACCATAAAGGTACTGTCGGATAGCTTGTGTACCGTGGTGCAGGAACATTGTACTTCTGGATCAAGGATGGAGATAATGATTTCATTGTCTTAAGATTTCAACCACAAATTTGCCTTAATACACTATTGATTTCTGTGATATAACTCTCTCAAAAACCTGATATTAATCATGGAATTCCAAAGGTTTTTAAAGAGAGAAATGTGAGGAATTGTGTTTTAGTAAAAATATCTGATGAACGGCTTATCTGGTTTTTTAGGAAATTGATATCTTAAAGGGACTTAAAAAGCCGAATTAACCATAACCCATAAACCTGATTTAAACATGTCTTCGAAAAATCAAGTCAGCCGAAGGTCATTTATAGCCAAATCGGCTTCTATGACCGCAGGAGCTGTATTTTTAAATGGAATAGCTCAAGCACTTTCCTTACACAACCGACCCAATGAAAAAATGAAACTGGCCTTAGTCGGGTTGGGCGTCAGGGGTGTCAATATGTTTGGCCGAGATGTACAGCAAGCATACAAGGATCAAATTCAATTTGTCGGGTTGTGTGATATCAATCCGGGGAGGGTAGAATTTGCTAAAAAACATATTGGTGTGAATAGTCCAGGATATACAGATTTTGACAGGATGCTTAAGGAGCAAAAGCCAGATGTAGTGATTGTTACCACCATGGATAGTACGCATCACGAATTCATCATTAAAGGTCTGGAGTTTGGGGCCAACGTCATCACAGAAAAGCCCATGACTACAGATGAAACCAAGTGTCAGGCGATATTGGATGCAGAAAGGAAGACTGGTAAAAAAGTAATTGTTACATTCAACTATCGCTATTCTCCTCATAGACAAAAGATGTACGAAATGTTGCATGGCGGAGAGATAGGTGAGGTCACTTCCGTTGATTTCCACTGGTACTTAGATACATCTCATGGAGCTGATTACTTTAGACGTTGGCATGGATACAAAGCAAAAGGCGGCACCCTATTGGTACACAAATCCACCCACCATTTTGACCTACTGAATTGGTGGCTAGACTCAGATCCAGAAGAGGTATTTGCCTATGGGAAGCTTGAGTTTTATGGTAAAAATGGACCTTTCAGACACACCAACTGTAGACCTTGCCCTCATAAAGACAAATGTGATTTTTATTGGGATATCACCAAAAGCCAACATAATGTGGATTTGTATGTCAACAATGAACACCATGATGGATATTTGAGGGATGGCTGTGTCTTTAGAGAGGATATCGATATTTATGATAAAATGGCAGTTCAGATCCGGTATATGAATGGGGTTCAGGTAAGTTATTCATTAACCACCTATTCACCGTATGAGGGTTATCGAATCGCCTTTAATGGAACTAAAGGGAGACTGGAAGCTTGGATCAAGGAAAGACAGCCTTGGAAGGAAACAATAGATGGGGATGAATTGAGGTTGACCAAAAATTTTGGAGACACCGAAATCATCACCATTCCGCATGGAGGTGGAGGACATGGAGGAGGAGATACCCGTCTGAAAGACAAGCTGTTCAAAGATCCACAAATGCAAGATCCATACCGGCAGTCAGCAGGTACACGCGATGGTGCCATGTCGATATTGGTAGGTGTGGCGGCACGCAAGAGCATAGAAAACGGTAAACCTGTGCGTATTGCAGATCTCACTGATATAAAATTGGCAAAAAGCGGGAGAGGTAAAGGATAATCCTCCCAATGGGCTGTTCTTACGTGTCCAAATTTCTCTTATCTACTAATAAAGCAAAGCTTTTTAAGTGTGGTTGCGATCTGGAGTGAGAGAAAAATGGGAAGTGGGAGCAGCCCTATATTTTTTATCATATTTTTTAGCTTTGGCTATTTTGGCATCAATTTCCCACCTGCTTTGCTGTCATTCTTTTTAAATGTGTTTCTGTACTTCATGGATAATTTCAGCACCAAATTAATCGACCATATTTTCAAAAGTGAAACAGATAAGTATAAAGTGTTTCTCAATGCTTTCGGCCAAATTGATTTGCCTTTGCTTACCCATAAGTTATTTCCTAAAGCGATCATTTACAGAGCCAGGGAGAGTTCCCCAGATGAGGTTATGGAAAATTTCAGTGATTTTTCTTACCCCCCGCCTACTGATTCTTATTCTAGAATTGGAAAGCCCGGGGATGTATGGTTTTATGCATCTGAGCATTTTGATGCCTGCTTAGCGGAGCTTTTGCCAACATGGAAAGGGGAAGAAGGAGAGTATCTGCGGGTCACTTTTGGTATATGGGAACTTAAAGAGGTATTGAATGTCCTGATCATTCCTGATCTGGAAAATGAAAATCAATACACTAAGGAAGCCAAATTGAATGATCAGCTTTCTGCTTCAGATAAGGAATTCTGGAGGTTGGTATGTCCATACTTTTTTCAATCTCAGGAAGAAAATCCGGAAATATACCTGTTGACGTCCGCATTGGTGACAGCCTTGATGGAGCAAGCGGAAAAGGGGAAATTGAGTATTGATGGTATCATGTATCCCTGTGTGGAAAACAAAGAAAAGACCAATATAGCGCTTCTGCCACACACTATTGATGAAAACAAAATTGCATTTAAAAGAGCTGAGGATATGCTCTTTAACCAAAGCGGTGAAGCACAAGGAGATTTTCCGGGATTTGAAGGACCAAAACAAAAAAGGGAGGGATGGCTAGTTCCTGAAAGTTGTAAGATCAAATGGGCTATGTGATGTAAGGCCTGTAACTTATCTACCAAAAGAAACTGTCAAACTAATTGCAACCAATGTGCATAGTTGCTTAAATTCGGCAACACATCATTATTTTGCAGTGAGCCATTTTCATTTAGAGCAAAAATTTTCTCAAATCAATTTTACCCTTAGTGGCTGGTCTAAGGCTGAATTTGAATCATGCACTTTTTTATCTTGTGATTTTTCCGGTCTTGATCTGTCCGGATGTACTTTTATTGATTGTGTTTTTACCGATTGCAACCTCAGTGTAGCAAGCTTGTATAAGTGTAGCTTTCAACAAGTGATCTTTAAAGATTGTAAGATGCTTGGTCTAAGGTTTGATAAATGTGAGCCAATTGGTCTTTCAGCGTCTTTTCATGGTTGCATGATGACCCATACTTCTTTTTTTGGGTGTAAGATGAGGGGTACCCACTTCACCAATTGTAAACTTGCAGAAGTTGACTTTTCAGAAGCGGATTTTACTGCAGTAAATTTTTCAGGCTGTGATTTGAGTGGAAGCGTATTTGACAATACGGTTCTTGACAAAGCTGATTTTAAATATGCCGAAAATTTCAATCTTGACCCTGAAAAAAACAGCTTGAAAAAAGCAAGATTCAGCCGGGCAACCCTTCATGGCTTGCTGATGAAATATAACTTAATCATAGAATGATCAGATTTCCTTAAATTCCAGCCTGCTGATGAGGTCCATGGTGACATGTAGCATTATACCAGCTAATATCCCCATTCCTATCCCCATTCCTAACATGCCCCAAACAAACTGTTTTGTAAACAAGTAGACGAAAATCCCAATTCCGATGGACGGTAAAACTCCAAAAATCATCACTCCAGTGATAATTACTGGCCTAATGAGCTTTCTGTCCCATCCTTCATCAAATCCTGCATGTGTGCTGAGCATGATGGCAAAGCCAGTAAGGTAAAAGCAAAGCAATGCCAAAGGAAACAACGGGATCAACAGCCAATGCAAATGGGCAATGATAACCGTAGGGATGATAAGAACGAAAGAAAAGATCAGTGTCTGATAAACATCAAGCCTGATCATGTTCCAGAACTTTGCGGACCAAGAGGCAGGAATCAAAATGAAAAAAGGTTTTTTAAGATCACCCACATTTGTCCTCCCCATACCAGCCATAAAGTACATCAAAATCTGTATGAGCAGATAGCCGTAAATTACTTTATGAGAAAACCAGTCAAAGTTAGATAGAACAGCAAAAATTACCGCTAAAGCAGCAAAACCAAGACCGTATAGACCAAATAAGGGATGAAAATCCTGCCTTGAGCTATGGACGTAGTTTCTCCAGTACAGAGCAGCTGCCCCTTTTCCGAAATCAGGCAGGTCAAGTTTTTTGTCTGAATTCAGAGACATGGCTGATTCTGATTGCTGTCTCTGCCCTTTGATCTTTTCTTTTACTTCCTCGTTTGATTTGGTGGACTCCAAAACATCTTCGTAATAGTGCCCCGAATGAACCAATACCAAGGTCAGTACAAGAAAAAACGCTATGATATAGACTGCTATAAATCCTAAGGATATCCAAATGTTTTCATGCGCCAAATACGACATAATCGCCCTACTCCAGCCCACTAGTGGAAAGAAATCAAACCATTTGCCGCCAATCCAGGCAAACATGCCCTGCCAGAATTTTTCAGCCATGAGGCCTGGTATAAGGATCAATGCAGCCAAGGCAAGACCTAATCCAAAAACCCCGGCTTTGATCTGGGGAAGGATATCAAATTTTGTATTGATTGTATAGATCAAAAAGCGGATAGGGGAGAGCATAAAAAAGAACAATGTCAATCCAAGTGTCATGATGGTGATATTGAGTGCATTTAGATCCAACAGATCATTCAGCTGTGCTGTGCTATACAATATAAATATTGCAGAACCACCAACAGCTGGAATCAACGCTCTAATCATATAATATATCAATATCATGGAAGGCGATACAGGTGATGTGAAAAGTAAATTCACATCAGCCATACCAAAAAAGCTGACATTTTTCTTTGTAGATCGATAGAGTTGAAACATCAAAAAAGCCAAAGCGGCAAGGGTCAACCCTCCAACCATATTTTGAAGCACGTAATTGACGCTTTCTGATTGAAGTGCGGCATCTTGAAGATTACCTAATTCCTGGGAATCCAGATCCAACTTTTGGGTGCGACTTCTTTTGAAGTAGAAAAAACTGAAATACCCAACAACAAACAAGTATGGAAGCAGCCTGAAAGGGTTTTTCAGGATTAGTTTGATGTTGTTCAGGATGATAAATAAGTCCTTGCGAAAAAGCAGCTTGAGGTCATTCATCTTTGGTAAGTTCTAAAAAGAGGTCTTCTAAGCTTGAGTTGTGTTCACTGCTGAATTTTGTTTTTAAATTGGCAAGCGTGTCATTGCCTAGGATATTGCCATCTTTCATGATCATTATCCGGTCCGCTATTTGCTCAACACTGTCAATCAAGTGTGTGCTTACCAAGATGGTTTTTCCTTGTTCTTTCAATTCCCGGAAAATTTTTTTGGTGTTTTTGATTGCCTTAGGATCCAAGCCAATCATGGGTTCATCAAAAAAAAGCACTTGAGGATCTGGTAGCAGTGCACAGCAAATGGAAACCTTTTGCCGCATACCTTTTGAGAGATCTCTGCCTAATTTGTCACGCTTATCTGTAAGCTCATAGACTTCCAATAATGTTTCCGCTTTTTCCCTCCAGTTCTGTACACTGTAGGCTTGGGCAACAAATTGTAAATGCTCTTTTACGGTCAGCAGGTCATAAACATGCGGTGTTTCTGGGATATAGGAAAACAGCTTTTTAGCTTCTACAGATAAATGGTGATACCCACCAATCAAAATATCACCTGCATTAAGCCTTAGCAAACCTACTATGCATTTGATGGTGGTACTTTTTCCTGCTCCATTTGGGCCTAGCAATCCTACCACTTCACCTCCTGAAAGTGAAAAGCTGATGTCATTCACAGCATTGGCTTTCCCATATTTTTTGATCAATCCGCTTACTTCAAGCATATTTTAACAATCCTTTAAACATTCAACTGGTACGGCACCACCATGTTCAGGGTTAATCAATTTTTTATCAAAATTTACTTTAATATGCTTAAATAATTGTTCAACCCAAGAAATGGATAATCTAATTCTTTGCAAGGTTTTATCAAGACGAAAAAAAAGACTCTGGCATGGCCCGAGTCTTTTCCTAAAAATTAAACCCTAACATTCAAAATTGGAATCCCCACTTCAGTGTTAAACTGTTAAATGTCAATGCCTCTTCTACAATGGAACTCGCTCCTGGAGGAAGCCTGAAGCTTGAAAACCCCATAAAAAATGGGTCAAGATAAGATTGGAAGTAGTAAGCCTGCTGACGCTTATAGCCTATACTCCAAGTAAAGGCGTGGTTGTTGTTTCTAGCTTTTTTTCGGATGCCAATGGAGGCACTGTACATCAGACCTCCTTCATGCCATTGCTCTACTAAATCAGTTTTTTCCCGTTTCATTAAAGCTGCTGAGGCATATCCTATATTTGAGGCTGCAAATATGTTGATTCGACCACCTCGGTCACGAAATCCTCTCCAACCAAAAGAAATTGGGACCAAATCCACACCGGGATAGCGGTCATAGCCTATAGACATTCCAACTGCATGTTTTGGATGGATAGTGACACCGTTGAAACTTTCAAATGAAAAATTCAGCCTTGGATTGAATGTTTCATAGGCTTTAGTCCCACCGAAGGAAGCACCAAATTCGGTATGGTTGAAGTAGGTTGATTGCTGAGCTTGAAGCCATAAAGGCATGCAAACCAATAAGGTCAGGGAAATAGCGTATCTAAACATACTAAGATCAGACGACTACAGGTTTTTTGACTTGGATACAGCTTAATGGTTTTAGTACAGAAGGTGTGGAATAGTCAAATTGGCAAACACCATCTTGCCCGATTACGATCAGTGATTTTGGACCTGGAATAATGTCCACAGCTTTCATTGATTTCAAGAATTCAAGTTGGTTTTTGTCTATCGCCATTACATTAGCAACATTGAAGCTTTTGAGACCATGTTTACCCTCTGCCAGGTAAAGATAATCACCTGACAAGGCAAGACCATGTGGGTTCAGCATAGGATAAGCTTTTACCAGCTTGGGTTGATAAGGGTCTTGAATATCAACTACCTGGAGTTCGTCCACACCAAGTCTGCATGTCACTCCGGATCTTAATGTGACAAAAGCATATTGCTCATTGACAACAACTGGGTCGCAGGAAGTGATGTGTTGGTATACGGACATTTCTTTAGGTGCTGCTGGATCTGCTGCATCATAAATATGCATGCCTGTGTTTGAGCCTATAAATAGCTTGTTTTGAAAAGGGAAAATCGTTTCTATTCCCCAGCCCAGATTGATGGTTTTCAATAGCTTGGGATCTTCTTTTTGCTTCACATCAAATACCCTCAGGCTGTAGTCATCCACTGTATAGAGATGGCTATTCATCAAGGTAAACCGCGCCATAGACCCTCCCTGACCATAACTTTGTCCGCCTGCAGCATTAGATAAGGCCATTGCTTCAGACCTGAAAAAAATTCCTCCCCAGCCTCTGCCCCACATTTGGCTGATTTCTGAATCATGAGTCAGTACCGTGTCCTTGTATGTGAGGATTATGCTTCTCGAAAAGTCACTATACATATGCATGAACACGTCTTCAATCCTCGTCTTCATTTTGATATTTCTGATTTCAGAAATGTCAAACACAAGCAGATCTGCATAATTGTCAGCATACAGCATGTTGGTATTGACAGCCATATCAACATTCCCCGCTATTGGAATAAAATTCAGAGGAGTGGGGGAACTAGGGTTGGTATTGTCAATGATGTGAATTCCTTTTTGGGGTTCATTGATCAGGAGAAAATTCCCATATAGATATATTTTGCCAGGATTTTCCAGGTCTTTTCCAGGCAATACGCTGATTTGTGTATTCCTGACATCAGACATCTGCAAAAAAACAGGCATCTGGGTGCGGTAAGTATAGGTGCTTTTGACTTCATCATAACATGAAGTAAGCCATCCAGCAGTAAGGATGGAAATAAATAAGAATACTGCTCTCGAAATCGGGAAGTGTTTTTTCATAAAAAGCGCGGTTTCAACAATGAATCACTACGTTACTTTACAATGACGCAGGGATTTGTTTTGGCGCTACAGTGGTTTGAAAAAAAATCTTCCGGCGATACTTAATCCAGGACTGCTGCCATTCTGATGGCGAACACTTCAAAAAGAGACATGTATTTCAAGTCAATGTGTTTGACCAGTGTGGCATCATGATCACCCGGATACAAGGGATTGATTTTGATCCGACAAATAATCATATCCAACCAAGCTGCCCCATCGTCTATCAAATTTTCATTGAAAGCTTCAACGGTTGCCTCTCTGGAGCCGCTGAAAGGTTTTCTTCCATGGCCTTTGAAATATTCGCTAATCGTCTTAATCGCCAGCTCATGGGTAACTTCAAAACTTCTTATGATTTTACGCTGCACTTTTTGATCCAACGCATTGCTGTGGTAAAGACTCATTAATTCTTTTAGCTCCTCAAGGGAAGTCTGAAAATCCTTGAAGCTTTGAGTACAATTGATAGGAGTTGCGGTTTTCATGGGTCTATATTTTTCTATAATATACAACAAAACCTCATTAGATCACAGTATATTTTGAAGCAAAATCATGCCTTTTATGCAGGTAAGGAGTAGAAAAATACCCCCTACCTGACATTGTAAGTTTGTTGGAAGGTTCTTCCATTTGGTGTCACTCCTTCAAGTTGTAACCTTCCGCTGAATTTTTCCAAAAACTGACCGACTTGTTCAGGATTCTTTGCGGGCTCTCCATTGACGTGGGTAAGCACAAAGCCGTTGTTTAGGCCTAGCTCCCTTAGATAGCCACGATTGATATTGCTGATTTTGATACCGAAGTTGATTCCCAGTCGATCTCTTTCTATCGCGTTTACAGCTTCTAGCCTTGCTCCTAATAAGGTG
This sequence comes from Cyclobacteriaceae bacterium, assembly GCA_036782195.1. Taxonomy (GTDB): domain Bacteria; phylum Bacteroidota; class Bacteroidia; order Cytophagales; family Cyclobacteriaceae; genus DAIPZN01. The sequence continues at coordinate 7,366 of DAIPZN010000007.1, read as the reverse complement.
CTTGCATAATATTCAGTTTTGATCACACCTGTACCTCCTTCTAAATTCTGAAGGGTAAGCGTGGTATTTCTTAATTCATTGTTGCGTTTGTACTGGATTTTGATTTTATCACCTGGATAATAATAAGAAAGCACTTCTTCAAAGGCCCCTTTTCCAAATATTTCAAAACCTTCGATTTTGGTAATGATGTCATTTTTTTGAAGCCCGGCCTTTTCAGCGGCACCGGTTCTGATAACATGGTTGACTACTACTCCGTCAAGTGAAGAAAGTTTCATTTCTGAGGCCATCTCTGGAGTGATTTCCAGAACATCAAGTCCAGGAATTGCTTTTTGCACTTCTCCAAAACGGATTAGGTCATTGGCAATTTTCATAGCGATATCTACAGGCACTGCAAAACCGTAGCCCGTGTATGAGCCGGTTCTTGAAAGAATTGCAGTGTTGATACCTACAAGTTCACCTCTGATGTTGACCAATGCCCCTCCGGAGTTGCCAGGATTGATGGGGGCATCTGTTTGGATAAAGGATTCAAGAGGAAACTCCCCCCCGAGAATATTGATCTGTCGTTCTTTGGCGGACACGATCCCGGCAGTGACAGTGGAGGTAAGATTGAAGGGGTTGCCCACAGCAATGACCCATTCACCAATCCTCAGGTCTCTGCTGCTCCCTCTTGTAATTGCAGGAAGTCCTTCTACATCGATTTTAAGTACGGCAATATCTGTATTGGCATCAGTACCAATCAATCTAGCAGGATAAGTCCTTTTTTTATGTACTACTTCTATGGTTTCGGCTTTGTCAATGACGTGGTTATTGGTAATGATATATCCATCCCCGCTGATGATTACCCCAGAACCTGTGCTTACCCTTGGCGTATTCCCTGTACCAAAGAAATAATCAAACATACTGTACCGCCTTTGATCGGTGCCTGAAAAATTTTTAATAAAAACCACAGAGGGGGTGCTTCTCTCGGAAGCTTCCACAAAGGATAAAGGTGCTTCCACCACAGGTGCATCATTAGCTATACGCGCATAATGAGTTGGTCTATCACTGTGGTAAAATTCTTGTTGGGTAGAGACTAAAGGCTGAGAGGGGAGCATCTGCTGGTATGTCCATGCGCCTGCAAGTCCTGCGGCAAATGCCAAAATGATCAGAGAGAGATTTTTTGCCATATGCATCAATTTACGGTTGAAGCTGCTTTCAGTTCTAAACTTTTGCTATTCTAACAAGTTTTAACAGATATTTATGTGCCAAAGGTGTACATTTCAAAAAAGAGAGCAATTTTATCACTGAAAAGTCATGCAACCTTGTAATTTTGTCAGATATTCTGCACACAGGTGCCATGTTTGGCAAAGTGATTTATATTTAAACAATCTTCATGTCAGAAAAAAAACATGTTGCTATCCTAGGTTCTACAGGTAGTATAGGAACTCAGACTTTAGAGGTCATCAAAGCACACCCAGATCAATTTGCAGTTGAAGTCCTGACCGCTCAAAATAATGCTGATTTATTGATTCAACAGGCTAAGGAACATCTTCCAAACTGTGTGGTAATCGCTAATGAAACGCTATACACAAAGGTAAAAGAGGCCCTTTCTCCTCTCGATATTAAGGTGTATGCAGGAGAGAAGGCTCTGACTCAGGTTGTGGAAATGGGAACTGTTGATGTGGTGTTGACAGCTTTGGTTGGTTATGCGGGCTTGCTTCCAACCATGAATGCAATCAGCCACGGAAAACCCATTGCTTTGGCCAATAAAGAAACCCTCGTCGTAGCCGGTGAATTGGTCACGGGGCTGGCAAAAGAAAAAGGGGTGAACATTTATCCTGTAGACTCTGAACATTCCGCAATCTTTCAATGCTTGGTAGGGGAGTTTCACAATCCAATAGAAAAGCTTATCCTTACCGCTTCTGGCGGTCCTTTTAGAGGCAAAGACAGGCATTTTCTTAGCTCTGTGACAAAAGAACAGGCGCTCAAACATCCCAACTGGGATATGGGGGCCAAAATTACCATAGATTCTGCCAGTCTGATGAACAAAGGATTGGAAGTGATAGAGGCAAAATGGCTTTTCGGAGTCAGCGCAGCTCAAATCGAGGTGGTGGTACATCCTCAGTCCATTATCCATTCTTTGGTTCAGTTTGAAGATGGATCCATTAAAGCACAACTTGGACTGCCGGATATGCGTATCCCTATTCAGTTCGCACTGAGTTATCCGGAGCGATATAAATCTGAATTTCCCCGATTTGATTTTGTTGCATACCCAAGTTTGACATTCGAAAAACCCGATCTCGAAACATTCCGAAACCTTCAGCTGGCCTATGATGCCTTGGCAAAAGGTGGCAATGCCGCATGTATACTCAATGCTGCAAATGAAATAGCCGTAGACGCGTTTTTAAAAGATCAAATTGGATTCCTCGAAATGTCAGACGTTATTGCTGACACAATGGCCAAAGCAACTTTTGTTGCAAAGCCTTCAATAGACGATTATATAGCTACTGACAAAGAGTCCAGAGCAATTACACAAGAAAATATCAAGTTTAAAGTATAATGGATACACTGATTATGGTGGCCCAGCTACTACTGGGATTATCAATTTTAGTTGGCCTTCATGAACTGGGCCATCTCCTCACCGCTAAAATGTTTGGCATGAGGGTAGAAAAATTCTCAATAGGTTTTCCTCCAAAAATCTTAGGCTTCAAATGGGGGGAAACGGAATATTCAATAGGAGCCGTTCCTTTGGGAGGCTTTGTGAAGATATCTGGAATGGTAGATGAATCTATGGATACGGAGCAGCTTAGCTCTGAGCCACAGCCATATGAGTTCAGATCCAAGCCGGCTTGGCAACGGCTTATTGTCATGCTCGGTGGTATCATTGTCAATGTGATCACGGGGATCCTGATTTTTGTGGTGTTGGTGTATCAAAAAGGTGAAACTTATTACTCAAGAGATCAAGTCCTCACCCATGGAATAGTAGCACATGAAATAGGCCAAAGGATAGGTTTTCAAGATGGTGACAAAGTTGTAGATATCAACGGCCAACCTTATGAAAGCATCAATGACTTAAGCAGTGGTGATGCATTATTAAGTTCTGGCGGCTTTTATACCGTAAAAAGAGGCGGACAAAATATTCAGATAGATATTCCAAGAGGCTTTATCAACTCCTTTGGTGATGAAGAAAGCATGAGGCAGTTTATCGACCTTAGACATCCAATTGAAGTCTATGAAATTGCTCCAGGTAGCAGCGCAGAAAAAGCAGGATTGCAAAAAGGAGACAAGATAACGGCTGTAGAAGGTATTCCTGTAAATTATATCAATGAGCTACAAGGTCAACTTGCAGCGTATAAAGGGAAAGAGGTTTTGCTTTCTATTGATCGTGGAGGTAATACATTAGAGCAAACACTGTCTGTAAGCAATGAGGGGACTTTGGGATTTTTAAATGCTCCATTAGAACCAGTAGTAAAAAAATATACTATTAATGAATCCATTGGCAAAGGCACGGAAAAGGCTTTTGGTGTGGTGATTGTCAATGCAAGGGCTTTAGGTAAAATGTTTACTGGAGAAGTTTCTACAAAAAATGTCAGCGGGCCAATTGGTATGGCCAAGATATATGGCAATAGATGGGATTGGGTGAAATTCTGGAGTATTACAGGGTTGATCTCTATGATACTTGCATTTATGAATTTGTTGCCAATTCCTGCTTTGGACGGGGGGCACGTGATGTTTCTTCTTTATGAAATGATTTCAGGAAGGTCACCATCTGATAAATTTCTGGAAAATGCCCAAAAAGTTGGAATGGTTGTTCTGTTGGCATTGATGGTCTTTGCAATCGGCAATGATATCCTTAAAATATTTATTTGATATATAATACGAGATCATTAATTCAAAAAGGCAGGGAGAGACATCCCTGCCTTTTTTTTATGATTAGGAGAAGATTTAGTTTTTTGTCTATCTTTAAACTAATTTATAAAATCACCCCGATGTCAAAACTTTCAGTAATTGGTTCTCTGCTTTTTGGGATTCTTCTTTGGTCAAATTCCATTTCTGCCCAAGCCTTACATGATTATATTTTAACAGCTTCAGGCGATAAATTATATGGAGAAGTAGACCGGAATTATGATTTTAATCGATACCAGTCTGTGAAGTTCAAGTCAATGGATGGAGCTACAAGAAATTTTTCGGCCAGCGAATTAAAAGAATTTAAGTTGAGTAACGGGCGGTATTTCAGGAGCATGCAGATTGGACAATCTGGCGTCAAAGAATTTGTGCAGGTTTTGGTATCAGGGAAATTTACTTTGTTGGCAGGAGGCAAAAAGTATTTTGTTGACCATGGTGACAGCTTGTATATGTTAGAAGCCAAATACATTTCAAAAGAATTTGGAGACAAAAAAATCAATGTCCATGACAAGCGGCCTTATCAAGGGGTCCTGATCAAGCTAATGCCTGAGGCATGTAAGTTGAAGCTCAATGCATTGGTCAACAGGACCAATTACGATGAAGAGCAGTTGATACATTTTATTAGAGAGCTGCATTTGTGTGAGGGGGAACTGTATGAGATTCATGTGGAAAAGATCCCAATCATCCGTTTTTCTCCTGTTGTGATGGCTGGTGCCTCTGCTGCTAAGTTCCAACAGAAAATAGTCATTCAAGGGAGGGCGGATGTCTTTGAAAATCAATTGTTTCCTGCAATTCAAGGAGGCGTAAGCGTTCATGGACTAAGAAAACTACCCAGATTTTCTGCTGATATCAGGTTTGGGTATTCTGTTCAGGACAATACTATTCATGCTAGCCATGTTTCTACTTTAGAAATAAATTCAGGCAAAGAAAAGATCAAATCTTCGACTTTTTTTGTGCCCATTTTTGTCAATTATTCAGTCTTCAGGAGAGGGAATTTGGATTTCCATCTTGGTGTAGGAGTGACTTTTCGCCATAATTCAACCACTAGTGAATTTGCCATAATGGATAATACTGTATTGAGGAATGAAGTCACCATCCTTACTGAAAAAACCTTTGTAACTAGGCAGAGCTCCCGTGCCAATCCGGCATTTAAGATAGGGACAAGTTTAAAGTTGAATAAAAAGCTTAGTGGATTTGTAGAATTGCAATTTGACCAAATGAAAAATGAGTATAGCGTGATGCTTCCGAAGCAAGAGATGCTATACAGCCAATTGTTCTCCACCCTTAGTTTAGGTCTTAAATTTTGAGCAGCATGAAGAAGATCACATATTTAATTTTTGCCATTATAATAGGGGTAGGGTTTTCTTGCGAGGAAAATCAGCCTCTTTTGGTCAAACATACCCGATTCAGTATTGCCTACATCCAAGAAGTTGATACAGATGGAGCCCAGTTTGCTGCAAATGTCTATGAATACGGAACTGAAGAAATCATTGAATATGGATTTGTATTTAATACTTACCAATATCCTACAATCAGCAATTCAGATGTAGTCAAACAGTCGGGCAAACCGGATCAGCTTTTTACACTCAAAGCTACGCATGCAATGAAGCTAGGGGCAACTTATTATGTAGCTGCCTACGTCAAAACCCAAAATGGGATCACCTATTCTAAAACCGAGAAATTTACAAGCAAAGGGTCGGTAGGATTCTTAGTCGAAAAGATAGAAATCCCAAACCCTGCATATTTCGGGGATACCATCACCATTAGAGGAAAGAACTTCAGTAGGTTAAGGACCAATTATGAGGTGGAAATAGAGTCTGCAAGAGCATTGGTGACTGAAGTAGGAGATGATTTTATGAAATTCACGATTCCTTCAAATATTGTTTTTAGTGAGAATCAAGATGCCTTCATCACCACGATTAAAGTTGCAGAAAAGGAGTTTCGAGCAGAATTGAAGATCAGTTTTAGGGATCCAGTCTTTACAGTAAAATCCCCTCATAAGGTAAATTACCTAGACACGGTTTTTGTGGAGGGGCAATACTTGGAAGGGGGTGATTTTGAAATCCAGTATGAGGACCCATTTGGCGGTGTGTCCAAAATTCCCGTTGTTTCTGAGGTTGAGAACACTTTTGGTTTCAGACCTTCTGTTGAGTTTTTTGAAACCAAACCAAAGATCATGATCAAGGTGAGAGGTAAAAAACACAGCCTGCAAGTATTTGAGCTTGCTCCAACGGAATTTGTACCTGGGCAGCATTTGTTGGTAACATCAAATCAAAGAGTCTCTGCCCTGGCTTATAATCTCAACCCCTTTGACAAAAGATTCAACAAGCTTGTCTCGACAGATGTACCGTTTTGGTCACTAATAGAAAATAACGAGGTTATAATTCATTTAGACATTCCATATAAGCGGGAATTATTAGAGATCTATTTTGAGAACCAAGGCGTAAGAGGAAAGGTGCCCCTCAAACTGACCTACAAAGGTCCTGCGATCACCTTGATGCAAGTTCAAATTGAATCCCAGTATGCCAAATCCATCTCAATCAATGGGAGGATCTACATTCTAAACAGTGAGGGGATCTATGAACTTCAGCCAATGGAAAAGAAATTGAGTTTGTTAAAACCTTATCCCGACAATGTTTTTTATCCTTGGAACTCATTCTTTTCGACGCCGGAGGGCAAAATTTACTTGCTCAGTAAGCCTGATGATTATTCCACTACCCAACATTTCCACAGGTTTGATCCCCAGTCCAAGCAGTGGACTGCGCTTGCACCTTTGCCGATTCCTTTTTGGAGGTCTAAGGTGGTTTTTGCTACTTCACAATACATATATATTGAAACTTTGGAATACAATAATTCTAGTGGAGAATATTATCCTCCGGCACTTCACAGATTCGATATAGCAGCTAATCGTTGGGAAATCCTTCCATCAACCCTTCCTTTTATAAATAATCTGGGATTTAGTTCCTTCTATTACAAAGAAAACTTATATGGAATTGCACTTGATGTAAATCAAAGAACCGCCTCGCTCCTTCAGTTTTTTCCTGCAACTGAAAATTGGAAACATGTGAAGAACTTTGGATATTATGGCGGTCCCCTCTCCAATGAATTGCTGGTTATAGGGGATCATGTATATGGTTCGTTTGGTGCTGGATTAGTAAGATATTCCATGAACAACGAGATCGAAAAATTATTCCCTTTCCTGGGCAGTAATAATGACTATTCAAAGTTGTCCACGCTAAGTTCATTTGGGAACAAGCTTTTTGTTTTGTCAGGTGTGAGGCCCATCGTTTTAGAATATGATCCCGCTTACTTCCCGAATTGATACTGCCAATTTGTTACTATTTCATTCTTGGCATATACATTGATTTTTATGGAAGAACCTTTTAAATGCAAGGGTTCTTCCTAAAATCGGAAATTAACATGACAGTCCGTCTGTCATCTTGTCTTTATGAATAAATTCGAAAATCAATTGTATCAAACA
>DAIPZN010000006.1:0-75054 GCA_036782195.1 Cyclobacteriaceae bacterium | reverse complement strand
GCTATAGGTATCTAAAATTCAAATTTGGGTATCCAAAAAAAAATATTCCAAAATTATAACATCATCATTTATACTGATTTTAGGAAAGTTAAAATGAAACAAAGTTGCGATTGGGTAGGTTTTTTTCATTTGATAAACTACTTTTGCAACACTGTTTCAAAAATGAAAAAGCTTAGTTTGTTAATTCTGACTCTTTCTATATTCCAATATGCTATAGCCCAGCAAGGAGCTTGCTCCTGGGTTATTCGTGGAAAGGTTGTGCATTCAGAAAACGGAGAACCAATAGAAGCAGCACACATTTGGATTGCCGAATTGAATGCGGGAGTTATTTCGGACGCAAGGGGTAATTTCAGAATTTCCAATTTGTGTGCTGGAGAATATAACCTCAAAGTGCAATATCTGGGGCATCAGCCGTATGAATCAAAAATCAGTGTTTCTGCAAATGTCAATTATACAATAAGATTAGAAGCTGAAGACCTTACCTTGGAGGGAGTGGATATACATGGACATCAGGACGCCGTTTTAACTACCAATACGATCTCTAGCATATACGGGGAGGTTCTACGCTCATTGAGGGGTAAAAGCTTGGGAGAGACGTTGAAGCGTATTCCAGGCATCACTACTTTTTCTTCTGGCAATAACATACAAAAACCTGTTATCCATGGTCTGCACAGCAATAGGATTTTGATTTTAAACAATGGTATCCGGCTGGAAGGCCAACAGTGGGGAAGAGATCATGCTCCTGAAATTGATCCTTTTTTGGCAAAAGACATAGCAGTTATCAAAGGTGCAGAGACAGTCAGATTTGGTCCTGATGCCATGGGTGGAGTGATTTTAGTCAACCCCTCCCCACTTCCTGTTAAGTCTATAAGTAGTGGGGATTTCAGCTTGATTGGTTTCAGCAATGGCAGAGGATTGAATGCAGCGGGAACTTATACAGGGGGGTCTGCAAAAGTCAAAGGTCTTGGTTATAGATTCCAGGGTTCAGGAAAGCAGATTGGCAATGTCCAAAGTCCTGGGTATATTCAGAATAATACCGGCTTAAGAGAGCTTAATTTCAGTTCAGCAGTAGGATACAGTAGCAGTAAGCTCGGAGCTGAACTCTATTTCAGCCATTATCAATCCTCTCTGGGAATTTTGAGAGATGCACATACAGGCAATTTGACTGATCTTGAAGCAATAATTGCCAATGGAAGGCCATTTAGTGATGAAGGCTTTACTTATACCATCAATAACCCTAGACAGCAAGTAGGGCATCAGCTTGGGAAAGCTAAGCTGCACTATCACCTGCCAAATGGAGGTATGCTCAACTTTCAATATGGATTCCAGCGTAACCACAGACAGGAATTTGACAGGCGAAGAGGTGAATTGAATGAAAGAGCTTCACTGGAAATGGTATTGTTCAGCAATACCTTAGACCTTTCCTACGTACACAAGACCAGAAAAAACTGGAATGGTTCCCTTGGAATCAACATGATGCAGCAAGCAAATTCCAATGTTCCTGGGACAGGAGTCGTTCCGCTTATTCCCAATTTTGATCTTTTTAATGTAGGTTTTTTTGCAATTGAAAAGTATACAAGTGGACCACTTGAGTTAGAAGCCGGAGTAAGGTATGACTATAGAACTGTAGATGCAGCAAGATTTGTCAGAGGCAATTTGCAGGAAAGGTCATTTGATTTTCAAAACTTCACATCCTTTGTAGGAGGGGTATATTCTTTTTCGCCTTCTTTGACTTTTAATACTAGTTTGGGTACAGCCTGGAGACCTCCCAATATCAATGAGCAATTTAGCCAAGGACTGCATCATGGCATGGCCGCTGTTGAAATCGGAAATCCTGACTTCAAAAGTGAAAGGGCTTTAAAATGGCTCAACACTTTGAATTATAGCGGAAACAGGCTCAACCTAGAAGCTACTGCTTATGCAAATAGGATCAATAATTACATCTATCTCAATCCTACTGACCAACAGCTCGTATCGCTGAGAGGAAGTTTCAATGTATTCGAATACCTACAGGCAGATGCGGATTTCTGGGGGGTTGACTTCTCGGCCCTTTATCAGCTCACAGGACATTGGGAAGTATTCTCAAGATCTTCCGTAGTAAGGGCTACAAACAGACTTGATGGCTCATTTTTTCCTTTTATTCCAGCAGACCGGATTGAGAGTGGAATAAATTATTCCATTGAGATAGCCAATGTCTCCCCAATCCAGGTTGGCTTGAGTCATCTTGCTGTTGCAAGGCAGCATCGGGAACCTGTTTTTGATTTTGCCCCTCCTCCACCGGCCTATCATCTTTGGAATATAGCGACCAGTTCGCAGTACAAACTTTCAGGTGGTAACGTGCTGCATTTTAGCTTTGAGGTGGACAACCTGTTCAATCGATTATATAAGGATTACATGAACCAATTCAGATATTATACCCATGAGATGGGAAGAAATCTGATTTTCAAGATTCATTATGAATTTTAATTTCTGTTTACATATTAAACCAAACTATTATGAAAAGTGAAAACCTAATGTTCAGAATGCTGTTGTTGGCAACCTTTTTAATTTCTTTTTCTGCCTGTCAAAGTGATGATCCAGAAGATGAAAATGAAGGTGAATTGATTACTGATGTGACCTTAAAATTTACGGAAGTAAATGCCACAGGTACAGCTATTGGAACCCCTTTTGAGGTAGTAGCTACAGACCCTGATGGACTCGAATTAGGTGCAAATCCAACTATCGGCACCATTACTTTGTCAGCAGGCAAACGTTATCTTTTAGAAATTGATCTATTCAACAGGATAGAAAATGAAGATATTACCGAAGAAATCCTGGAAGATGCTGATGACCACCAGTTCTTCTTCTTAGGTTCTGCATTTGTAGGTACACCGATATTGAGCTATACCTATGCAGATGAAGATCAAAACGGTAGGCCTGTTGGTCTAAGAGGTTATGTTCAAGTTGTGCCTACGCCAACTACGAACAATGCCCAGTTTAGAATTGTGCTGAGACATGATTTGAACAAAGCATTTGCTGGTTTGGATAATCCACATTTTGAGAACTTTGTACAGGCAGGTGGTGAAACAGATATGGACATTACCTTTCCGCTTGTGTTGAACTGATTATCCTAAAGGCTGCTTTTTTCCAGGCAGCCTTTTTTGTTTAACTTTAAATCAAAATCTGGATATTTATGAAAAACGCTCTTTTCCTAACACTTGTATTATTGATTTCAGGGTTTGGATGTAACTCTAAATCAAATGATTCTATTAGCGATGCCCTTATCGAAGCTAATCAGGTGCATCAAAATGCATTGGATTTAAGAGAAGAAATTATGGATTTTGAAAAGCAGCTTAAGGAAAATCAAGTGGATTATGCAGGAGTAAAAGAAAACCTTAAGATTTGGGACAAAGACATTATTGAAGTACCTGGTTTTGAGCATTCACATGATGATGCGCATCAACGGAGATATCATGTCCACAATGCCATGAAACCCATGAGTGATAGCGAGCATTTGGAATATCAAAAAATGATGTATTCGGAAATCCAAATGATCCACGAACAGCTTCAGCGACTTTTGGCTCCTGAAGTTATGGATGATGTTGAAGGTTAAGATAAAGGGATTTTAAATCGGAGAGAAAAAATCAAACACAAAGGCTTAATCTTACTGTTTTTTATGGTTATCCGCAATTGTACCACAAGGCAAATTCCCTTTGATTAGCTGGCTGGAAGACAGAAGTTATTCCAGGGTTTCAATATTCGAGATATTTCTGATGAATTTTAAGCCTTCAGGCAAGAAAGCGGATATACGTATTGTTTATTTGTCTCTAATGATATTATGTTGCCGGTTCTTGATAAAATACCGGCAATATTTTTTCAAAAGCCCAATAAAAATTCCAGATGTAACGCCTCTTCCACTTTGATTAGTCCTCCCATTTTCTTTGGAGCTTCAAGTTCAAGCTCTTCGAAGCTCAAGATGAGTTTGGCATTTACACCGTTGGGTACCCGGTTAAGAATAAGCTCTTTATATTCCAATTTTTTCCCAACGATATTGACTGTCATATCGCAGGTATAGTGTCCGTAGTTGGCTTTGAGGTTTCGCACACGTACTTTGGCGTGTGGATATTGTTCTGCCTTTATGGTCTTTCTGAAATCTCTGTTGAGTAGAAAGTTGCCACATGAAAAATTTTCAACTGGAATGTCAAAAACCAAGTCCCCACGGGACTTGGTATTGTCAAAATAAAGCGTATCCCTAGTGCCCGACTGGATGTAGTCGCAATTGAAGCCACCGATTGAAGTTTGTCCACTGACTGTGATCACTTTTCTGGTGACGACAACCTCTCTTTCTTTTGAAAAGCCTCCTAGGAGGAGTAACAAGGTGAGCACTAGGGTATGCATGATGTGATTGTTTATTAGAATCCGATTACAGCTTCAATCATCAGACCGTTGAATTTACCTCCATTGCGGATGTCAGTAGCTGCGAAGTCATTGTAGTTTTGATTCACATATTCAAGTTTGGCCAGGACATTTCTAGTTACGAACCAGCCACCGCCTACTTGGATTCTGTCTATGCTTACTTCTTGTCCAGAACCAGCTAAAGCACCGTTAACTTGGTTGTATCTGCCTGCTACATAATATTTCTCACTGTTGCCAAATCTGTAGACCAAATCTGCACCAACCTGATTCCAGGTTCTGTCTGTTGCTTCGTTTCTGGCTTTTCCTTTTGCCTGTTCAAAGTTACCGAATAGCTCAAGACCTTTGAATTTGACGAAAGGATTGAGGACCATTGCAGTGATATTGTCAGTCAAACCAGGGTTGAACCTACCTGAAGTAAAGTTGGCTGCAGTAGTTGCAAGCGTGTTTTCCATGACCAAATAATATCTAGACCCAGCTCTGTCTCCTCCATAAAGTGTGTTTCTTGCTGAACCTTTTGTGGTGTAGATGGAACCTGTCAAACGAATTCTAAGATCATCAGTCACATATTTGTCATAGCCCAATTTACCGATAAAGTTTGGCTTACGCTGCGTTGGGTTTGTGATACCACCTTGTATTTCACCACCTGTCAAAGCGACCATAGCCAAGATACCGTTGTTTTGGAAGAATAGCTCACCACCAACTTCTGTGGTAAAGGCATCCATGATATAGTTGCCCACAAAAGGATTATACATTGCATTACCATTATCTGTTCTTCTGAATTGTGCATCACCATAGTTGATCTGCATGTGTCCTACCCTTAAAGTCAGGTACTTGTCAAACCAATCAGTGTTGCCTACGTTGAGGAAGCCAAGTTTGTCCACTTGCATAAAACCACCTTTAACCCATGATTCTGGATGGTGTCTGGAGGATAGATATGTGATCAGGTTCATTCTTAAACCGTCTGCAAGCTCGACATCTATATTAAGATTTGCAGTAGCAAGGTTGGTACCCCCACCGATTTCAATCAATTGGTTTAGATTGACATTGTTTGCATTCAGAACAGGATTGGCTGTGTTTGAGTGCTTGATATTCTGATATTGCTGCGCAAAATGTCCACCGATTCTTACTTTAAGGCCTTCGAAGGCTACCGTATCTTCTTTTCCTGTTTCAAATACGTTGACCCCTCTTTGGTCATATGGTCTCCAGAACTGTACGTCTCTGGAAGGACCTTGTGCAAATGTGGAGAAAGAAGCGGCCACAAATGCTGATAGGGCGATTAGGTACTTTTTCATAGTAGTGTGTGTTTAATTGGAGGGTTGAAAGCTTGTATTGAATGTAATGGTGATTTCATCTCTGGTTTTGACAGTTCCTAGTAGAGCTGTAGGTGGGTCTATGCTGAAATGGGTAAGTTTTGTGTCATAGCTTCCTTTAAAGCTGAATTTGTTTCCATTTTGGGTAACCTTTACCGGAAAACTTACCGGCTTTGTCACTCCTGCAATCGTCAGGTCTCCTTTGGCTGTGAAATCTGAACCGGCGCCAGTCAGATCTTTTAGTACAAATTTGATCTTTGGATTTTTTCCGGTTCCCAATGCCTTATAGGCATTGCTGTCCAGTCCTTTTGTTCCGCTTTTTAAGGTTTCGGCAACAAGTTCTACTTGTAGACTTTGAATACCTTTTAACTTCCCTGCATCCAAGATGAACTGACCTTGACCTGTAGCATCCGAAGATGCCATGTGCCAGTCGTGTAGGGAGCTGCCTCCATCTACCTTTAGTTCTGATCCCGGAGAGATTACGTATTTAACCTGGGCCAATAGCGGAAAACTTACTGTTACCAAGACAAAAACCATCATCTTTGGCAACCATTTACTTAGCTTTTTCATTATTGGTATCGTTTAATTTGATGCTAAGTACCCCCGAAACCAGAAGATATAAGCTGACTAAAATCATGTTTAAGGATGATTGTAGGCACAACTGAAAAAATTAACTTTAAACAGTATAAAAAATCAAATATCCGCTAAAAACTTAGCGGATATTTTGTAAATGGATAAAAAATAAGAATGATGTAAAATTATGTTTTATGAAAAAATCTTTTGCAGGATCTTGTAAGTGATCAGATATGTAGGTCTCACGCCTTCCATGCCCAATGCTCCTGAGGCCAAAGTGCTTCCTGTTTCCAAAGGATTGTCTGAAGCATAATAAGCATAAAGTACCTTTACTGATTTCCTGATGTTGTGTCGGATCCTGCTTTCGGATTGAATTGCTTTTTGGTAATGGGCACCTTCCATCTCTAGACCAATGGCTTTCCACGATGATTCCATCAGGTAACTGAGCACATCTTTGTTTTGGAGAGAGGTACCGAGTACGGTGAACATGGTTCCTTCATAAACTCCGAGACCATACCCTTCAAAATCCTCCTTCTTTAATTCATTGCGGAATGGATAATTATCCGCAGTACCTTCAAAAACGTGGCTGTCTGGAATCATGATATCTCCTTTTTTTCCAGTCAGAATTCCCGCTTTGCCCATAATGGAAGCAGAAAGCACATCTAAAGGATAGCTTTTACCATCTTCAGCTTCAAAAGGCTTGAGCAATTCATCAAAGCACTCATAGGCCTGTTCACCGAAGGCATAATCCATTACCAAAATGACAGGTTTGTTTTTTTCATCTTTTGGAATGTGTGCACCCGGAAGCACTGTTTCAACATCCATTTTCGCCGTATCGATTAGTTGGACATGTATATTTGTTCCGGATTGATCCATTATTTCAATAAAACCATGGGTAAGCGCATAGTCTCTTATTGTCTTGCCTTCATGGGCTTTTGCACTGACACTGATGTCCATGGCCACTTTTTCCAGTTGCTCAAAACTGTCAAGGCCCAATGCCTGATGTCCATAGATCAGGTTCAATACGGAATGAAGGTTAGCAGAAATGATATGGATAGGTCTATTGATCAAACCTTCCATGTAAAGGACGGACTTGATCTTATGCGCCCAAAGTTCTCCATAAACATGGTGCCCCACACGCTGCCTAAGTGTAGCTGAAAAAGTTATTTCCCTGTCTTTGCCTTCAAAAGCTTCATTCATTGCCAGTCTTCCTAGGTGGTAAACTACAGAAAACAGACTATTGGAGTTTTTGGAAGCTTCAAATTTTAACACCGATTCATGGGTTTCGTCGAAAGTCCTTCCAATGACGTTGCTTAGGTAAGAACAGGCAACTTCTTTGTCAAACTCCTCTCCTTTTTCTTCCTTCATCACGATTTCTTCCAACATCTGCCAGTTGAGGTCAAATCTGCCTTTATGATCTGTGCTATTAGATTTGATTTTTTCTGATTCAATATAAAGAAAGGTAAGGTGGGTAAGGATGTCATAGATATCGGATCTCCCCCTTGTCATTTCCACATACATTTGATCCTGATCCACACGGTAGCAATTCCTTCTCCTTTTGGCTGGAATCAGCACTGGGAAGTTGGAGGTCTCATATCCTTCTCTGCTGATCAATCGGATATACCGGCATTCTTCAATGCCTTTTGGCAGCCGCTCCATTACATACAACAAGCCATCAAGTTCGATTTTCTCATCCACAGAGAGCAGCCCGTAGATTTCCGGACTTAACACCAAAAGTGAATCCACAAGCGATTCTCCTGATACTCCCATAGGTTTGTATGACCCTCTCATAAAGAGATGTCGCATGGTGATATACAGTTTTTCAATGGCCGCCCGGGATTCTTGTGCTCTTGTTCTTTTCATATTTTGTAAAATTCGGTATTAGATAAATTCAGCAAAACTAACAAAAAAAAGCCAAAGTATCTTGTTTTTTCTGCTCCAAGGAGCCATTTCATCTTAATATCGTTCCTTAAGTACCTGAAAATGGTGCTCAGTATGTCCCACTATGATATGCAGGAGTGCCCTGACACTCACAGCACTGTCATTTGCCCTACCTATACGCATAAATACCTCTTGAGGCCATGTTTTTATCATTGAAACAACAGCTTTCCGCTCATGCGAAAGGTCCTCAAGAAGATCAACCAATGCCACAGAATTGAAGTCCATACCTTCCATGTACACATCCTGATCATATCCAGGTAAAGATTTCGTTTCACCTCGTGCAATGCATAATGCCCTATAAGCCATTATCCTGTCACAGTCAATCATGTGACCTAAAAGCTCTTTTGGTGTCCACTTCCCCGGTGCATATGCTTTCATGCTCCATTCCTCTCCCTTAGTCAGGAAATATGCACTGAGATCATCCACCTGGGTCATAAGGGAATTTAAAATATCCTTCCCTTTGGCATGGTTGATATAGCCTGAATAAAAACTGCCGTATTCTGAAGGTTGTAGGATTACCTGCTCATTCATGTAAAATATGTTTTGATGTCTGTTTATAGGGAATAAATTTAAAGCTTAAAATATAACTGCTTTCCCTAAATGAAGATTATTTTACTCTTGGCCGCGTTCCTGGTGATTGGACCGATGCAAGCACAAACCCAATTGGTTCACAGAAATCCGGTAATTGCACAAATGGTTGCAGAAATCAACGCACAGAACCTTGAAAAATATGTTCGGGATCTTTCGGATTTCAGGACAAGGCATACCTTAAGCACAGGAACAGGACAGGAAGGTATTTTGGCTTCCCAGCAATATGTATTGAAACATTTCAAATCCTTTGAAGCCGGATCTGGCGGAAGATTAAAATCAGAAATTGATACTTTCACAATACCTGCAGACGGCAGAAGGATTCCATCTGACAGCCAACTCGGTAATGTGATGGCAACACTTAAAGGTACTGACCCAAAAGATGATCGGATATTCATCATTTCAGCCCACATTGATTCCAGGGCATTGGATGTCATGAATAAAACTATTGATGCACCTGGAGCCAATGATGACGGTTCAGGTGTCGCAGCTATTATTGAATTGGCCCGCATCATGTCCAAGAAAAGCTTCCCAGCCACAATCATCTTTGTCATCGTTTCAGGCGAAGAACAAGGTCTCAAAGGGGCTACATATTTGGCCGAAAAGGCTAAGAAAGAAAAATGGAATTTAGTTGCGATGTTGAACAATGATATGATCGGGAATTCGAATTCTTCCCAAACCGATATCAATGACAATACTAGGGTGAGGATTTTCTCAGAGGGTGTTCCAGCTGCTGAGGACGAACAAATGGCCGCCATCCGAAGATATACCAATGGAGAAAACGACAGCAAATCCCGACAATTGGCAAGATACATGAAAGAGATCGGGGAGCGCTATGTGGATCAGTTGGAAGTCAAATTACTCTACAGAAATGACCGCTTCCTTCGGGGAGGTGACCACACCCCATTTGCAAGGGAGGGTTTTACTGCAATCCGTGTATGTGAAATGAATGAAAACTATTATCATCAGCACGAGGATGTACGGGTAGAGGACGGTATACAGTATGGCGATTTGCCAGAATTTGTGGATTTTGAATACATGCGCAAAATAGCCGGTATTAACTTGGCTAGTCTTGCAGCATTAGCTAGTGCCCCTTCCGAACCACAGGCTGTGGGGATAGATGTCAGAAAGTTATCAAATACTTCTACCCTACGTTGGGAAGCACCTGTACATGGAAAAGCCAAAGGCTACTATGTATTGATGAGGGAAACGGATGCCAGCATGTGGCAGAAAAAATTCTATACAGAAGAAACCACCTTAACCTTACCTTATTCCAAAGACAATTACTTCTTTGCCGTTCAAGCTGTAGGGGAATCGGGACATGAAAGCCTTCCAGTTTTCCCTCAGCCAATTACGAGGTGAGGTATTTGTTTTGAGTAGTGAGTAGTGAGATTTGAGTATTGAGTATTTGGTATGTAGTATTGAGATGTGAGTATTGAGTAATGAGTATTTGATAATGAATATGAGTAGAAAGTTTGTAGTATTTAAAGGCATCCTCAGGTTTTTTCTTGGTACTTGGTACATGGTATAATCAAAATTTTGAACCAGAAGAATTGAAATCCAAACTTTAATCTGCAATCTCTAAAGAAAGCACCCCGTAGGAGTGAAATGTCAGTAGCCCAGGGTGTCAATTTTGGGTATTTAGTATTGAGATGTGAGATTTGAGTATTGAGTATTTGGTATTTAGTATTGAGATGTGAGTATTGAGTAATGAGTATTTGATAATGAATATGAGTAGAAAGTTTGTAGTATTTAAAGGCATCCTCAGGTTTTTTCTTGGTACTTGGTACATGGTACTTCGTACTTAATACTCAATACTCGATACTTGATACTTGATACTCGATACTCAATACCCACTACTCAATACTCACGACTAAATTATGTTCCACAAAACGTTCTGTAGCCTTGGTCACCATCTTCTGGTGGGTTTTGGTAGGTTTCTTTTCCTTTGATATGTTGATAAGGCTGTTGGAGCAGGCTGAGTAGTTCGGTAAATTTGCCAAAATCGTTATGCTCTGCTGCGATATCCAAAGCCAATTCAACCTGATGATTGCGTGGGATGTACACTGGGTTGTAGGGAGCCATTTTATCTCTCAATGCTGCAAAACTTTGACCTCCTTGAGTTGCTCTTCTCTTCCAAAGCTGATACCATTCTTGAAAATCATGATCAGCAAGATTCTCTTCAATTGAAAAATCACCATCCTGAATACCTAAAAATGTATTCGTATAATCCGCCTGGTTTCCTTGCATCCAATCCAACAGTTGGTTGATCAGCAACTCATCTCCAGCATCTTCCCCTGTCCAACCCAACTTATTACGCATCATGTTGATCCAAGCTTTTTGATAAAGTTCAGGAAAGCGGTTAAGTGCTGCCTGAGCCATATTGATTGCCTTCTGCTCATTTTTATCCATCAGAGGCAGCATTGCCCCAGCCAGACAAGATAAATTCCAGTGGGCAATTCTTGGTTGATTGCCATAGGCATATCTGCCTTGGGTGTCTATTGAACTGAATTTGGTCCCTGGATGATAAGTATTCATAAATGCACAGGGACCGTAATCAATAGTCTCGCCTGCCAGACTCATGTTGTCTGTATTCATTACGCCATGAATAAAGCCTACCCTCATCCATTCTGTAATCAGCCCAACCTGCTTTTCCATGATTGCATTCAGTAAAGCAAGTGCAGGGTTAGGGTCATCTTGTAATTCGGGATAATGGCGCTGTATCAGGTAATCCATCAATTGGCGCTGTTGGGTTTCTTCTAAAAACTGCCTTGCAAACTCGACTGTCCCTACCCGAATGTGACTTTTGGCTACACGGGTCAAAACTGCTCCAGGCTGAATAGTTTCCCGAATAACAGGCTCTCCTGTAGCCACAACGGCTAGACTCCTTGTAGTGGCAATTCCCAAGCCATGCATGGCCTCACTGATTAAATATTCCCGAAGCATGGATTTCAATGTAGCCCTACCGTCACCTCCCCGGGAATAACGTGTTTTTCCGGCTCCCTTGAGTTGGATGTCATAGCGCTGTCCATCGGGCGCTTCGATTTCTCCTAGCAATATCGCCCTTCCATCACCAAGCATATTGAAATGGCCAAATTGATGCCCTGCATAGGCCTGGGCTAGTGAAATGCCTCCTTCAGGTACAACATTGCCGGAAAGCATTTCGGCAATGTCAGATTTTGAACAATCAGTAGTGTCCCAACCCAGTTGTGAAGCTAGTGCTGAATTGAATAGAATCAGTTCAGGGGATTTAACAGCAACGGGCCGATGAAGTGTATAAAAAGCAGGAGAAAGTCCTGCATAGGTATTCGTAAGTGGCTTCCCTAAAGAAAGTTTGACAGCTTGAGACATAAAGGTCATATTATTGGGTTCAGAACAATGCATGTGCAAATTTGATTCCTGCACCTATGTAAATGTGTACATTCTTCTATTAGGCATGAATCAGACGCTGGCATTTTTATTGATAACTTTTATGGAACCAGGTCTTACTTTTCGCACCACTTTGAGCTTTAACTTGAGATTTATTCCAACCCATTTTTATGAACAAGCGAATTAAAGATATCCTTTTGATCGTCATGATGACTACGGTCATATTATGCCTAACTTTTTGGGGATTAGTCGTTGCGAAAGGGTTTCTTGCCCCGCTTACTATGGCTGCATTGCTTGCAATGGTTATCCTTCCAGTCAGCAGATGGCTAGAAAAAAAAGGAATGGCAAGAGGTTGGTCTTCTTTGATTTCAACATGTATGATCCTCTTATTCTGTGGATTTCTGGGTGGAATTGTTGGGCTTCAGATCAAAAGTTTTAGCAATGACTGGCCAAATATCAAAAATACCATAGCGCCTATGGTTGAAGATGTTCAAGAATTTGTTCAGGATTATACGGGAATTAGCCCAAGACAACAGGAACAGGAAATCAAAGAAAATTTACCAATACCCATAGATGATAAGGGGCAGGATAGGCAACATCAAAAAAGCTCTTCTGAAAACGGTTTCGCAAAAATCGGCAGTTATGCGCTGTCCTTTTTCGGAGCAGTAGGCAATATCCTGCTCACTTTTATCTATGTTTTTTTCTTCTTGTTATATAGAAGAAAATTCAGAGATTTTTTGATTCGGATGGCAGCGGAAGAAAACCGTCACAGTATGGGGAGAATCCTGTCCGAATCTATTTCAGTTTCACAACATTATCTCTTCGGAAGATTGATTCTGATTCTATTTCTCGCCATTTTATATTCCATTGGACTGTATTTTTCAGGAGTACAACAAGCCATCCTCATTTCTGCTTTGGCGGCATTGCTATCACTACTTCCTTTTATCGGAAATGTGCTAGGTTATTTTTTGGCTTTGGGCATGGCATTGATCTCAGGGGCTGGAGCAACTGGCGCTATTGGAGTGACAATCACCTTTTCAATCACCCAATTTGTAGAATCTTATATCTTAGAACCTTATATTGTCGGAAACAAGGTGCATATCAATCCGGTGTTCACCATCATTGTGGTGGTATTAGGTGGAATGGTTTGGGGCATAATTGGAATGTTTGTATCCATACCTTTCTTGGGCATTTTGAAAGTGATCTTAGATAGGATACCTGCACTTGAACCTGTTGGCTTTTTGCTGGGAGAAACAGAACAGGATGACGATGAATTGCAGGGAGGTTTTTTCCAAAAAGTTAAGGATTGGGCTGCGAAGAAATTCAAAAGCTAACTATTTAGCCATTCTAACCAATCTGAAACCTACATCCCAGCCATTTCCCGGTCCTCCGCCATGGAAAAAATAGGTTGCATTGGTGACATCTGAACTGAAACTTCCACCTTTTAAGACATGTACTTTTCCTGATGCCGGGGGGACAGGATCAGGAACACTTTTACCATTGTGAAAATCAGCAACCCATTCCCACACATTTCCCAGCATATCATAAAGCCCCCACGCATTCGGCTGCATTGAACCTATTCTTTGGGGTTTGCCTTTATTGGTATCTTGAATCCACGCCTGTTCTTTTGTTGCTTTCCAAGAAAGTGGTTCAGATGCCCCTGCCTTTGCTGCGTATTCCCATTCAAAGGCTGTGGGGAGTCTATAGCTGTACCTGTGATCCAGATCGTTTAGCTTTTTGATAAAAACCTGTACCTCCTCCCAGCTGATACTTTCAACAGGGTAAGCATTGTTGTCATCTCTATCTTGAAAAAAAGCAGGATTCTTCCCCATTACTGCCTGCCATTGTGCTTGGGTAAGTTCATACTTCCCCAACCAAAATGCTGTATCAAAAAATACCTCAAAACCTGATCTAGAATGATTTCTGGCCAATTCTATACAGGCCTCATAATCAGCTGAGGTCCAACGTTGCGCATCAGGAACATTTCTTTGATCGGGTCCTTCTGGACATGTTAATTCAATCTTGCCTATCCATGTTTTTCCAGCAGGAATTTCAACAAACTGCATTTGCAAAATGGCTTCTGGTACCTGTGCGTATGTAGCCAAGGAGCTAAAAAAAAGTACAAGAAATGGCTTTAGAATAAATTTCATATTCTTTTGATAAACAGGTTTTTATATTGATGTGAAGCATGAGGTTTCCACGAGTAAGCACAGCAACTTCCTCCTGGAATCGGTAGCAAAGTTGCGTTCCAATGCAGCTGTAACGCGATCATTCCAGTCGTAGCGTCTGCCAACAGATCATTGCGCTCCAACTGCACATTCCAAAGCTCCTTTCCATTTATCCAGAGCGTCACCTGCGGCACTTCCCCTACTACACGTAACTTGAAATCATTCCAATCTCCCGGCTTCCAGATGCCTGCCAAATCTGGAGCTGGAACTGTTGTTGTCACCCTGAGCATTTCACCAAAAAGCGCACCTGTACCTGGGGCTCCATCCCCTATCATTTCCAATTGATAGGCTGTCCCACTTTCTGCTGACCTGAAGAATACACCTCCATTTGTTCCCTGTGTACCTTTATAGGAAAAAATCAATTCGAAATTCTGGTACAATTCATCCGTAAGCAAAATACCACCTTGTCCATAAGGCGATTGCTTCAATACAATGGCACCTTTGTCTACCTGAAAGCCTTCAGAAATGCCTTGATGTGTGGTAAGACTCCTGTGCCAACCTTCCAAATCCTTTCCATTGAATATCGGTTCAAAGCCTTGAGGAGCTTTGATAGACTGGCATGACAAAAGTGTCAAAAGTATAAGATACTTTTTCATTTGCTCTCCGGTATAAATTCCAAAGCTGTTAGAATCATCAATGCATCACTTTCTTTTGCTTCTTGGTTTCTGATGATTAAATATAGGTCATGAACTCCCGAATATTTGGTTACATCAAAAGGAATTGGTTTTCCTGCCGCATCTCCAAAAAACGGTCCTTCCCCAGGTTTTGTAATAGGTGCAATTACTTTTTGGCTTCCGATCAATGTTCCATCAGGTGCATCCAACCGCAATTCCAGATCACCACCGATAAAATGGGACCAATGCCAGAACCTGGTGAGTACTCCTACAGCAACTTCCTGAACACCGGTCAGATCAAGTTGATGGTAACCTATATATCCTCCTTTACCTGTCATGATAAATCCAGGATCCTCAGTGGATGGTGTATAAGAAATACCCGATTCCGAAAAATAGTCTGCTGATTCAGGGGAAAGTAGTGGATAGCGGAGGAGTACATAATCTTGATCACTCAGCGTCAAGCCTCCAACTTCTGCATTTCCGCTATCTGTATATCTTGCCTTGATCAGGTAAGAACCTGGCTCATGCTGGAATTTGTAGAACCGTCCTAGCCTACTTACCTTTCTGCGCAATGGGAAAGTATTTAACAGGTACTCCCCGGTTTGAGGAAGCCTTTGATTAGTCGTGGCATCTTCATTTAAACTTAATATATAATCCACAAGCTGAAGGCTTTCTTCTGCAGAAATCATTGGGTGAGGCGGCATATGACTATTGCCCCATTTACCCGTACTTCCTTCTTTGATGCTTTTCTCAAGTATTTGAAAAACAACATTTTCACCTTTATATCTTAAAGCAACTTTTTCATAAGCAGGTCCTACTAGATCTTCTTTTTCCCTGTGGCAACTCATACAATTGTAAGTGCTGAGTAACTGCTTTGTTTTCAAAAAACGTAACGGTATATCTGGTGATGCCTCTGAAATTCTGAGTAATTTTTCAAGTTCTTTAAGAGAAAGGCCTGAGGGTATGTATTCTGCGCTAACAGCTAGTTTATCGTAATTTACTGATTTGCTTTCTGGATCTTTTACGATGACAGCATATGAAATACGATGGTCTGGAAAAAAGAAACTTTTGTTTCCAGTCAAAACTTCAATATTGACTTCAGGTTTTTCGTTTCCGGCAATGATGTGAAGCGTATCCCTAGCTTCTAAACCTGCCTTGTCCTTCACTTTCAGAATAAGCTCATATTTACCAGGCGTTTCTAGGGTAAGTGATGGCTTTACTTTATCCGAATTTGGAAAGTGCTGCCCATTCAAAGTCCATTCATATTGAAGTTTGTCAGCATCCGGATCATGGCTTTGAGCAGCTGATAGTTGAAGTTTTAAAGGCAGTACTCCAGAATCTTTATCTGTTTCAGCAATGGCTATCGGAGCACGGTTTCCTGAATTGTATACGATTTTGGATATTCTACCTTGCCCTGCAAGACCATATTCTACCAGATACAGATCACCCGTTGGACCAAAATCCATATCCAGCGGTTGCTTGTGTTCCAGCAATTCCTTGGGAAGTAAAGGCTCAATTGCCAATGCTTTTTCCCTGCTTTCATCCATGCTGATAACCATAATCCAGTTGCGTACATAGTCTGTTACCAACCATTTTCCTTCAAAATAGGCAGGAAAAGGCCTGGGACTGTTGCTGAAATCTGCTGCTCTGAATATTGGTCCCCCAACAGCGGATCGAGCCGCACTACTTAAAACAGGCCATTCTGAAGATACCTGATAGGGATAGGCAATTAAAGCGGGTTTTGCAGGTGGTAAAACCTTCAATCCGGTGTTATTGGGAGAGGTATTTTCTGGTGCTATGGGATTTTGTAGTGTCCCATAGCTTTTTTGCTCATAGTCATAACTATTGTAAGCAAGGTTATAGCCAACTGCATAAGGCCATCCGTAATTTCCAGGTTCTTTGGCCACATTAAATTCATCATATCCCATTGGTCCAAAGTCAGTGTTGTCCACACCTGCATCTGGTCCCACTTCCCCCCAATGTAGATAGCCTGTTTGTGAATCTATTGAAAGTCTCCATGGGTTTCTATTGCCCATGACATATATTTCTGGACTTGTCATTGGAGTTCCTTCTGCAAACAGATTACCTGACGGGATGGTATAGCCTCCTTCTTCGGTAGGTCTGATCCTGATAATACTTCCTCTCAAGTCATTGGTATTGCCAGCAGTTCTTCCACCATCTTGTCCACGACCACCTGCATTTGTAAAGGCATAAGGAGCGTATTGGGTTGGAGCAGTATCACATCCTATGGCTAATAGAAGGTTCCCATCTTTATCCCATGCCATCCCACCTCCAAAATGTTGGCCGTCAGGCTGCTCCCAGAAAACTTTTAACAGCACCTGTTCTGAAGTCATATCAAGATGCCAATCCTGCAATGTAAATCTACTTAACCGCATGTAGGAACCTTTGTCCTCTGCGGCTGAATAGTAAAGGTAAAGCTGCTTATTTACTTCAAAATCTTTATCCAAAAGCAATCCTACCAGACCAGGCGCTATTTCTGTAGCAAGAGGTACCTTTCCCAATTCCATAATTGAGCCAGTATGTTCATCTATAGCTTTAATCGTACCTTTTCTCTCTATCCAAAATACTTTGCCATTTGAGTCAAATTCAAGTTGAAAAGGCTCGTCCAAATGATCTGCTACAATTTCATAGCTAAAACGGCTAAATTCGGGCTTTTGATCTTCTGGAACACTGTTTTTGCAAGCAAGCAACAATAGCATTCCACAAATGAGGAAGAACTTAATTTGGGATAGTGACATAAGCATTTTACAAATTATGCATATCCGCTTTCTTGCCAGGAGGCTTAAAATTCATCAGAAATATCTTGAAAATTTAAAATCTGGACTACTTCCGACTTAGGTCTTCTGTCTACCAGTTAGATAATCAAAGGGAATTTGCCTTGTGGTTCAATTGCGGATAATCATATTACAATTCTATAAACATGCACAAACCTAACCCAAAGTGCAATTGTGAACGAGAACTTTTTGAGGAATGGCTTTAGGATTGTTCCTTATGCTCTCCATCTTCATTGCCCTGCACAGCATTTTCTTTGAGTGCAGCAAGTTCATTTTTGCTGTATGCAAGACTGGTGATGGTCACAAATAGCACAGGAACTAAAAACAAGGTCATGATTGTTGCCGCGAGCATTCCACCCAAAACTGTCCAGCCTATCGTCTGACGTGCCAAGGCACCAGCTCCTCCTGAAAAAGCCAAAGGTAGTATTCCCAGAATAAATGCCAGAGATGTCATGATAATAGGTCTTAACCTCAATTCAATAGCTTCCATTACTGCTTCTGGAATATCCATTCCCCCATCTACCCGCTCTTTGGCATATTCAACAATCAATATAGCATTTTTTGCAGCTAGCCCTATTAAAGTAAGCAGGCCTATCTGTGCATAAACATTATTCTCAAGTTTGGGGAATAGGAGCAGTGTGACGATGGCCCCAAATGCTCCTGTTGGTACAGCCAACAATACGGAAAATGGGACGGACCAACTTTCGTATAATGCTGTCAAGCAAAGAAATACAATCAAAATACTTAGCAAAAACACTGTAATTGTACTGCTTCCTGTTCTTACTTCTTCACGGGTAATGCCAGAGAACTCAAAGCCATATCCTGCCGGGAGGCTTTCGGCTGCCACTGCTTCCAAAGCTGCTATTGCTTCTCCCGAGCTTCTCCCTGAAGCAGCTTCTCCATTGATAGTAGCTGAACGGAACAAGTTAAAATGGCTGATTAACGGGGCATTTTCTATCAGTTCAATCTCTGTGACAGCAGACATCGGTGTAAGTCCACCTGTGGCATTCCTTAGAAAAAACTGTCTCAATACATCAGGATCCTCCCTAAAGCTGCTATCAGCCTGCAACACCACCCTGAAATTCCTTCCATAAAGTATAAAGTCATTTACATAAATGCTTCCGAGATATGCCTGAAGGGTCTGAAATGCTTCTCCAATATCAATTCCTTGTCTTGCTGCCTGTTCTCGGTTTAATCTTACCTTATAGGCGGGAGTGCTTGCACTGAAAAAAGAAAATGCCTGCCCAATATCTTCATGTTGATTCAGTTGGGAAACAAAATTTTTGAGGTTGTCCGAGAAGGATCTTATATCTCCCCCTCCTTCCAATTCCTGAAAAATAAAGGTAAATCCAGAGGTACTGCCTAATCCTGGAATTGCAGGAGGTGCGATGATGACAAATTCTGCTTCAGGGAGTTCTCTAGCAAGCATTTTCTCCAGTCTGGCCTGTACTTCAAAAGCACCTTGGCCCTCCCCTTTCCGCTCATCCCAAGGCTTCAATTGAGTAAATACAGTGCCTGAATTGGATTTGGCAGCAAAGTTTACTGCGTTCAATCCAGCAACAGCTGAAAAATGCAAGATTTCCTCCTGCTCAGCTAAAATGTCCATCAGCCTATTGATGGTAGTCAAGGTCCTCGCTGTAGATGCCCCCTCTGGTAACTCAAAAGTAACAAAAAGTCTTCCTTCATCTTCAGTAGGGATAAATCCCGTCGGTTTTTGGTAGAACAACAAGACAGTTGCACCTCCGAGGATCACCAGTCCAATCAAAACATACCGGCTATGTCCCAAGCACCAAGAAACCTTTTTGGAATACCACTTTGACAATTTGTCAAAATGGGTGTTGAACTTATAAAAGAACCGATTAATGCCTTTTGACTTATCGTCAATTTTTACTGGTCTAAGTAAAAGACTACACAGGGCTGGTGTAAGTGATAATGCCACAAATCCCGAGATTAACCCTGAAACAGCTATAGCCATAGCGAACTGTTGGTACAAGCGACCGATGATTCCCGGTATAAAGCCAACAGGTAAGAATACAGCTGCCACAATCAAGGACATGGCAATAACAGGTCCTGAGATGTGCTTCATGGCCTCCATAACCGCCTCCTTTGCTGAGACTCCTTTCTCTTCCATGATTACTAAGGTGGCTTCAACCACAACAATGGCATCATCCACCACTATTCCAATGGCCAGAACAAAACCAAAGAGAGTCAAGGTATTGATCGTAAAACCAAGAGGAACAAATAGAGCAAAAGTGCCAATGATGGATACAGGTATAATCAGGATTGGAATCAAGGTTGCCCTCCAGTTCTGTAAAAACAAAAACACGATCAAAGAAACTAGGAAAAGGGCAATGATTAAGGTTTTGACTACCTCACTGATAGATTCTGATACTACAGAAGCAGCTTCAAAAGGAATAATATAATCCAAATCAGCTGGAAAATCCTTTTTTAGCCGCTCCATGGTATTCCTGATGCCCTGCTCTGTCTCCAAAAGATTACTTTCTGGCGTCTGATAAACCAAAAGGTAGGCTGCAGGATTTCCATCTGTGAAATTGTTTGACGCATAGTCAAATCTTCCCAATTCCACTCTTGCCACGTCTTTTAAATAAATCAGGGCATTGGATTCAGGATTGTTGCGAAGGATTACCTGTTCAAATTCTGATACAGTCTCTAGCCTGCCATTGGTGAATACAGTATATTCAAAAGCCTGATCTCCTCGCTGAGGCGGTGCTCCTATTCTACCCGCTGCAACTTGAATGTTCTGAGCCCTTAATGCTGCAATCACGTCGTTGGCTGTCAAACCCACTTGGGCAAGCCTATCAGGTCTTAACCAGATCCGCATACTGAAATCTTCAGCCCTGGCAAAAATATCCCCAACACCATCTACCCGAAGCAATTCATCCCTAACAAAAATGTTTGTATAGTTATTCAGGAAATCAATGCCATGGGTACCATCTGGTGAGAAAATTGACACAATCAGCAGTATGCTGGGATTCCGCTTCCGGACCACAAGCCCCAATCTCCTCACCTCTTCCGGTAATAGGGCTTCTGCCACGCTGATCCTATTTTGAACTTCTACTGCAGCTATGTCTATATCTGTACCTACTTCAAAGGTGATGTTCATGGTCATTCTCCCTTCGCTGCTAGCGGTACTTTCAATATAGGCCATCCCAGGTGTACCATTGACTTCCTTTTCAAGTTGGGTCATCACCGTTTGCTCTAGTGTAAGCGCATCCGCTCCTGTATAAGTAGCTGATACCTGAATGACAGGTGGCGTAATATTCGGATATTGACTGACAGGAAGACTGACTATGGCCAATATGCCAAACAGCAAAAGGAAAAGGGACAAAACAATAGCCGTATTAGGCCTTCTGATAAAAGTAGCTGCAATCATGGTGTGTTTTCCTCCTCTTCTTCTACCCTTCTGATGACATCTCCGGAATTCAACTTCTGCATACCTTTGATCACAATCTCCTGATTTTCAGAAAGTCCCTCCTGCACTACCCTATTTGCAGAAAAAGTCCTGCCTGGGACAATTTTCACTTGTTTGACAGAATCACCTTCAACAACAAAAACTGAAAATTCCCCCATCTGCTCCTGAACGGCAGCTTGAGGTACAATCAGAACCTCTTCAGGACTGTCATCCTTTACTTCAATAATGGTACTCAACCCCGGTCTTAGGGCATTGTCAGGATTGGGAAATTGGATCCTCACACGGAAAGTGCCTGTGTTCCTATCCACCGCACGGTCTATGGCAAAGATTTTTCCAACAAAGGGATAGCGGTCTCCACCAGGTAGGCGAAGGTTAAAAACTGAATCCTGTTCAACTTCATTGGATGTTGCCAATGTCTGAAATCTTGCCAAGTGTCTTTCCTCAGGAAAAAAATCAACTGCAATAGGATCATCTTGAGAGATGGTATTCAGCAGGGTCTCACCGGGCCTTACTAGCGTACCTATCCTCACTTGTGAAAATCCGACAGTGCCGTCAAAAGGAGCCCTGATTCTTGCGTAATCTAGGTCTATAAGGGCGTTGTCAAGATCGGATTGGGCAGAATTGACTTGTTGCTCTGCATTCCGGAGGTCCACAAGGGCATTGTCATAAATCTGATCTGCTATTGCATCTTCTGCCTTAAGCTTTTCATACCTGTTGATATCCCGCTGAAACCGCTCTAGATTGGCTTCAGCAATGGCAAGCGCTGCCTCAGCCTGTTCTCTTCTCGCTTGATATCGGGTTTGGTCAATGGTGTAAAGCAGGGTACCTTTTTTGACTTTCTGTCCTTCCTGTACATTGACCAAGGTAATGTATCCAGTCACATCTGCCCTAAGTTCTACCTCCTCTAGCGCGACAACCGATGCTGGATAGGTGCTGGTAAATTTATGGGCAATTTTGGTTACGGGAGCCGTCACTACATCCACAGCCGGATCTTCCTCAGGTTCATCTTGGCAGCTGCACAAAAGACAGCAGCCCAGAAGGAAGTGAAGCAGTATTGAAAATGGTTTAGATGTCCTCAGAAATATCATAAAATCAGTTCTATATCTCCCCTTGCCCTTTGCAGATCCATTTTACTGCTCATTAGCCTGAAAAGTGCATTGTAATAATTTAGTCTAGTCGTTCTCAAATCAGTTTCTGCCTGTATGACCTCCAGAAAATTTTTGATCCCTTCTTCATACTGCAGGCTTACGGTTTTGTAAATTTCGTCGGCAAGGTCCAAGTTGTCCTTCAAAATCCCCAGTTGATAAAGATTGCTCTTATAATCGCTTAGCGCTGTTTGAAATTCCCTATTGATCATCAGCTGGACACTATCCTGAACAAAATCCAACTGAGAACGCTCAAGCCTTGCCGCCCTGATGTTGTGCGCTCTTCTACCTCCTTGAAAAATCGGAAAACTCAATCTTAATCCAGCAAGTGAATTCGGGTAACTCCTATTGAAAAGCATGCCTCCTTCCAAAGTCTGGTATAGCAAGTTGTAATTGAAAAAGCCACTGACTTCGGGAATATAGGCACGTCTAAAAAACCTGACTTCAGCATCTTGAAGCGCTTGTCTGCTTTCGACAAGATTGAATTCAGGCCTTTTGGTATACACAACTGGTGATAATGTATCAGCTTTGGAATCCTCAAGCAGTGCATCTAAATCATATAACAGCTCAACTTCATTTTCAGGAGAAATCCCTGCCAAGGCTTTGAGTTCTGCCATTCTTACCTGAATGTCTTCTTTTGCCCTAAATAATTCTGCCCTTGTGTTCTGAAGTGTAATAGTAGCCCTTTTGTAATCAATATTGTCATTGATGCCGGCCTGGTACAATGCTCGGGCATCAGCCAATTGGCGTTCTTGGCGCTGAATGTCCTCTGCTGTAATGCGGATGGATTCCTGACTCAAAAGCACCTCATAAAAAGCTTTACTCACCTCTGTTTTCATGGCCATATAGGCAGTCATAAGCAATTGATCAGCTTCACGCCTGCGCATTTCTGCCTGGTCTTTTGCCAATAACAACTGGTTGTTGATCAGCTGTTGCTCCACATAAAAATTCAGAGCCGCATTAAATGGAACACCTGTACGAACCTCTTGAAATTCCCCTGATCCTGGATTGTTAAAATTTGGGAAAATTGCCACTGGTTGCTCAAAATACCTGAAATACTCACCGGATACCCCAGCTTGGGGCCACCAACCAGACAGGTCCGATTTTACCCTGGCATCTGTTATCTCCCGCAATATTTGACTCTGATTTAATTCTGGTTGGTTTTCAACTGCGAGCTGAATTACTGCTTCCAAGGTCAGTTTTTTGACCTGCGAAAAAGCCGGTGAAATAGCTAGAAAAGTAATAAAAAATACAGCTGATACAGATTTTAGATTCATATATACTTTACCTATATAGATAAAAATAAGTTAGTATTCTTATAAAAATTGACATATCTATAACATATCAAATTACAAATTGTTCAAAGCAAAGCCCGTTCCTGAATCTGAAAATGGCAGTCATTATATAGTAAAAAGTTCTCATACAGAGACAAAGTTGCTTTATAGCAGCTAAAGCTTATATAATTAAAAGATAAGACAAGAGGATTTAACTACAAGCACAGCATTTGTACAAGCTGAAGAAGCACTAGAGCCTTGCTGACAAAAATCAATTTACAGTTGTATAAGGAACACAACTGATAACTGCTTATTCTTTTTAAACCAACACTAATCCAAATGACCAAAATATTTACTCCTCATCTTTTGATGCTCCTAGGATGGCTGTTGCTCAGTGCAACAAATCTTCAAGCGCAGGAGATTATTAATTTAAGAGGTACCGTACTTTCTGAAAATGGAGATGGCCTACCTGGAATATCCATATTGGAAAAGGGAACCAACAACGGTACTCTGACTGATCTAAATGGAAACTTCAGTATAGCCGTATCCAATGCCAATGCCATTTTAAGATTCTCCTTTCTTGGCTACCGTACTCAAGAAATCCGTGTCAACAGCAGAACGGATATCAGTCTGACCATGGAAGAAGAAGAAATGGGATTGGATGAGGTTCTGGTAATTGGTTATGGATCTTTACGGAGAAGCGACCTTACCGGGTCCGTCAGCAGGGTTAGCGCTGATGAAATCAATGCCTTTCCCACTTCCAATATTCTTCAAGCCATGACTGGAAGGACTTCTGGGGTTCAAATAATCCAGAACACCGGTGCACCAGGAAGTCCTGTGAGTGTAAGGGTTAGGGGAACCAATTCCATACAAGGTGGTAATGAACCGCTTTATGTGATCGATGGATTTCCCTTTTCTGGTAATCCCACCAACCTAAACAATGCGGATATTGCCAGTATTGAAGTCCTCAAAGATGCTTCTGCGACTGCGATTTATGGATCAAGAGGTGCCAATGGTGTGGTTTTGATCACCACAAAAAGAGGTCGAGCAGGTCAGACCTCTGTTGAAATAGAAGGAAGTTATGGCTTTCAGCAACTGAGAAAAAAGCTGGACTTAATGAACGGCAGAGAGTATGCACAACTGCAAAATTTGCAAGCAGTGAATGACAATATCACTCCCTACTTCTCTGAATCAGAGATTGCAAGATTCGGTGAGGGGTTTGATTGGCAGGATTTGGTGTTTAGACAAGCGGCGTTGAAAACCGGATCTGTCAATATAACAGGGGGAACGGAAAGGACCACTTATGCACTTTCAGGAAGCTATCTTGGACAAGAAGGCATTATCCAAGGAAGTGATTACAACAGGTATAGTCTGAGGTTCAATTTGGATCACGAGTTGAGTGATAGGCTCAAGGTGGAATTTTCAAATGTACTATCCAAATTGGTCACTGACCGCCGTGACAGTGGTGGTGGCGCCAGAGGAAATTCCCTTATCGGTTCTGCAATTGCAGCACCTCCTGTCTCCAATCCATATAATCCGGACGGGAGTTATACTGTATTGGGAAATCAATTCCCCTTCATGGCTCCAGATATCATCAACCCACTGAATTTCATCAATGAGCAAAGTAATACCATCCGGGCAAATGTGACATTAGCCAATCTTGCCTTTGTCTATAATCCTATACCTGAAATCACAGTCAGGATCAGCGGTGGTATAGAAAATAGAGATGACCGTACAGACAACTATACCACAAGGAATTTTTTCAATTCAGCTGGGGTAGCTTCTGTGACTACTGGTCAATTCACCAGTTTATTGAATGAAAATACAGTCAGCTTTAACAAAACATTTGCAGACAAGCATCAGTTTTCAATTTTGGGAGGTTTTACTTATCAGGATTTTCAGACAACATTTCTTGCTGCCAATGGTACCGGATTTCTAAGCGATGCATTTCAGACATATAACCTAGGTGCAGCAGCAACTCCCGGTGTACCTAGTTCTGGATATGCGAAATCAGTGCTCCTCTCCTATTTAGGCCGCGTGAATTATAGTTTTGACAGCAGGTATTTATTTACATTCAGCTTTAGAAGCGACGGTTCTTCGCGCTATAGTGCAGGAAATCAATGGGGCTATTTTCCTTCAGGAGCAGTAGCATGGAGGATTTCGGAAGAGGGATTTATGCAAAATACGTCAGGGATTTCTGACTTGAAGTTAAGAGGCAGCTGGGGACTTACAGGAAATCAAGCCATTCAACCTTATGCCACCTTGAATCAACTTTTTCCTGGAAATACGGTATTTGGAAACGAATTGTATACCACTTTTGCACCAGGGTCAGTACTTCCAGGTGATTTGCGATGGGAAACTACGGAACAGCTCAATATAGGCCTGGATGTGGGGCTGTTTAATAACAGGGTGTTTTTTGCTGCAGACTATTATGTCAAAAATACAAGAGACCTCCTGAATACTGTAAGACTTCCAAGTTCTTCAGGTTTTTCGACTACCATTCAAAATGTTGGACAGGTTCAGAACAAAGGCCTTGAGCTGAATCTTGATGCTGTACCATTTACAGGGGAATTTAGCTGGAATGTCAATGCCAACATTTCTTTTAACCGCAATAGGGTGATCTCGTTGAATAATGGAGAAGATATTTTTGGGGCTTTTGTCAATGTGCTTGTTGTGGCAGACAATGTCACTTTGCTGCGTGAAGGTAGACCCATTGGGCAGTTTTGGGGTTTCGTTGAAGACGGCTATGATGAACAAGGTCGAATAAGATTTAGGGATATAGATGGTGATGGCAACATCACCGAAAATGACAAAACGTATATCGGTAATCCCAATCCCGATTTCATTTTTGGCTTTAACTCCACAATGAACTTTAAGAATTTTGAGTTGACAGCATTTTTTCAGGGAAGCTACGGGAATGACATTTTCAATGTCAGCTCAATTCCAAGCACAATGGATTATGGTCAAGGTATGAATATGCCTAAAGCTGTGCTTTACGACCATTGGACGCCACAGAATCCCAATGCCGCTTTTCCGATTATCAGTAGGAGCAATACTGTAAGGATCTCTGACAGGTTTGTAGAAGATGGCTCTTTCGTCCGTCTTCGCAATATCCAATTGGGATACAATCTCCCTACGGCGAATTGGGGATGGCAGGGGGTAAGGTCAGCACAGGTTTTTGTGAGTGGACAAAATCTTTGGACCATCACAGGCTATTCTTGGTGGGATCCTGAAGTCAATTCACGGGGTGCAGGGGTACAACAGGGGATTGACCACTACAGCTACCCTATTCCGAAAGTATTCACGTTAGGCTTCAGAGCCGGTTTTTAATCTTTAAAGGAAAGCATGAAAAAGTTTAACATTCGCTTATTTCCAAGCAAGCTGCTCTTGTCAATTTTGTTTATAGGAGGAATTTCCTGTCAGGACCTTTTAGTCGAGGATCCAAGGTCTGTTGCAGTAGAAAACTTCTATAATACCGAGGAAGAAGTACGGACAGCAACCAATGCAATCTATTCACCGCTAAGAGCTGAAAGGGCTGAGCAGGTAGCCATTTTAGATACCCATACCGATTGGGGTTATGGTAGAGGAAGTAGAGCACAGTACAATGACTTTCAAGGATTCAACGCAGCCAATATCAATGCTACAACGGTACGGTGGAATGCATATTACGAAGCGATCAGGAACGCCAATCTTGTGATCCTCAATGCCCCACAAGGAACAGATATATCGCAAGAAGCCATTTTGCGCTATGTTGCAGAAGCCCGTTTCTTAAGAGCCTTAGCTTACTTTGATCTGGTCCGCAACTGGGGAGCTGTTCCATTGAGAACGGAAGCTGAACTTGGAGAACTTCATGTAGGTAAAGGAAGTGTCGCTGAAATCTATGCCTTGATTATTTCTGACTTACTTGATGCAGAGCAAAATTTGCCAGATACTCAAGCACAAATCGGAAGACCTACCCGATATGCCGCGATGACCATGTTGGCGGATGTGTTCTTGACTCTTGGTCAGTTTGATGAGGCAAGAGAAAGAGCTGTTGCAGTGATGGAAAGCGGCAGATTTGCCTTAGTTCCTGCACAAAGTCCCGAGGATTTGCAATGGGATTTGTTCGGGCCTGACATAAATAGCAGTTCTGAAGAAATTTTCTATTTCAAATATGCTCGGGAAGTCAATCAGGGAAATTGGCTCCTTTGGATTCTGAACCATCCCAGCACCGGACTTTTTAATTTTGGAGGGGCTTTTGCACATTATGGCTTGAGTACTGATCCATTTTACCAAAATTGGGATGATGCTGATATCCGTAAAGGTCTTTGGGAATCAGTTCAATTCGGGTTGGGACCCAATACTATCGTAAATGGAAAGTATCGGGATTCACAGGCTATTTCAAACCGCGGTGCGGGAAATGACATACCTGTATATCGCTATGCGGATGTTTTATTGATATTCGCGGAAGCTACTGCATTAGCTACCGGGGAGCCTTCAGAAGAAGCCATTGAAGCTTTGAATCAGGTACGAAGACGGGCTTATGGGCAGCATCCGCTCTTGCCATCTGAAATTGATATTTCAGTCGGTGAGTATACAGCTGAGGCTTTTCATGATCTGGTTTTGATGGAAAGAGCTTATGAATTTCAGTTTGAGGGAAAAAGATGGCTTGATCTCAAGAGGACAGGTTTGGCCGAAGAGGTAATTTTAGAATCCAAAGGGATTACCATTGCCGAGAAGCATTATCTATGGCCCATTCCTTTTGAAGAGCTGAACCTCAACCAGGCACTTGACCCAGTGCGAGACCAAAATCCAGGATATTAAAAGAAATAGGAATAAAATGAAAAAAGCAGCAAGGAATCCGGCTTTCTTGCTGCTTTTTTGACTTCAGTCCAACTAGATATCTAAATTATTGCTTCAATTTTAGAACATAGTTTTTGATCGGGAATTCCATTACTGCTCTAGTCATAATCCCTTCAGAATAGTAGTATCTGTTTTTGTTGCCATTCACAGTTACTTCATAGTAATCTTTCCCCTTGGTGATGGTTGTCGGTAACCCAACAGCCTCAGGAATGAATTCTCTCACCTGTTTTGGTTCTACAAAAAAGAAGGCTGCAGAACTGTAATACATGGGTTTGCGGATTACGGTATCCATTTCATGTTTATAATTCCTAGCCTGCACATTATAGTGGTCTTTATCCCAATTGATTTTGGTAAAGAAGTTTCCTTTATTGGTCTTTGAATTCACATCACTTCTCATAAACTGTTTACCTGTAAAATAGGCTTTGGTATTGAAGTCCAGATTGATTTTCCCAAAGAACCAAAAGCTAACCGAGCTGTTGATTTCATAAGAAGTTTTGTCCCCATCAGTTTTTTTTGTTGCTACCATTTCTCCTATACTGATACCTGCGATTGTCACGTCATACACCAGTTTTTCCTGAGAAAAGACCGAAAATGGGAGTAAGATCAATACAATAATGAGAAGTGATTTGTACATGTAGTTTTGGGATTTATGTTTAGCAGCAGCCCCCTCCGTCATAGAAATAGGTAGAATCAGAAATGAAAAGCTTTGGATGCTTGAGTTGGGAAAGGGCATTGGCAGTTTTGTCACAAATGGCCAATGGCTGATTATGCATCAAAACATGTCCTTTATTGTCATCAAAATATTCATCTTCACCGAAGTAAATGGCTGTTTTTCCTGTGAAGATACATGGACCGTCTTCAGGCATTGGGTCTTTGATTGCACAGACTTCTACACTTTCCAAGAGGAGACGTTCTGGTGTGTCATATTGGGATGGATCCAGGATCCGATAAGGTCTTTTTGCCCGGACTTCCACTGTGCCAAAGCCAGCTCCGGTGATCATTTCCAGATAATCCTTCAGGGACAAAGACCCCGATAGGCAAAGTGCCCTCAGCCTTTCATCTTGTCGGAGTTTTTCGGGAATTGGGCTTTCAGATATAGGATCACTCAGAACCAATCGCCCATGAGGCTTAAGCACTCTATACATTTCAGCCAAAGCCTGTTTCAAATCTGAATGGGTGAAAATATTAAATAGACAATTCTGGGCAGCCACATCAATAGTCCCATCTTCAATGGGCAAATCCAAGGCAGAACCTTTTCTTAAGTCCACAAAATTTCTTTCAAACCAAGGGTTTAGCTCAACTGCTTCTTGTAGATTTTTATCACAGCTTTGGAGCATTTCTGACACCACATCCACACCTATCACTCCTTTTTCCTTTCTGGAAAAATAGGCAAACTGAAGCACTTCCATACCACCTCCTACACCTACATATAGAATGTTGGGAGTATTGACCAAATCACGTGGATGGACTGTAGAACCGCAGCCATAATTCATCTCTAGCATGATTTTGGGGATATGCAATCCCGGGAGCTGCCAGACGGGTGTAGTGGTGCAGCATAAACCTATGTCTGGTTTGAGCGCAGCGGCACGGTAGACATTTTCAGTTGTTTCTAAATAGTTACTCATTTTTTGGATCAAATAAAGGTGCAAAATATAACCAATCTGCTTCTGTATCAACATCACGAAGTTCAGGCAATAATTGGGTTCTTAATTTTGCTTTTTGGCACCTTTCCAAAGAGTCCTGAAGAACAGTGGAAGTACTCCAAGTCATTTGGTTAAATAGCAGTGGGTTAACTTTTTTCAAACCCAACAGGTAATACCCTCCGTCTAAGGCAGGACCAAATACAACATCATTTTTGCTCAAGGCACTAAATGTACTTTCAATGATTTCAACAGAAATCTCCGGGCAGTCAGTGCCGATGATAGCCATTTGATGATAGCCACAGTTTTGCACTTCCTCAAAGGCACTAAGCATCCGCTGTCCCAAATCTCCTGCTGTCTGAAGCATCTGGTTTACATTGAGATGGGATATATCTTTCGGAACTTCTTCGATCCTTTCCGTGAAAAAGATGAAAATGTCCACATGCCTGAGTGATGCAAGTTGCTGATAGCAATGTCCGACAAGTTTCTTGTACACTTCCAAGGCTTTTTCCTGACCCATAGTGGCTGCCAAGCGGGTTTTGACTTTTCCCAAGTCGGCATTTTTCTGAAAAATGAGAAGTGCTTGTTTTTCTTTCATGAGGCAGTAGCTCCCCCGCAACTAGATCCTGCTCCAGCTGTGCAGCCATAGCAATGTTGGTTGACCACAATTTCACGGTTTTCAAGGTCTTGCTGATCCCAGTCACTGATATGTTTAGCACTACATGAGACTTTGAGCTCAAGCATCTGATTGAAATCACAGTCATAGAGGTAACCATCCCAACCTACAGATACGGTATTGCGACACATGACATTCGCTGCAGCCACAGGATTATAAGCATCTACAAGTTTTTCCATATAGGATTCAAAATTCCCAGATCTGATCAGGTATTCCAGGAATCGGCTAATGGGCAGGTTTGTGATGGTAAAAAGGCTATTGAATGTAATGCCATAACCGGAGCTTAGCTTCTTTTTGAATTCTGCTTCTAGGCTAAGTTGTGAAGCAGGCAGAAACGCCCCTGATGGGTTGAAAACCAGGTTAAGTTCCAATCCTGTTCCCTCTTTTCCATATCCCACAGCATTGAGCATTTGAAGCGCTTTTATGGATTTCTCAAATACCCCTTCTCCCCTTTGGGCATCTGTTTTGACAGCGGTGAAGTATGGAAGGGAAGAAACAACTTCAACACGGTGTTGCCTAAAAAACTCAGGCAGATCATGGTATTTGGGATTGGCCAGGATAATGGTCAGGTTGCATCTCACGATGATTTTGATCTCGGCTGATATCTTTCTCACTTCTTCCACAAACCATCTGAAATGTGGATTCATTTCAGGTGCACCACCTGTAAGGTCCACTGTTTGGATGCCATGTTTTTGAAGTACTTGAAGGCATAGGATCAGGGTTTCCTTTTCCATGATCTCTTTTCGGTCAGGACCTGCATCTACATGGCAATGCTTGCACACCTGATTGCACATCTTGCCAAGGTTGAGCTGTAGGATCTCGATCTGGGTGGGCATCAAAGGAAAAAGACCAGAAGCCGCCAGTTTGTCGGAAAATGCTATGCCGGAATCATTGGATTCAAGAACTGAAATTTCATAAGCTGTATCTGCAAGTGGATGGTTTGTAGCTTTTAGTGACTTCATTACATTGAGATTTCCTTGACTTTGTTCATCATCTGCGTGCTGTGCACCAGGCTTGCTCCTCCCCTTATTGCTGCCGCTACGTGTACTGCTTCCATCATTTGTTCTTCGTCACATCCTTTTTCCAGGGTATCTACAGTATAGGCATCGATACAATATGGACATTGGAGGGCATGGGCTACAGCCAAGGCTATCAGGGATTTTTCCCTTGCAGTGAGGGCACCCTCTTTGAACACCTCTCCATAGTAATCAAAAAACTTGTCAGCCATTGATTTTTGAAATTCACCTATTTTCCCGAATTTCTTCAGATCGTCTGGATTGTAGTACGTTTTCATATGTTCGCTAAATGTGGATTTTAAATGTATCTGATTTTGTCCGTTTGTCAAACCAATTTTTGAAATTGGCTGAATCAATTGGGGCACGATATTGTTGCTATATTGTCATACCCTGAAATACGAAATATGTTTTTTAAATGGGTAGCAATTGATAATCATTAACCTTAAACCATACAATTATGTCATTACGATTAGGGGACCTCGCGCCGAATTTTGTTGCAGAGACCACAGAAGGAACCATTGATTTTTATGAGTATTTAGGAGACAGCTGGGGAATCCTGTTTTCCCATCCAGCTGATTATACACCTGTATGTACGACTGAACTGGGTACGGTAGCCAAACTCAGGCCGGAATTTGAAAAAAGAAATGTGAAAGTTATGGCCCTGAGTGTGGACGGGTTGCCTGACCATCACGGTTGGATCAAAGACATCAATGAAACTCAGCAAACAGAGGTGAACTTTCCGATCATCGCAGATAAAGACAGGAAAATATCAGGTCTTTATGACATGATCCATCCCAATTCCAATGAGAACTTTACGGTCAGATCCGTATTTGTTATTGGCAACGACAAGAAAATCAAACTCATTTTCACCTATCCTGCCAGTACAGGAAGAAACTTTGACGAACTTTTGAGGGTGATTGATTCACTTCAACTTACTGCAAACTATTCTGTTGCTACACCGGCAAACTGGAAGCATGGAGATGATGTGGTCATTGCACCTGCCATCAAGGATGAAGACATTCCTGCTAAATTCCCCAAAGGTCACCAAAGAATTAAACCCTACTTGAGGACAACACCTCAACCTAATCTTTAATTTTATCAGATTTTCAGCCTTAGAAGCATAGCTAAGGCTGAAAATTTTATTGGCTCAGGTTTAAAATTCACTTTTTGAGACCCTTTTTTATATAGATTTTAATTTTTTATTACTTACTTTCCAAAATTATAGCACTTTCCCTTTATCAACCTTTATGGCTATTTATACCCTGATTTCCGGTTCAGGAAGATATCTTCCTGAGATCATTGTAAAAAACGAAGATTTTCTAAATCATGAATTTCTCACCGAAAAGGGGGAAAAAATGAGTAAAGCCAATAAGGACATTATCAGTAAACTTCAAGAGATCACTGAAATAGAAGAAAGGCGCTACCTACCACCCCACCTCAATACTTCAGACATGGCTTTCTTTGCTGCTCAAGCTGCAATAAAAGATGCCGATATTGATGCGGAAACTTTGGACTACATCATTGTGGGGCACAACTTTGGAGAGATCAGTCATGACAACAGAAAATCAGATTTGGTCCCCACAATTGCCTCAAGGGTCAAGCATTTGTTGAAAATTGAAAATCCGGATTGTGTAGCATATGATTTGCCATTTGGTTGTCCGGGATGGGTTCAGGGTGTCATACAGGCGGATTATTTTATCCGCTCCGGTGATGCCAAAAGGATATTGGTCATAGGTGCTGAAAACCTGTCCAGGATTATAGATCCTCACGACATAGACAGCATGATCTATGCAGATGGTGCCGGAGCTGTGGTATTGGAAGGCGTAGAAAGTGATCAGCCTGTAGGAATTATCGCTCACAAAACAAGAACAGATACACTCACCCAAGCTCATTTGCTCAAAATGGTAGTCTCGTACAATCCCGACTACAAAGACGACACTTTGTTTTTGAAAATGAACGGGAGGAAACTGTACGAGTTTGCCTTGAATACAGTTCCGGTCTTGGTCAAGCTGACCATTGAAAAGGCAGGCTTGGATATTAAAGACATCCATAAAGTCCTGATTCATCAAGCCAATGCCAAAATGGATAGTGCCATTTTGGAGAGAACATTCAAGCTGTTCGGAGAAGAAGATATCCCCATGGAAGTGATGCCTATGATTATTGCCAAAATGGGAAATAACTCTGTGGCCACGGTGCCTGTTCTTTATGACATGATCAAGCACGGAGAACTTCCGGACCACAGTTTTGCTTCAGGCCATTACCTCCTTTTTGCTTCAGTAGGTGCGGGAATGAATGTGAATGCCTTCGTCTATTTGGTACCTTAGAGCTGTATTTCCCCTATCAGATAGGTGACAGCATTTCCGGTAATCAATACTCTTTCTCCTACCAATGAACAGGTAAGATTTCCACCTCTTGGTGAAATCTGCCTTGCTGTTAGCGTTTTTTTACCCAATACCTTAGTCCAATAAGGCATTAGTGTAGTATGGGCAGAACCAGTGACAGGGTCTTCAGGCACTCCACTTTGAGGGCCAAAAAATCTTGAAACAAAATCCTTTTCCTTGCCTGGCGCAGTTACGGCAATGCCTCTTGCTTCAATTTTGGCAATTTGGTTCAGGTCATAGGTGAGGTCACTGATGTCACTTTCTTTTTCAAATACAAACAAGTAATCCGATTTACCTCTCCATATCTCTTGAGGTTTAGGCATGACACCAGCAGTAAGTTCTTCGCTGAGCGCTACTTGAACAATTTGATCCACTGGAAAATCCAGTTGTAGCCCAGTTTCTGTTTGCCTAACTGCTAAAGCACCTGTTCTGTGTGAGTGAAAATTGATCTCATTCCCTACAAAACCTTCATGCTTGTACAATACATGTGCTGTAGCCAAGGTGGCATGGCCACACAGGTCAACTTCAATGGTCGGGGTAAACCATCGGATCTCAACAACATTGTCTTTTTTTACATAAAAAGCGGTTTCTGACAAGTTGTTTTCTGCCGCTATCTGTTGCATGATAACTTCTTCAGGCCAGGCCTGAAGAGGAACCACGGCAGCGGGATTGCCTTCAAATACTTTTTCGGCAAAAGCATCTACTTGATAAATTTTAAATTTCATGGGATATAGGTTTGTTAAAAGAGATGTACAAAAGTAAGCTCTTCACCACCATCTCCAAAAATTGTCAACATATTATTGGTGATTTTGTACCTGTTCATGCGCTGTAAGGCATCAAAATAACGCTGTTCGTACTCGCCAACAACACCGACTGCTTCCGCTTCACTAGAATCAAAAACCTCTCCTACCGTTATCTGATCACCTTGTAAAGCATAAGCCCCTGAAAAGTCATTGACAGGGCCATTGCCACGGAAAGTTAAAAATTGGGAAGCCGACCTTCTTCCTTCAGCAGCTTCCTGTGTAAATGTGAGTAATAAAGGATAAGTTTCTACTGTATTTCCTGCCAATAGGTAAGTTTCACAGGGGGGATAGTTCATCCTTCCTTCGTTCCTGTTGACAAAACCTACCAATCTCCAGGTACTCTGTAGCTCAAAATCTCCCGTCACAACAGTATATGTGACCGGGCAGGCAATTTCATTTGATTCAGTACAGCTGGAAAGAGAAAATATCAGGAGCAAAATGCCTAAAAGTACTTTTTTCATGGTTTGAATAGATTTTTTGAAGTCTATTCAAATTCCATGCAAAAAACATATTCAAGCTGTCTTGTTGTACTTATCTCCCATGGTTTGGGCAATGGCGCTGCCTACCATCAGCTGAAGAGAGTGGTACACCATCAATGGTAAAAGAATGACTCCAAAAACAACAGGATCCGGAAACATCACCCTACCCATAACGGCACCTTGTACGAGGGATTTTTTACTACCGCAGAATAAAACTGTAATTCGATCAGCATCTGAAAATCCCAGCCCCTTGGCAATAAGGTGCATCAGAACCATCATGATCAAAAATAAGCCAAGCATCCAAGCACCGAGTACCAATAATTCGCCCCAACTTTGTCCAGAGAACATGTCTTCAGCAAACGATTCTGCAAAAGCGGTAAACACTATCAACAAGATGATTGCCTGATCGAAATTTTTCAGTGCAGTAGCATATCGGCTCACCCATTTGATCAAATATTTGTGAAAAAAAAGACCGACTATGACAGGAAACAAAACCTGAAAACTCAACTTGATGATGGTATCGGTCAAATCAAAACCTACAGCACTATCGGGAAGCATCAATTCCATCCACATGGGAGTGATAAATATCCCTACCATGCTCGAGATGCTGGCATTGAATATTGCTGCAGGCAAATTGCCTCCTGCAATGGAGACCATCACAACGGAAGAAGAAACAGTAGAAGGCAATGCAGCCAGATAAAATGTGCCCAACCAAAGTTTACTCTGTTCATCTCCAAATAAATAGTACGCTAATAACACCAAGATTGGAAAAAGTACAAAAGTGGTAGTCTGAACCACCAGGTGTAATTTATAGTTGGAAAGTCCCTCCTTAAGTTTTGTAGGACTTAATTTGACGCCGTAAAAAAAGAAGATCAGGGAAATTCCAATACCGGTGATATCCTGAAGTGGAAATGGACCATTTTCAGTCCCGAATTCGGGGAAGAAATAGGCCAGAAAAATCATCAGGATAAGGAGGAAAAAAAAGGTATTGATCCCAA
Source organism: Cyclobacteriaceae bacterium (assembly GCA_036782195.1). Classification (GTDB taxonomy): domain Bacteria; phylum Bacteroidota; class Bacteroidia; order Cytophagales; family Cyclobacteriaceae; genus DAIPZN01. The sequence continues at coordinate 38,554 of DAIPZN010000006.1, read as the reverse complement.
CTTTTTCCAGTGTAACAAATATTTTTTTCATTCAGATATGAAGTTCAGCTTGAGGCCACCCGTTTGATATTGTCACAAATTATTGCAGTAGCAACTGCCACATTGAGGGATTCTGCCTCACCAAATCTGGGTATGGTAACCTTATCAGAGACCACATTTCTTAAACCTTCAGAGATACCATTGGATTCATTGCCCATTAAGATTACGCCGGGTTCTGAAAACTTTGCCTGATATACAGATGTCCCATCCAGGTATGCGCCATAGACAGGTCTATTGATTTGACTGAGATATGGTTGAAGTGGGGTGTAGAACACAGCAGTACGGGTAAAACTCCCCATACTTGCCTGGAGAACTTTAGGATTATAAAAATCAGCTGATTCAGGACTTAGGACTATTTTATGGATGCCATACCAATCAGCAATCCTGATGATGGTCCCCAAATTCCCTGGATCCCTTACATCATCGAGCGCAATGATCCATTCTTTTGGTTGGGGAAAGATTGGTTGGTTGTCTTTGATTTTGGCTACTGCAAGTACCGTATCATTTGTTTTAAAAGCCCCGGCAGCTTCAAGTGTGGCAGGAGAAACTTCATATACCAATCCCCCAAAGCGCTTGATAAGGTTTCGATTTGCTGTTGCAAACTTTTCAGTAAACAAAAGATGTGTCGTTTCAAAATCTGATTGCAAGAGTTCCGTTACATTTTTGCTTCCTTCTACAAAAAAAGAGGCTTCTTGTTTTCGGAATTTTTTCTGTTGCAAGGATTTAATAAACTTAAGCGTATTTTTGCTTAACATTCGGTAATTGCCAATTTGTGAATAAGGCCAAATATATAAACTTTCTCTTTCTGCTTTTTTTTATTTCTGCCTGTTCTTTGACCAAGGGACTGAGGGAAGACCAGTTTCTTGTATATGATGTAGATCTCAAGGGTGTGGAGAAAAGCGACCGTACTGCTATTACCAATCTGATCCGCCAATCCCCCAACACAAGAATTCCTATTTTCAATTTTTCTGTAGGCACTACACTTTACCGATTCGGTGAATGGATGTACGACAGTACCCGTCATGTCGCAAACAGGGACAGGCTTCTCAAAGAAAGGACGGCTCTTGAATTCCAAAACGATACCTCAAGTTTGGACCGTGGAGAGACAAAAAGGCTAAACCGCATCAAAAGCAACCTCACTTCATTGGAGCGAAAACTGGAGTATGGGAACTTCTTTATGCGCACCGGAAATCCACGGGTAATCCTGGATTCTGCCCTGACAGAGGAAACTGTACGTCAGATAGGGTTTTACTTGGTCAACAATGGTTTTTTTGACGCTCAGGTTAATTACGCCGTGGAATATGATCGAAAGAAAGCAGCAATTACTTATCAGCTCACAGAAAACCAACCTTATCTGATAGACACTTTTTATACCAAAACCGAGGATGAAAAAATTTATGGAATAGTGGAATCCAGTCTGAAATCCACAGCGATTCGGGTGGGTAAGAGATATGAACAGAACCAACTTTCCAAAGAAAGGCAACGGGTAGAAGATGTTTTGAAGGAAAACGGATACTACACCTTTTCCCGGTCATTCATTGATTATAACGTATTGAAGGATACCGTTGAGCATAAAGTCAAAATAGAACAAAACATCAGGAAGCCCCTTTCTTCTGAATTCCATAAGGTGTACACTTTAGATTCTATTTATTTCACCATTGATCCTCCTTCAGATGTCTTTATTGATTATGACAACAAATCTGTATACAAAGACATCAACTTTTCTATATATGAGGATAAGTATTCCAAAAAGATCATTTCATCAAGGGTTTTTCTGGAAAAAGGAAACCTCTACAACCGCTCTGATGTCATAGAAACCCAAAGACAATTGGCTAATCTTGATTTGTTTCGGTTTGTCAATATTTCATTTGACACACTAGACAATTTGCTGAGGCCAAGGATATTTACCCAGCCAAATCAGAAATATCAATTGACCAATCAACTTGGTGCCAGTATAACAGAACAGGTTCCAGGGCCATTTTTCAGTCATTCTCTTAGGAATCGAAATCTTTTCCGCGGAGCAGAGGTTTTTGAGTTTTTCTTTAGAGCAGGTTTGGAAGGGGTAGTTTCGGCCACAGGTGAAGGGGGTGTCTTCAGAAGTAGGGAACTCAATACATCTGCTTCAATTATATTTCCCCGCTTCCTTTTCCCTATGAACCTGGATTATCTGGAAAGGTTTGGACGGTACAATCCTCGAACACGGACGCTTATTGGATACAATTATATCAACAGACCGGAGTATGTCAGAGAAGGTATCAACGGCATCATTGGCTATAACTGGAATACCAGAAATCTCCGGCAACAGTTTACCTTCAATGCCTTGGATGCAAATTTTATCCGGTCTAGTTTAAGTCCTGCTTTCAGAAATCTCCTTGAAGACTTTCAAAATCAGGGCAATAACCTGATCAACTCATTTTTGCCTTCCTACGTGAGTAGCATTTCCGGCCAAGTAATAATCAATTTCAACCAATATGGAGCTTTTGCCAGGTCAAAAGCGTCACTTTGGAGAATCTATTTGGAAAGTGGCGGAACATCCCTCAATCTGCTCAACAATGACTTTGTCGGTGAACGGAGTTTAGCGTATTTCCAGTTTTTGAAATTCCAGTCGGACTTTAGAAGATATATTCCGATTACTTCTAAGCAGACTTTTGCTTACAGGTTAAACCTAGGTCTTGCCCGTCCTTATGGTGTAAGTAATGGTGTGTTGCCATATGAAAAATATTTTTTCGCTGGAGGAAGCACTGGCATCAGAGCTTGGCAACCTAGACGTTTAGGGCCTGGATCTTATACACCTGGAACCTTGGAAGACGGGTCTTTTGATTATAGATTCGAACAACCAGGTGATATTCTTTTTGAAGGGATGTTTGAAGTAAGAAGTAAGATCTACGGCTATTTTGATGGTGCGTTTTTTGTTGATCTTGGCAATAGTTGGACTTTTTTACCAGATCCTACCAGGCCTGGGGCAGATTTTCAGTTGAATAGGTTTTGGAAAGAAATTGCAGTAGGCACAGGACTGGGATTGAGAATGGACTTTGATTTCCTTGTTTTTAGGTTAGACATGGGAGTCAAAGCCATGGATCCGGCAAGACCTGAAGGTGAAAGGTTTATTCTCGGGAATTTTTTCCGCAACTTCTGGGGAGAACGTGGTCAAACTGTTTTCAATATAGGCATTGGCTATCCTTTCTAAGAAGCATCAAAACAATTTCCTTAGCTAACAAGGTTTTTTTATTGAACTAAAAAATAATAGTTATCTTATCATTGACAAAACCCTTGAAATTATGGTCAATCAATTGTTACAAGTAGAAAAAACCGGTAAACTTTTGCTCCGGATCGGTATCGCTTTTTATCTTTTGTCTGTCGCCTCCATGTCTTTTCAGTTTAACAATAGCTTTTATTTGATTTTGTCTCTGCTGATGATAGTAGTTCCATTGTTGTTGCTGCTGCATTTCATCAAACCTAAAATCGGGTTGATCGGAGGTTGTGCAGCTGTTTTGTTCTTTTTCTTTTCCGCACTGTTTATTGTCATTTCTGATATCCAATCAAATTCCCCTTGGCAGTTGATTTACCTTCATGCTGTAAAGGATATTTTGCTGATGTTTGCAGCTGCAGTATTGGCGGGTGAATCTTTGAAAGAAATAGTTAGACTAAAGTTAATCCAACCTTTTCCAAAGGCATAAACAGGAACCGGCTGTTAGATTTCCTCTTTAGATTTTTACTTATACCAATTCTAAATTTTGTGCTAACCAGTTAATTCAGGAACTCTATACTGCATTTTTGGTTATGTTTGTACAAATACATAACACTATGAAAAACAGAGAAATCGTAACGCTTAAGCGTTCTCTTCTTCACGATACGGAGAAATTATTGAACAAGCAGATAGAGATGGAAGGTAAGTCTTCAGCCTATTACCTTTCCATGGCATCTTGGTGCCACATGATGGGGTATGCCAATGCAGCAAAATACCTCTATACCCATGCAGATGAGGAAAGAATGCATATGATGAAACTTTTCCATTACATCAATGAGGCAGGAGGACATGCTATTCAGCCAGAAATCACGAATGTACGGCACAACTTCAATTCTTTAAGAGAGGTGTTTGAACTGATCCTGGAACATGAAATCAATGTCACCAAATCCATCAACCTCATTGTAGATCATGCTTTTACCCATAAGGACTTTGCTACTTTCAGCTTTATGCAATGGTATGTGACTGAGCAAAGAGAAGAAGAAACGCTTGCCAGAAGAGCACTTGAGCTTTTCGAAATCATCGGCGAAGAAGGTGTTGGACTTTGGACCATAGACCTAGAGCTAGGTAAACTTCATGAATCCAGCAATGGACAGTAAATTGTCTTTCATTCAGATCAGCGGCTAATCCAACTAGCCGCTTTTTTTATTGTAATCCATTCCAATTGAGACTGTTTCGCAAAATCCCAAAATTTCAGCCTGATCGGTAAATCTACTACAGCTACTATATGAAATATCTAGTCGTATTTGTTTTTGCTCTTCAAATATTCAGCCTTTATGGCCAAAATCTCCAAGCTGGTTTTGATCCAGAAGAATACCTGGAGCTGATGCATGTATCCATAAGGACAGCTGTAGACAGTGCTTACTCCAGTCAGTTCCCCCCTCCTTCCAAGTATCAGTTGGTTTACCAATCAGAAGTTATCGGACTGCAGAATCTTTGGGAATACTGGGAAAATGAAGCAGGACAGACAGGTGTAATCAGCATCAGAGGCACTACCCAAAATCCTGTGAGTTGGCTGGAAAATTTCTATTCAGGAATGGTCCCGGCCCGTGGCACTTTGCAGCTTTCCAAAGATTTTAACTGGGATTATGATCTAGCAAATCATCCGCGTGCGGCTGTACATGTAGGTTGGCTGATAGCTACTGCATATATCTCAGCTGAACTGATGCCTATGCTACACCAAAGCTACCAAGATGGGACAAAAAATTTTCTTCTAATCGGACATAGTCAGGGAGGCGGTATCGCTTACCTGCTTACAGCTTATCTGTTACAACTTCAGCGCAAAGGCCAGCTGCCAGAGGAGATCCGCATCAAAACCTACTGTAGCGCTGCTCCCAAGCCCGGCAACCTTTATTTTGCTTATGACTATGAGTCAATGACCTTTGGTGGCTGGGGATTCAATGTGGTCAACAGCTACGATTGGGTTCCCCAAGTTCCTTTTTCCATTCAGACAATTGATGATTTTACAGCAGTAAACCCTTTCAAGGATGCCAAATCAGCAATTAAAAAGCAGAAATTCCCCAACAGGATGGTGATGAGAAGAGTCTTCAATCAGTTAGACCGTCCAACAAGGAAAGCACAAAGGAATTTTTCCAAATACCTCGGCAACAAAGCCACCAAGATCATCCAAAGAAATCTTCCTGAGTTTCAGAAACCTGATTTTGTAAATAGCAATCAATATGTCCGTACAGGCACAACTGTGGTCTTGCAGCCAGATGAAGCCTATATGGCTATTTTTCCAGATGAACCTGGGAAATTTTTCAACCATCATCTTCATAAACCCTACATAGATCTGACGAGAAGGCAGTTTCAGAAACAGTCGGATTAAGGAGTTTAACTTGTTGAGGTAATAAAGCTGCGCCCTTCTTGCTAAATAGGTGCTTAGATGACGCAGCTTTATACAACAGGACTTATCAACTAATCGGAAGCGGCTTTACCTTCCAGATTTCTTCACAGTACTCCCTTATACTCCTGTCACTGGAGAACTTACCCATTCTGCCTACATTAAGAATAGACATTTTTGCCCAATTTGAAGGATCTCTGTAGGCCTGATCTACCTTTTCCTGTGCATTTACATAGGCGCGGTAATCAGCTAGCACCATAAATTGGTCGTCATACAAGAGAGCGTCAGTCAGTTCTTGAAAAACGCCTTTGTCCAAATGAGAAAAATAACCTGAATTGATCTGATCTATAGCGAGCTTTAATTCGGCATCTTGATCATAAAATGACTTGGCATTATAACCTTCTTGTTTTTTCAGTTGTACTTCAGATTCCGTCAACCCAAACAAAAAGAAGTTCTCCTCCCCTACACATTCCCTGATTTCAACATTTGCCCCATCCAATGTTCCGATGGTCAAAGCCCCGTTAAGACTCAATTTCATGTTTCCTGTTCCTGAAGCTTCCTTACCAGCTGTGGAAATCTGCTCTGAAATATCTGCTGCGGGATAGATTTTTTGGGCATTGGAGACATTATAGTTGGGATAAAATATCACTTTGAGTCTACCGTTTACAACTGGGTCATTGTTGACCACTTCGCCTACTGCATTGATCAGCTTGATGATCAGCTTGGCTTTACGGTAACCTGGGGCAGCTTTTCCTGCAAAGATGAAGGTTCTGGGCACAAGGTCTATTTCAGGATGCTGTTTGATCCTGTTGTACAATGTGATGATATGCAACACGTTGAGGTGTTGGCGTTTATATTCATGAATTCTTTTGACCTGAATATCAAACAGAGACTCCGGATTTACCGAGATACCCATGCGCTGCTGAATCAGTGCTGCCAGTTTCTTCTTCTGACCAAGCTTCACATCCATCCACTTCTTTTGGAAGTCACCGTCCTCAGCAAATGCTTCTAAGCCCTTCAGTTGATCCAGTTGCTTGATCCAACCTTCCCCGATTTTGTCTATGATCAACTGGGTAAGGTCTGGATTGCTGAGCACCATCCATCTTCTTGGAGTGACGCCATTGGTTTTGTTGCTGAAGCGTTCGGGAAACATTTCATACCAGTCGCGCAGTACAGTTTTTTTAAGAAGTTCACTGTGCAAGGCAGCGACACCATTGATTGCGAAACTTCCCACACTGGCCAAATTGGCCATTTTAATGTACTTTCTTGGCCCTTCTCCGATCAAGGAAAGACTGCTGGTTTTTTGGGGATCACCATAAAACCTGATACTTACTTCATCCATAAACCTCCTGTTGATTTCATAGATGATTTCCAGATGCCTTGGCAGTACCGAACCAAAAAGCTCAAGATCCCATGTTTCAAGCGCTTCTGGCAACAAGGTATGGTTTGTATAGGCAAAAGTCCTTGTGGTCACCCTCCATGCTTCGTTCCACTCAAAACCATGCACATCCAGCAGCAAGCGCATCAATTCTGCCACACCGATGGAAGGATGCGTGTCATTGAGTTGAACCACGAACTTTTCATAAAAATGCGTCAGCTTATCCCCTCTTCTAAGGTGAATTGCGATCATATCCTGCAAGGAACAGGATACAAAAAAATACTGCTGCTGTAACCTCAGTCTCTTGCCTTCTATCTGTTCATCGTTGGGATACAGGACTTTGCTGATGTTTTCACAGATGATTTTCTGGTTTACGGCATTGTTATAGTTTCCAGCATTGAAGGATTGAAAATCAAAGGATTTAGGTGCTTCCGATTTCCAAAGCCTAAGCGTGTTGGCAGTATTGACTTTATACCCCAAAATAGGTGTATCATAAGCTACTCCTTTGACTACAAACTCTGGGATCCAATTGGTACAGAACTTCCCGTTTGCATCTGTATAGTGTTGTAAATGACCTCCTAATTTCACTTCGTAATTCAACTCCCTTTTTCCAATCTCCCAAGGATTGCCGCGACGAAGCCAGTTGTCCGTGTCTTCTACCTGCCACCCATCCCGTATTGCCTGTTCAAAAATCCCAAACTGATAGCGGATACCATAACCAATCGCAGGAACTTCCAGAGAAGCCAACGAATCCATATAGCAAGCAGCAAGTCTTCCTAAACCTCCATTTCCCAGTCCTGGCTCAACCTCTTTGTCCACCAACCACTCCAAATCAATTCCCAGCTCATTGGTTGCCTGTTCCATTTCCTTATAGATCCCGAGGTTGATCATGTTATTGGCCAAATGTGGGCCCAATAGGTATTCCGCTGATAGGTAGGTGACCAACCTTGTTTTGCTTTTCAGATAAGTCTCTACCGAGTTGACCCATTTTTTCATGATCCTGTCCCTAACCGTATAGGCTACAGCCATGTAATAATCATTCCTTGTGGCAATAGATGGGAATTTCCCTTGAACAAAAAACAAGTGGTTTGAAACGGCCTTTTTCAGCGCTTCTACGCTATTCCCTGTGCGTGCGTCTTCCACAATTAAATTGTCAGATTTAATCTGCTCCGTATTTTGGTCTTGATCCTTCATGCTAAGTGGTTATTACCAGTAAAAATTACATATTAAAAGCATCTCTTCCATTATCCTATTTTGTTTAAGATGCGACAATAAAGTTGATTTGACGATGGAAAGTTAGGCAAATCAACATATTTATAAAATTTCGGATTACCTACGTCAGGTACAACAGCTATGCCGACATTTTCTAAATCCTTAACAATCTTGATGATAAGCGTAAATTTCACAAATTCCTTTGCCTAAATCGGCTATTCGAAAATCTTTTAATGAAAAAGCTGTACACTGAAGCTAGATATCAACAACAAAAATTTGCTTAATTTAGAAAGAAAGTATCATCAACTACTCAATAGGATAAACTACAAAAGGGTATGAAATCATTTCAAAGAGAAATATTTAAAGCTTCATTGCTATTCATAGTGCTAGCCAATTTCCTTGCTTGTCAAAGCAAAAAGGAAAACGATGAACTGGTTGTAGATGATGAAGTTTTTGAAGAGACCTTTACTGATGAGCACAATGCTCAGAATTCTTTAGATTTTCAGGGTGTCTATATGGGTGTTTTACCTTGCGCAGACTGTGACGGAATAGAAACAACAATAGAGTTGGGCCCCGGAAACGCTTATACCCTCACCACCATACACCTCAAAAACGGAAACGAAATTACCCGAACCGGTTCAGGCACCTTCAAATGGAATGATGCCGGAAACATCATCACATTAGCGCAAGAACCACTACCCAATCAGTACTTTGTCGCCGAAAGCATGCTATACCATCTGGATATGGAAGGCAATAGAATCGTAGGAGAGCTGGAAGACAAATACATATTGCTCAAACAATAAAAATATTATTCCGTTGCATAATATTATATAAATCTTTATGCAACATGAAAAATCCTATATTTTATATTTTAATATTAATTTTTGCAGCTTCCTGCTCTCCCTCAACCCGTATCATTGGATCTTGGACCAGTCCTGACAAAGATACTGCTGGATATGACGACCTATTTGTAGCGGCTGTGGTTGACAATGTACAGATCCGACAAGTAGTGGAAGATGAAATGCAAAGTCAGCTAAACGGCAGGAATATTCAATCCAGGACAAGTATTTCTGCTATCAAGCCTGATTTTTGGAGCAGTGAAGAACTGGATAAGGATGCCATCATCAAAATCATTGGAGAAAGCAAGCATGATGGTATCTTAACCATGACATTGATTGATCAGACGAGCGAAGAGCGATATGTTCCCGGTGCCATGATGGGAGGTCCTATGATGATGGGGCCAAGCTGGGGCTGGAGAGGAAACTTCGGTGGCTATTGGGGCATGCAACATGGTCTGATGATGAATCCCGGATATGTGGTCAATGACCGCAAATATTTTGTTGAGATCAACCTATATGATGCTGATTCCCAGCAGCTGGTATGGTCAGGACAATCCAAGACAATCAATCCTGAAAGTGTGGATGCTTTTGCACCTGAATTTGTCAAAATAGTCCTCAACAGAATGGAAGAAGAAGGCGTTATAGGCAAAAGACAATAACGAAAAAAAAATAGATAATAAATGCTATAAGTGTCCTCCGGCAACAGGAGGACACTTATTTTTTACATCTTGTCTGAAGGAAATTCCAGTTGCTTTCGTAGGAGTTTTTTAAACTGGTAATTGACCTGTACCCAAAGGACAAACCCATGTCTGATTGAATCCCCATTTCTAATTCTATCCTGATACCTCAAATGATAGCCTGGAGAAATGGTATAAAAGCTTCGCTTGAATCCCCAGAACAAAAAGGTTCTATGCTCAAACGGTATTGCTACTGATGCCTGGCCCCGGGAAAATAAAGATTCATTGAACAAAGTAGCTGATACATCAAAATGGCGACTTATGGATCTACCCCAGTCGTGGGTCAAACTGATGTTATATCGCAAGCGGTGCTCAAGATTCATTTCTTGTAGAAGCTGTTGCTGGGTAATATTTTCTCTAAACCTCATGTCATACCTAAACCGGAAATTTGCCCTGTATGGACCGGAAAAATTGACCCTATAAACCACCTGACCCCAAGGCCTGTTCTCCGACCTGATCAAATTCCCATCTGAAAATGGAGTCGCCAATCTTCCGCCAGCATATCCTACCGTCACCGCCGCTTTGCTGTCAGGAACAGCATATGTTAACCCGGCTCTATAGATCCAAAATTGATGGGGTACATGGTGCGAATCCAACCAAAGAGATCCATTTTCTGAAAATTGACCAGAAGTCATTAGTCCCCACCACGATTCCAGGTCACTTTCTTCCACTTGGGCAAAAGCCTGATGGCAGCAAATATTGCTGAACCATACCATCATCATAAAAGAGAAAAAATGCTTCACCTGTCTGTGTATTGGTTCATGATCAAACTTATAACTGCAAAGTCATAAATCCTAATTGTCTACCAATAGCAGCTTCGATTGCCCATGGCATCAGACAAAAAGTGCTTTAGAACAACAAATACTTGTTTCCAGGTTTTTAGCCATTAATTTTAAGGCCATGAAAAACACCCTATACCTATCCTTCTTGTATTTACTGCTTTGCTTGTTTTTTTTGCAATGCACATCAGCGACAAAAGTCGAGGAAGATAATCCAGGACCCAATGGATCTCAGCCTGACGGCATGGTATGGATACAAGGAGGTGAATTTATGATGGGTACAAACGAAATGGCTGCTTATGCAATTGAAAGGCCTGCTGTCAAGAGAAAGGTCAAGGGATTTTGGATGGATCAGACAGAAGTCACCAATTCCCAGTTTGCAAAGTTTGTAGCAGAGACCGGTTACATCACTGTGGCCGAGCGGGTCCCTGATTGGGAAGAGCTCAAACTTCAGCTTCCTCCTGATACGCCAAAACCTTCAGATGAAGACCTTCAACCGGGTTCTTTGGTGTTTTCTCCACCTGCAAATGCGGTACCTACCCATACCCATGACCTCAGCCTTTGGTGGAAATGGGTAGTCGGAGCCAGCTGGAGACATCCTGAAGGACCGGATAGTAATTTAGAAGGAAAAGAAAACCACCCTGTTGTTCATATCGCCGCGGAAGATGCTGAAGCATATGCCAAATGGGCCGGAAAACGATTGCCAACAGAAGCAGAATGGGAATATGCTGCAAAAGGGGGAACTGCTGATAACAGATATGCCTGGGGCAATATATTTAGACCAGAAGGAAAATTCATGGCGAACACATTCCAAGGTGACTTCCCTCATTCCAATTCAGCAGAAGACGGTTTTCCCGGAACGGCACCAGTAATGAACTTCCCGCCAAACAATTTTGGCTTGTATGACATCATTGGAAATGTATGGGAACTTACCAGCGATTGGTTTGATGCCATTCAATACCAGCGCTTGGCCGGCAATGCCCCTCCTTTGGACAGTGCTGTTAGCAAATGTTACAATCCTACCAACCCACTCGCCATGGAGAAAGTAATCAAAGGAGGTTCATTTCTGTGTGCTGACGATTATTGCATCAACTATAGACCTTCTGCACGTCAAGGACATGCATTTGACAGTGGAACATCCAATGTAGGTTTCCGCTGTGTCAAAGACTAGATTATACCAATCCAAACAACCTTGGAAGCCAAAGTGTGAGTCCTGGCCAAAGAGTCACTACAATTAAGCCTAGAATCATGGCTATAAAGAAGGGAACCATTGGTTTGATAACTTTTTGGATGCTTGTCTGTGCCACCTGAACACCCAGAAATAGTACGGAGCCTACAGGAGGGGTACAAAGACCAATACAGAGGTTCAATATCATGATGATTCCAAAATGTACTGGGTCCACACCTAATGCTGTTACAATTGGTAAAAAGATCGGAGTGAATATCAATACAGCTGGAGTCATGTCCATGAAAATCCCTACAAAAAGCAAGAGTACATTGATGATAATCAGGATCACTATGATATTGTCACTTAAAGAAAGTAAGCTTTCACTGATGGATTGCGGAATATTCTCGCTGGACATCACCCATGACATGCTCATGGATGTAGCAATCAGCAGCATTACAATTGCCGTTGTTTCAGAAGATTTCAACAAAATTTTTGGCAGATCTTTGGCCGTGAGTTCTTTATAAAAGAAAGAAAGTCCCAAAGTATAGACCACAGCAATTGCAGAGGCCTCTGTTGCCGTAAATACCCCGCCTACAATACCGCCAATTACGATAAACAACAGCAGCAATGAAGGAAATGCCCTCCAGAATTTCTCCCCTAATTCCCGCATGGTGGTGACTTCACCTGCCGGCAACTTATGTTTGCGGATAAATATGGCTGCAGTCAGCATCAATACCAAACCAATGAAAATGCCTGGAATATAACCTGCTAAAAAAAGCGCTGCAATGGAAACCCCACCGGAGGCCAAGGAATACACAATTAGAATGTTAGATGGAGGGATAATCAATCCTGTTGTAGAGGAAGTGATGTTTACAGCAGCCCCTAGGGACTTGGGATACCCTTCTTTGTCCATCCGCTCTCCAAGAATACCACCTATGGCTGAAACAGCAGCTGCTGCCGAACCTGCGATGGCACCAAACAACATGGCTGCAATGACATTGACATACAATAATCCCCCTGGAAGCCTGCCGGTAAATGCTTTGGCCAATTCTATTAACCTGTTTGCGATCCCTCCTTTGTTCATGATTTCTCCTGCCAGAACAAAAAATGGAATAGCCAATAAGGCAAAACTATCCAATCCAGTCCCCATTCTTTGCGCAATTGTAGTGGCAGAAGGTACAAAAGCAACAGAAACCAACAAGGTTATGAAACTGGCTATACCCAGACTCCATGCCACTGGTACTCCAATGCCCATAAGGGCAAGAAATGACAGTACCAAAATGATAATGCTGATGTATTCCATTAGGCTTGGGTAGGTTTAAGGTGATACAAAATTGCATAAGCCTGATAATATATTACCAACAGCCCACTCACTGGAATAATGGTATAAACATAGGCTAAGGGAAGTTGAAGCGTAGCAGACTTTTGTTGAAGGATAAAAGTGATGTAAACCAAGTTGAATCCCCCCAAAACCATTACCGCTAAAGCAAATAGCAGTACAATGAGGTTGATGAATATCTTGAGTCGGATTTTTCTCAGACCTGAAAGTCTTTCAGGCAATATATCAATAGCTAAATGTTGATCCTGTCCAGCGACATAAGCTGCTCCCAACATGCCTAGCCAGACCAACATATACCTGGAAAGTTCATCTGTAAAAGAACTTGGACTCTGAAAAACATATCTGGAAATCACTTGCCAAGTGACATTGAGTACCATAAGCGCCATCAGTATCACTAACAGAGCGGCTACAGTACGATCTAACTTTTCTTTGAAAATTCTGGCGTTCATTTTGGGTTTTGATTAACTGATCGGATAGAAAAATAGTCGGATTGCTATTTCTAAGCTTGTTTACTTATTGGGTGTTTCTGATTTTTTCAATGACTGCAAACATTTCCGGCTGACTCACTTTATAGGTATCATAGACTGATTCCACTGCCTCTCTGAATCCATCTAACTCTGGATAAAAGATGGTTACTCCCGCTTTTTTAAGTTCCCTAAAAGACTCTTCTACAGATTCAGCCCATATTTTGTATTGAAATACAGCAGATTCATCTGCAGCTTCCTGAAGCCATTGTTTCTCTTCCTCATCCAACAAATCCCAGACTTTGGTACTCACAATCAACACATCTGGTACAGCAGTATGCTCATTGATGGTGTAAAATTTGCATACTTCATAATGCCTTGAGGTGTATAAACTGGGTGGATTGTTTTCAGCTCCATCTACTATCCCCTGTTGAAGCGCAGTGTAAAGTTCCCCATAAGAAACCGGTGTAGGTGACCCTCCAAAAGATTTGATCATGTTGATGGCAGTATTGCTTTCCATTACCCTGATTTTTAAGCCTTTCAGATCCTCAGGTGATGAAATAGGTTTGGTTTTGGTGTAGAAACTTCTTTTGCCAGCATCATAATAGCAAAGTCCACGAAGCCAATATGCTTCAGTTTCCAATAACAATTGCTTGCCAATGTCACCTTTGAGGATCTTATCCCGATGCGCATCATCTCTGAATAAATATGGCAAGGACAATACCTGAAGACTTGGGGAAAAGCTTTCTAATGTAGCCGATGATACTTTAGTCATGCCTAGACTTCCAATTTGCAGCAACTCCACAAGTTCCCGCTCTGTGCCTAGTTGCTGATTGGGATAGATCCTGATCTGCATCCTACCACCGGATTTTTCGGCTACACGCTCTGCCATGTAGGTCATGGCTTCATGAACAGGATGGGTCACCCCCAATCCATGTCCCAATTTGATCAATCGGACACCACCAGGGCCTTTGCAATCAGAAAGAGCCAGCATTGCCCCTACCAGAAATACAGATAATCTCAAATATTTAATCATTTTATAATCAATGCTTTAAATTGATGTATTTCAACCTTTAATTTGCTCAATAAGCTGCTTGGCTTTTTCAAATTCTGCTTGAAGTGCTGTAAAGTTCCCTGTAGAGATCAGCTTTTTGTCCAACAACTGGGAACCCATTCCTACACAATGTACACCCGCTTTGAACCATGAACTGAGGTTTTCCTTTGTCGGCTCAACGCCACCTGTGGGCATTAAAAGCACATCCGGAATTACAGACAATACAGCTTTGATGAAAGCCGGTCCAAGCACATTGCCTGGAAACGCTTTGATCAATTTTGCACCTATGGTTTTGGCTGAATAGACTTCTGAGACTGTAGCACAGCCTGGTACCCAAAAGATGTTTTTCATCTGGCAAAATTGCGCAACTTCCGGAATGAGCGCAGGTGAAACGACAAAATCCGGCTCCAAATAAGAAAACCTTTCCGCATCGGCTCGGCTAAAAATAGTTCCTATTCCGATAAGCAGGTCGGGGTATTGCTCAGCGTAAATTTTCAACTCCCTAAAAACCTCAAAAGCATTGGCCTCCCTATTGGTAAATTCAAAAACCTTAACACCTGCTGCATAAGCTGTATCAAGGACTTTTTTGGCAATTTCAATTTCGGTGTGGTTGAAAACAGGAATCATTCCGGCTTCAGCCATCTTATCCAATATCTCTTGATGGCTATGTTTCATATGCAATAGGTTATAGGTTAATTTTCAATTCGTTAATATCATTTATCTCAACAATTTACCGACATTTTGACCCTTCATCAATTGGACGACTTCATCTACATTGCAGAGGTTTGCGTCACCGGGTATGCTATGTTTGAGGACAGAAGCAGCAGTGGCAAATTCCAGGGCAGTTTGATCAGGATAATGAAACATGCCGTAGATCAAGCCTGCCATGTAGGCATCACCTCCTCCTACCCGATCCACGATATGGGTCATGTCATAGGTCTTAGAGGTGAGGACTTCATTGCCATTCCAAAGCATTCCGGTGAGTTTGTTGTGGGAAGCAGAGACAGATTCCCTTTCGGTATTGGTGATATATTTGAGCTGTGGAAAATCTTTTTTGGCAGCATAGCATGCTTCTGCAAATTCTCCTTTTTGGATATCCATGCAATTTTCGAAATCAGAAAGACCGGCAACAATAAATTGGGTATATCGGATCAGTTCCGGCATCACCTCCAAGGGAGATTTTCCATATTGCCAAAGGTTACGGCGGTAATTGATGTCACCACTGACCATGATTCCCTTGCGTTGGGCAGCTTTGAGTGCAGCTAAAGTCAGGTCAGCGGCTTGCTGTGAGATGGCTGGGGTTATGCCTGTCCAATGTATCCATTCTGCACCTTCCAGTACGTGGTCCCAATCAATCGCAGCACCGTCAAAATTGGAAAAAACAGAATCAAACCGATCATAGATAATCTTAGAGGCACGCTGCATGGATCCATTTTCCAAAAAATATAAGCCCATGCGGCCCTCTTGCCTGTAAACATAGGAAGTCCCTACACCCATAGATCTCAGGTAACGTATTGCAGACTCACCCAAATCATTGTCTGGAAAAGCAGTAACATGATGGGCATCAATACCCCATTGAGCCAAGGCAATTGCCACATTTGCTTCGGCACCGCCGAATTCGACCTCATAGGAATGTGCATGAAGAAAACGTTGATGTCCGGGAGTAGTAAGGCGCATCATTACCTCACCAAGCGTTACAACCTTTTTTGACATAATTTTGAATAAATTTCTTGCTGAAAATAAGCACTTATAATCGGTTTTTTGCCTTTATTTAAAATTGTTTACGAAAACGATTCCAAACCTAATACCTAGCAAATCATGCAAAATAGGCTTTTACAAATACATCCCAAAGACAATGTGTTGGTTGCACTCACAGACTTGAAGACTGGTGAATATATCTCTTGGGAAGGAATGACCTTTCCTCTTGTCAATGATATTCCTGCCAAACACAAATTCACCCTAACCTCCCTTCAGCAAGGTGAATTGGTCTGGATGTATGGAACTGTTGTCGGTAAAGCAAAAAAAGAAATAGCACAAGGAGCAGTGATTACCACCGAAAATCTAGCGCATGAGGCCCTAGCCTATGGTGCAAAGGACAGTTCGTATACCTGGCAACCTCCCAATATCAATGCCTGGAGGAACAGAACTTTTATGGGCTATCACAGGAATGACGGACAAGTAGGAACAGCAAATATCTGGTTGGTCATTCCATTGGTCTTTTGTGAAAACAGAAATGTGGAAGTTATCCAAAAAGCTTTCGAAGAAGTTCTGGGTTTTGCCAAACCCAACCCCTATAAAAATCTAGTGGCAGCAATGGCTGATTTGTATCAAAGGGGGAACTTGGACCAGATTCAACAATTGGAACCTACAGCTTCTCATTTTACCACCGAGCGCCTGTTCAAAAACCTCGATGGTATCCGTTTTTTGACGCATCAGGGGGGCTGTGGTGGCACAAGAATGGATAGCGAGGCTCTTTGCGCGCTCTTTGCTGGTTATATCCACAATCCCAATGTTGCCGGAGCCACAGTGCTTAGCCTGGGTTGTCAAAATGCCCAACCTTCTATCTTAAGGGAAAAACTAGCCAAATTGCAGGGAGAATACCCAAAGCCACTGATTGTCTTAGAACAACAAGAAGAAGGTACAGAGGACCAATTGCTAAGCACTGCGATCAAACAGACATTTCTGGCCATGACAGAAGCTGACAGGCATGAAAGACAGCCTGCCCCACTCAGTAAACTTACCGTAGGCTTGGAATGTGGGGGATCAGATGGGTTTTCAGGTATTTCCGCCAATCCTGCTGTAGGCCATGCCTCTGATCTGCTTGTTGCATTGGGTGCCAAAACCATACTTTCAGAATTTCCAGAGCTCTGTGGGGTCGAACAGGAGTTGATCAACCGCTGCTGTGACGACCATACTGCCCAAAAGTTCAGCCAACTCATGCAGGCTTATTCAAAAGCCGCCATAGCCGTAGGTTCAGGATTTGACATGAATCCCTCCCCGGGAAATATCAAGGACGGACTGATCACTGATGCAATCAAATCTGCTGGGGCAGCCAAAAAAGGCGGCACATCCCCCATCACGGATGTGCTTGACTATACTGAATATGTGACTACTCCAGGTTTGAATCTACTTTGTACACCGGGCAATGATGTGGAAAGTACCACAGCAATGGCAGGATCAGGAGCTAATGTAATCTTGTTTACCACAGGATTAGGCACACCAACAGGAAATCCCATTACTCCGGTTATCAAAATATCTTCAAATACCAAACTTGCCCAAAAAATGCCTGATATCATTGATTTGGATACCGGACCAATTATTTCAGGAGAAAGTAGCATTGCTGAAATGGGTGAGGCAATCTTGGAACAGATCATTGCAGTAGCTTCTGGAGAAATCCAAAGCAAGGCTATGACTCTTGGTCAATATGACTTTATTCCTTGGAAAAGAGGTGTATCACTTTAAAAAATCCTTCAGATGTTTTACAGCTCCTCCATTGTTGGAAGAGCTGTAAATCGCTTCTATCAGCTGCAAGGATTTAATTCCCTCTATTCCGTCCACCTCTGGTTTTCTGTTATACAAGATCGCATCCACCATGTCTTTGATTTGCGCTGCATGAAGTTGGTGGCCAATCGCCATGGGATCTGAAGCTCCAGAGCTCTTTTTTTCGCCCGAAATGCTGAAAGGTCTTGTGCCGTTTTTGAAGGTATAGGAGATCATCTCCCCTCCTGCCAAAACTGCACTTCCTTCAGTCCCAAAAATCTCCAACCTTTCAGGATATCCGGGAAAGAGACATGTTGCTGCCGAAATTGTCCCCAAAGCCCCTGATTTAAATTTCACTACAGCTGCCGATAAGTCCTCTCCCTCTATTTGGTGGAAAGCTGTTTGCACTTGGGATGAAACTGTTTCGGCAGGACCCATCAAGTCCAATAAAAGGTCTAGGGTATGGATCCCTTGATTGATCAATGCCCCGCCTCCATCTCCGGCAAGCGTACCCTTCCAGGGGCTGGATTGGTAATAGGCGCTGTCCCTAAACCAGTTGATTGCTGCATTCCCCATCAGGAGTTTGCCAAAAAGCCCTTTTTCAACTGCTGATTTAAGCTCCTGATAGGCCTTATTGAACCTGTTTTGGAAGATTACCCCCAGTTTGACATCATTTTCTTGGCATGCTGCAATAATTTGCCTTGCCCGGTTCAGATTGATTTCAATAGGTTTTTCTGTCAAAATATGTTTGCCTTTGGCGGCAGCGGCTAAGGCAGGATGGAGATGATTGCCGCTTGATGTACAGACACAGACCACATCGAGCCCTTCATGCTCCAGAAAAAGGGAGATGTCAGCATAAGCAGCAACACCATATTTATCAGCTGCAACACCAGCTCGGTCGGATGTTGAACTGCATACGGCTAGCAAAACAGCTTCATCCAGTGAGCGGATGGCCATGGCGTGTTTTTCCGCAATTGCACCCGTTCCGATAATCCCAAAACCTAGTTTTCTCATAGTTGAAGTATTTTCTCCCAAACCTCTTCGGCTACTGGTACACCTTCTGTTTCATTTTGTTTTCTTGTGGAAAGGGTATGTTCCCCTGGATAGCGGATTGATTTTCCTTCGAATGTTTGACTGGAAAGGTAATCTTCCACAATGGCGTCTAGAATGCTATCCTGCCATTCCCGCATCCCCAAACTGTCAGGATCAAAGCAGATAAATATCTGTGATAAACCTGCCTCAGGTCCTTGATTTCCTATTTGATGTGTGGCCTGCCCACCAGAAATAAAGGCAGCAAGCATATCAAGGACCAGTGAAAATCCCGCACCCTTCCAAAGCCCAATAGGTAAGGCTGTTTCGTGCTTGATCACCTCCTCAGGTTGCTTGGTAAGCTCCCCATTCTGGTCAAATCCCGCTGGAAAAGGCATTTCTTTGTTTTCCCTGAGGAAGGTATTCATCTTACCATAGGAAAATTGAGACAAGGCCATGTCCAAGACAATGTGCCCTTTACTCCTAGGAATGGCAACTACAATGGGGTTGTTGCCCAATTTGGGTTCTTTTCCACCCCAAGCGGGCATATTGGGTTTGGTATTGGAAAAGCAGATCCCGATACAACCTGCCTCGGCTGCCTGCCAGCCGTAATTTCCTGCCCGCATCCAATGGTTGGTGTGCTGCAGGGAAACCATCCCTACGCCATGTTGCTGCGCAAGAGAAATGGCCTGATCCATTGCCGCAGCTGCATTGGTTGGCCCAGGCCCCATTTTCCCATGCCAGCGTTCAAAAAACCCGAATTTCTCCAGACAGATCGGTTCAGCTTGAGGCAAGATGGTTCCCTTTCGTACCAAGTGAACAAACAAGGAGAATCGGTCAAGGCCATGTGAAGGCACCCCATCTAAAGATGCCTGAAGGAATAATTTGGCACATTTTGCTGCCTTTTCAGGAAGGAAACCGTTTTGTTCCAACTTTTCCTGCAAGACCTGAAGCACATCGCTACTGGGAATCCGGTTCATGGTTATGGGTATTAAACTGTTCTGATTTCAAAGTAAAGGCTGACTTTCTACGACAAGCATTTTGGTGCGAGCTGCTTGTTGTCTGATGCTCTTGGCTTCACTATAGGCTTCACTGTTCCACCATTGGTGGGCTGTCTCAGCATCTGGAAATTCAAGAACTACAAGCCTCTGCGGATTCCAATCCCCTTCTAGGGAATGCGTCGATGCGCCCCTTACCACAAATCTGCCACCAAAGGCTTCAATGGTAGCCGGAGTTAGTTTTTTATAAGCCTCATAGGCTACCGGGTCTTCAATTTCAATTTCTACAATTACGAGTGCTGGCATAATATTCAGGAATGCTAAGTGGGAAAGTTAAAAAAAAATTATGTGGGGTGAATCCAAAACTTTATCATTGGAAATTGTTTATACCGATTGGCCTATGAAACCTATACAAGCAGCTCAGATTCCTAAACCCGACTATCCGGTAAGGATCATTCAATTTGGAACCGGAAACTTCCTGAGAGGTTTTGTCGATTGGATGGTGCAGTTGATGAATGAGCAACTTGATTATCAGACAAGTGTGCATATTATCCAAAGTCATGGAAAACAGATCCCATCCTCATTTGTTGAGCAACAGTACAACTACCATGTATTGATCAGAGGCATAGCACAAGGAATACAAGTAGATGAGGTAAAGCTGGTTACCTGTATCCAAGGCATCAGCAATCCACATATTGACCATCGTTCATTTTTAGATCTGGCCCATTTGCCCGAGCTACAAATTATTGTATCCAATACAACCGAAGCCGGAATCAAGTTTCAGAATGGAGATGGCTCCCCTACCTCACCTTCCCAGTTTTTTCCCGGCAATTTGACTGCACTGCTTCATGAAAGGTTTAGCCATTTTGATGGTGATAGGGCAAAAGGTGTATTCGTTTTACCCTGCGAACTGATCGCAAACAATGGAGACATCCTCAAAGCCTGTGTACTCGATTATGCCAAGGAATGGAGGTTGAGTCCTGAATTTGAGAAATGGGTAGATGAGGCTGTCCATTTCTGCAATACACTTGTGGATAGAATTGTCCCAGGATTTCCCAAAGAAGCTGTCCATGATGGCCTACTGCAATTTGAGGACAAACTGATGGTCATGGCAGAGCCTTATCACTTTTGGGCAGTATCCTGTAAAAAATCCCTGAATTCAGTTTTCCCGGCAGCTGCGGCTGGTCTGGAATTTTTGGAGGTGGATGACCTTGAGCCTTATCGGAACAGGAAGGTAAGGATTCTTAATGGTGCACATACGGCAATGGTGCCATATGCCTATTTGAAGGGGTTCAGGACAGTTAGAGCCGTAATAGAGGATAATACCTTGGGCGAATGGGTAAGTGCCTTACTAGCTGAAGAAGTCGTGCCTGGATTGGACAATCAAGATGCAATTCAATTTGCCGAAGCAGTGTTAGACAGGTTCAGAAACCCATTTATCCAACATGAACTTGCCTCTATTGCCCTAAACTGCATTTCAAAATTCAGGGTAAGGGTCCTGCCCAGTATCCTTTCATACCATAGCCTAAATGGGGAATGGCCGGAGCGGTTGACAGAGGCATTTGCGGCTTTGTTGCGCTTTTACAAAGGATCATGGAAGGGCGAAATATTACCGATTCAAGACGAACCGGAACTCACGGCTATTTTTGTAGATGCTTGGTCTATGCCTACTTTAGAAAAAACAGTGTCAACCTTGCTTCAATCTGAAGCGCTTTGGCATATGGATTTGTCAGTTTATAAGGATTTACAGGAAAAGATTATATGCGCACTAAAGAGCTGGGAATAGAATCAAAACCCTTTTAAGTGGATGAATAGCGGTTACAGAAGGATTTCAAAATTACCACTTGGCTATGACGATAGAGATATAAATAGTTTTAATATTTATATTTGCTGATGTTTTTATTGAAATTGTTTAGTAAAATAATTTTTAATCCAAACATTTAGGTTGGTTTGCCGTTTTTTGGAGAGCCATAATAGCCTTATTGATCAGGTAGTGTAGCTCACCATATTCAACCAAACCTGAAAAAATATTTTAGTCCAAATAACTGTACGTACCAACATTTCTCTTTTTCTCTTTTCTTTGCATAATGGAAACTATCAACGCATCCACCAAAACCGCATTATTGGCAAAAGCCCAAGAAACTTTGCGTGAACAAATCAAAGACATTCAACACCAACTGAGTGAATTACAAAAATCTGCTGAGGCTGAAGAAAAAAGCTCAGCTGGAGATAAATTCGAGACCCATCAAGAAATGCTTCACCAAAGCAGGGATATTCTCGAAAAGAGACTTATCAATACCCAAAATCTTCTCGGTCAAGTCAATGCCGTGCCTGTTAAAGAACTGAATACTGTTCAGGAAGGTGCATTAGTGAAATTACCGATAGGATATGTTTGGGTATCTGTGCCTATGGGCAAGTTGGAGTTGGACAGTCAGGATTTTCAACTTGTCTCTAAAGATTCACCATTGATCACAGCGCTTTGGGATCTCAAGCAAGGTGAAAGTGGAGAATTTAGAGGTAAAAAAATTACAGTGGAGAGTCTAGTCTGATCTTAGAAATTCAAATAAGTATTGAGTACAACTCCTGTATTGTTTTGAAAGAGGTTATTTCCATCCACAAATCTGCCCAATTGCAGGTTTTGATTGAGATAACCTCCTTCAATTCTGATTTTTTCAGTAAATCTATAGCCTAAAAGTGCCCCAAATCTATTTTGGTCAAAAACATTCTGATTGACATTGCGGCCAAACCCAATCAACAATTCGTCATAAACAGCAACATAAGGTTCCTTGTCATCTAGGGTTTTTCCCTGGAGTGGCAATTGCATGCGGACCATATACCTGATTCTGTTCATGTACAGATAATCATCCGCGCGATTGGCTTTAGGATCCAAAAACCTTCCGATAAAACGCTGCTCCAACATAAACCTGTGGCTAAGCTGCAATGTCCCGATTGGATTGTTGATGGTGAGCATCTGATAGCTTCTGTGTTCGGGAAATCTACGTCCGGAACTTTGGATCGGAATTTCTCCATAAGGATAAGTGTCTGCAAAGGCATACCCAACCCTCAATGTCACTTGCGGATGGATCAGGTAATTCACCCCCACCCTGTACAGGTTTTGCATCGGGTCATTGATGTAATCAGTCCTCCTGTATTGAAATTCGCCATGAAGGCTAAATTTGTTGTCAATTTTGTGGTTGACAAAAAGTGCATACCAACCTATGCTGTTGTCTACGATTCTGCGGTTGTTCTGGGCTTTTGTCGAGATGACCAGAAAAAACAGGGCATTGAATATCAGGAAAAGGGATTTCTTTCTCATGGGTATTAAATCAGTTCCTCAGATTTTAGAATTACAGCACCAGCACTTTCCATTTCTCTCAATGCATTGTAGCCGTCATCTGGTTGGAGATTTACTGCTTTGGTTGCATCTGCTATCAGAAACACCTGGAAACCTTCTGAGATTCCATCCAATACAGTGAATTTGACACAATAATCCAAGGCCAAGCCACATACATAAAGTTTTTGTACACCTGCTTCTTTGAGATAGGCGCTTAGCCCTGTATCGCCTTTTCTGTTGTTGTCATAAAATCCACTGTAACTATCCACTTCTGGATTTGTACCTTTTTGAAAGATCGCTTTCCAATTGCTCTTGTTTAAAAAGGGATGAAATGCTGCACCTTCTGAGTCTTGGATACAATGTGCAGGCCATAGGATTTGGGGAGTTCCTGCAAGGGTAATGAAATCACCTATCTTTTTTCCTTCATGATTGACCGCAAAACTCCCATGGTCGTCGGGATGCCAGTCCTGAGTGGCCACAACAAAGTCAAAGCTTTTTTGCAGCCTGTTGATCAATGGGACGATTTCGTCACCGTCTTTGACTGCCAAAGCTCCTCCAGGGACAAAATCATTTTGCATGTCTACAATTAGCAATGCTTTCATAGGTGTCTGATGGGTGTTTTCTTTGGGGATGCGGGTTTGCATGCCAAACTTAATGAAAAATTAATGCCAAAAAACATCCTGAAAGATTCATAATTGACTACAACGGAAAATTACTCCTCCTCTCTTCTGTAGATCCTATTTTGCACAAAATCATAGAACAGATTTCCTACCCGCTCCTTGCTCATGTTGACAAACTGATGTTCGAGGTGAAAAAGGTTGAATTGAATGATCAGACTGTCGAGTTCAGCCTCTTTCAGACCGAATTCCTGAATAAATGCAGATTTGACAGAATCGGATTGGATAAATTCCAGGTATCCGGATTGGCTATTTAAGAAGGCCAGTTTCTTGGCATATTGACGCTTTTGCCTTTCACTTTTCATAAAATAAGAAATCGGCCCATCCAATGTCATGGCAGGCATCAGTCCCGGATTGTCACTCATGCCTGAATATATTTTTCCCGGCCCTGCAGGTCTATCTGACAGCCCACGCATGGAAGATACATTTCCTACATTCAAAGGGATCGTAATCTTTTCCGCATAAAGATCAAAAGGCGGTAAGGTACGGGCATCCATATAAATAGCTGTAAGAATATGGGTGTCCTGCCCTACTACATAAGTGGTGGCTATAAAATGGTTCCTATGGATATAAAGTGTGTCACCCCGGGTTCCAGATACCCGAAAATACCCCCTTTCATTGGTTAGGCTGCTGTCACCACGGGTTTGGTTGACAACCCAAACATCAGACAAGAATTTGCGGTCAAATCCATCAATAATATTGCCGGTAATAGCCTGTCCAGCTACCTGCAAAGGTGCTCCTAGCAGAAAAACAAATAAAATGTGCTTGTACCAATTCACATCCAAATCTACTATTACAGCCAATGCCAAAGAAAAATATTGCGTTAAAATATATTAATGGCAATAGTTGCTAAATTCCTGCCATCTTTTGACAGAAAACAAAGATTACCCCTTTTTGGATTCATTCAACATAGTCAAAAATGAACAGATTCAACCTGACCAGATATGCACCTACCCCAAGTGGATATTTGCACTTTGGGAATTTATATTCCTTTGTTCTCACTTACCATCTTGCCCAAACTACAGGTGCCAAAATCCTGCTGCGTATTGACGATTTGGATAAGGAGCGTGTGAAGCCCAAATACATTCAGGATATTTTTGATACACTTGAATATTTGGAGATTCCCTATGACCTTGGACCTACCTCATTAAGTTCCTTCAAAAACGAATACTCGCAGCACAAAAGGATGGACCTGTATCAAGCTGCCCTGACCGATCTGCAAGCAAACGGCCATCTCTTTGCCTGTGACTGCAGCAGAAGCAAGATCCTCAAAATGAATCCACAGGGTATTTATTCTGGATTTTGTAGAGATAAAAACTTATCATTTGATAAACCGGAATGCAGCTGGAGAATCAAAACCGATACATCCCAAAACATCAATATCACGACCTACTTGCAGGGGCAAACTACCGCTGCTTTACCAGCCCTACTACAAGATGTAGTTCTGAAGAGGAAAGATAAAATGCCTGCTTATCAGTTGGCTTCTTTGATCGATGATATTGCTTTTGGAGTAGACCTCATCGTTAGGGGCAAAGACTTGTGGGGATCATCTTTGGTCCAACTCTATATTGCCAACCAATTAGGAGAAAAGGGCAATGGATTTTCACAAGCGATCTTTCATCACCACCCATTATTAATGGGGCCAAACAGACAGAAGCTATCTAAATCTGCAGGCGACACTTCCATCAGGTTTTTGCGCCTTCAAGGAAGTAGTCCGGAAAAGATTTACCAACATCTCGCAAAGCTATTAAATTATGATGGTAAGGTGAAAAACATAGGTGATTTTGGGTTTATTGTAAAGAGCTGAAACAGCTACAACATGTAGTTGAAACAGCGTAAGACCCTACTGCGTTGACTTCTTTTTTTGGGATCACCCAACAAAAACTGGTATCGCATGGATATTTCGTGAGCACCTTTTGTCTGGCTTCCTATTCGGGAGATCATGAAATCATAGCTGTAACCTATCACAAGTCCATTTTCCAAGGCCAAACCCAATAGAAATATGATTGAATCTTGATTTGGCATATTTCTAACCCCAGGGATACCCCTATAACTTATACCCGATATCACCATCTTATAAATCGCCTGTGTACCGATGTCAAGTTGTTGAAATGGCTTCTGGTTTTTATAATTTACCATCACTGAAATCTGGTTGTCAAAATCAGATCCGAAATAATTGTCAGTACCTAAAGGAAAGGTATATCCTCCATGCACGCTCCATTTTACAGGCAAGGAACTGAATTGGTCACTGGGAAAGAAGCTGATGTTTGGTTTATTGATATGATGTGCAGATCCACCTAACCAGAAATATTCACCTGTTAACAAACCTCCAAAGGAAATATCTACATAATTATGGGGTTCAAAATTGGGAAAATCATCAATGGAAACCGAACTGACTGATCTGGTAAACAAATCAATCTGGTCACCAAAAAGTATGTTGTCCAGCGCAGTACTTCTTCTAAACAATCCTGCTTGCGTCCCCATTCTAAAATTCAAAAATTCAGAGATTCTTAGGTTATACGAATAAAACAGAGATATATCAGAAGTGTTGACTTTCATATTTGATTCCTGAAAAGTATTCACAGCTATTCCCATTCCGCTCCTTAAATCATAACTGTAATGGTCAAAATATGCTGAATAAGAATTGAAGTCATAGGCAAGACCAGGCCATTGTTTGCGGTAATTGACCCCCGCCCTTGACCACTCCGTGCTACCAGCCATTGCCGGATTGAGATATAATGGGGCAGCATAAAATTGAGAATAATGGAAATCCTGTCCTTTTACTGCAGTAAAAGCCAAGAATAACAGAAATATTAAGCTTGTTTTTTTCATCATTTAACCAATAAGAATACCTCTGTTTTATCTTGTCGCCTACCGTCAAGGGTTTTAAAGCTAAGTTTAAAAACATAATTTCCAGGAGCTGCATCATTGCCTTCAACCTTGCCGTCCCACCCTTGACTATTCACATTATTGGTATAGAATATGGTTTCTCCCCATTTGTTGAAGACCCAAAATTCCAAACTGGCTATGTTGATAAACCGAGGAAAAAAATAATCATTGACTCCATCACCATTTGGGGTAAAGGCATTTGGCATTACCAGAAAGAAATCATCGATTGTAATCCATTTTTTGATAATGGAAATACAGCCAAAGCTATCTGTCAGTGAAAGTTTTACTTCATATTTGCCTTCTTTCAGGTAGGTATGTTTGGGATTTTCCTCAAGACTGACATTCCCATCACCAAACTCCCAATAGAATGCCGAAAAATTCCCGAAAGAAGTATTGAAAAATTGTATTTCAAAATTTACTAAGTGGGTATTATACCTCTCCATCGCCACCGATTCAAAATTCATATCAGGCAGAATTTCCGAGTTTTTAACAACAAATGATTTTGTAGAAATGCATCCTGCCCCATCAGCTATCCGGACTGTATACAAACCTGCCTGAGAGGTTTTCATGATTTGTCCATTTGCTGTGACCATGCCGCCTGACCAATTGATAGAATATGGCGCAACTCCCCCTGAAATACTGATTTCGATTTCTTCCTCAATCAGTCTGGGCTCACATACCACATAGGTCCTTCTTACAGAGGCAATACTTAATGGTTCTGGCCTTTTTATTTCAAACAAACCGGAAATTTGACATCCAGAGGCATCCTTTACCTGGACAGCATATTGTCCGGCTGGAATATTGAACAAATTTGAAGAAGTCGCACCGTTGTCCCAACTGTAAGAATAAGGTGGTCTGCCTCCAGAAATGCCTAAAACAATAGACCCACTTAATGGATTTTCGCAATCTAAAGCGTCATTGACCAAAGGTTCCATCAAAAGCTGCCCTGGTTCAATTATGTTGAATGTGCTACTTATCTCACATGCAGTTTCGTCTTTAATCAAAACCTCATAAATTCCTGGACCTAGATTTAATAACTCGCTTTTGTCCTCACCATTGTTCCAGGTGATTTTCGGCTGGCCGACTCCTCCTTGGAAATTAAGCTTGATAAAGCCGTCATTTTTTCCGTAACAAGAGATTTGTCTGATTTCTGGAAGTATAGTAAAAACAGGTGCATCTTCTATAATGATGTTTTGAATCTTAAGGCAACCAGCTTGATCAAGCACACGAACTGTATAGGTTCCAGGACCCAAGTTGTTCAATTCAGTCCTGGTTGAATTATTGTTCCAAAAAATCTGAAACGGAGGTACTCCTCCCTTGATATCCAGTATGATAAAACCGTCATTGGCATCATAACATGAGATATCAGTTTTTTCATAATCAATCACAAGAGGCACCTCAGGCTGGAAGAGTTCAACAGGACCAAATGAAAGAATGCACCCGTTTCTATCCATCACTTCTACCTCATATTTTCCAAACGGAACATCTATCAGATTTTGCAAGGTAGAATTGAAGGGCAATCCATTTCTGAACCACCTAAACTGATATGGAAAGGAGGAAACTCCACCTTTGACATCAATCGAGATTTTTCCTGTAGATTCTCCAGAACAGAAGATGTCTTGCTTGGACAACAATTGTATCTCCAAAGGATCAGGTTGGTTCAAGGTGAATGCTTGTTCTAAACTACATCCAAAATCATCCTTTATCAGCACCTTATATACTCCAGGCCCTATGCCTTGTAGGTTCTGGGTTATTGCCGTAAATCCATTGGGACCTGACCATTCAAAAGAATAGTTACCATTGCCTCCTTTGGTATTCAACTCAATCGAACCATCTCCAGCACCAGTACAACTTATCTGAAAACCTGAATAATCCGAAATCTTCGGCGCAATTGAAATGCTTGGGTTGACAGTAACTTGATAAATTTTAGAAATGCCAACGCAAGTATTGTCACCGACAAGACTTCCAGTGACCGTATAGGTGACTAGGATTGGATTCTCTGTTGGATTAATGAGTTGCTGTTTTGGAATCCTATTTCCTGTACCGGAAGGAATTACCCCCAGTACACCATTCGGATCAGCTGTCCAATTAAAAACCGTACCCAAGACATCTGATTCAATCAAAACTTCTTCAGTTGTGCCACCTGTACATAAGATTTGATCCGGTATGTCAAAATCAATTATTGGGGTCGGCAGGACTTTTACCGCCAACTGAAACGGCTGACCCTGACAAGATCTTAATACTGGTGTTATAGTATAGATCACTGTCAATGGAGCACTGGTTTGATTTGTCAGTTGATCAGAAATTTCAGGTTTTAAGACTGTCGACGATGTATTGCCCACTATTCCATTAGGCGCTATAGATGTCCATAAAAATTCCGTTCCAAAAATCAATCCCTGAGGTACAAAAGAGAATGGCTGTTGATTACAAGTTTCAAGGTCTTCATTGAAATGTACAGGTCTGGGATTGACAGTAATGGTGTAAATGCCTGGTATCAGCGTGCAATTCCCTAAATCTTCTCTATTGATCTCTGCAGTAAAAACGACATCAATTGGATTATTGGAACTGTTAATCAATGTAAATGCCGGTATTTCATTTTCTCCTTCCGAAACGTTGAGATTTGATATGCCATTTCCCGAAACCTTCCATCTTATCTTTTCGCCTATTGGATCAGACAAAAGTCTTACCGGAAGACTTGTTTCTCCTGAACAAATAACCTGATCGGGCAGGCTAAATCCTACCTTAGGAGCAGGAATCACCGTAACTTTAATCTGGTCCAAATTTTCGCAACCTGTATCCCGATTCTTTATAATCAAGGTATAAACAGTAGAAATCCGAGGTGAAACAGTAGGCGTTAGGGTGTTTGCCTCTAATATTGACGAATTGGGCTCAGCTGTCCACTGAATATCATAATTTCCTTCTGATAAAATTTTGGCAGACAGAGAAATTGACTCCCCCTCACAAATCTCAATATCATCACCCGCATTTACATTTGGGAGTCCATTGACCCTGAAGGTCTGGGTTTTTGTGGTTGTACCACAAGCAGAAATCACTTCAAGTTTTATTGTTTTTTCCCCAGGTGTATTGTATCTAATCAGACCAGGTACTTCTTCAGTCGAGGTAGAAGGGATGCCACCAACAAAGCTCCACTTGTAAGATACTACTTCCGAATCGCAGGTTCTAGTACTCGCTAAAGGTGAAATGCTGTTGCCTACACAGATGTCTTGAATGCCATTCAATTCTACAATTGGAGGAGCGGATACCACCACTGTTTGGCTAGTGGGAAAACTTCCACACACAGTGGATGCCGTCAATGTCAAGGTGTATATCCCTGGCTGATTAAATTTGAATTTCGGATTTACTGAATACTCATCTCCCTCTTCAAAATCCCAGTCTGAACCAGAACCACATTCGCCTCCATTGAACGAGACTGACCATTTGTAAAAATCCAGATTACAAGCCTGTAGGACATCTGAGATATTTTTGGCGCCAATTATATTTGGTGCGCATATCAAGGCTTTGTCAAGTTCAAATATTGGAGTAGGTTTTGGAATGACACAAATTGTTTCCTCTCTTGAACTTATGCCACATCTGTTTCCAGTAGTAAGTTTGACGGTATAGGTTCCCGGTTCCGTAAATTTTGGAAATATAAATTGAGATCCGGACACCCAGGAGTTTGGAGAAAGGGGATTGTTGATGATGCCTAAACTTCCACTTTCCAGTACCCATCCAGTAGCAGGGGAAATTTCCCAAACAAATCTTGGATCGGTACATTGTCCGTTAGTGGTGACTTCTTTTCCTTCTTCTATTTTATTCCTGATTTGAATAGTTGCATCTTGACATACCGGTTCTTTAGGAATCTCTATTACTGGTTTGGGATTTTCAGAAACATAAATAGGTACCACCGTCGCCGCAGAGGATGAACAAGGATTTACTGCAATGATTCTAACTGAAAATGAATTGTTGAAGCCATCAGCAAAAGAACCGCAAGAACTATTCTTAAAGGTATGCGTGACGGTCGCGGGAGCAGGATGATCAAAAATCTGAGGGTTATTGTAATCATCTGAAAAATAAACATAGTATTGGGTTCCCTCAGGATTGTTTTCAGTTCCGGTAATTGGAAAAGTAAGCTGTGAACCTACACAAACATTTGTATTTCCAGGATTTCCCAAGCCTACGGCAGGATTCCCACCTACAAACACACCATATTTTTTAGTGAATTTACATCCGTTGGCTGAAGTAATGGTGTATTTGATGTCATATATCCCCCTGTCATATTCATGGGTAATTTCGGTCCAGTCTGAGCCTGTATATGGCTGTGAACCATCTCCCCAATCAATTTCATACAAAGTATTTGAGCTCCTTGTAATGGAATTGTTGTAAAAGGTAAACTTCGAAGAGGAATTCTCACACACTAAAAAATAGGATAAGCCTTCAAAACTTACAAAACCTTTATCCGAACCCACATCCATAGAGGGCAGTTGTTTGACTTTTACTACCTGAGATACGGTACTCGTATTGTTTTCCTTGTCAGTAACAGTTAGACTGACTAAAAATTGTTGCTCTCCGGAACCAATTGCAGTCAAAAAGACATGTGTAGGATCTTTGACCGTAGAAGTTTTGCCGTCCCCAAAAGACCACAAATATTTCAGATCCAAACCTGTTGAGGAGTTAGTGAATTTTATTGCGGTATTGGCACATTGACCATCTAGATCAAATGTGAAACTAGCAACGGGATTGTTGTTAGACAGGTGTAAAACATTTCTATTCCTTTCCCCCACTACAGCTGATAATCTGAAAATTATCAATGCAAAGAAAAAGACAGCACTACCAAAAAATAATACTTTTCCTATTTTCATCTTAAAATACAATAAACAATTGAAACTGAGGGAAGCTAGTTCTCACTCTAAAAAACCAAGACAAATGGGTGACGCAAAAACTTTTAAAATCATCTTGATGCGTTCAAATTAAAAAAACCAGGACGAAGACTATCGTAGTCAAATCAGAGATGTAAAATAAATGAGGTAAAATGTAAATATTCTTATCAGTATTGGGTTGACCTGAACCGATATAGCCTGAATATGCTTGGAGTCAAACGAAATCACATGCGATTAAAATCAACTTTCTCAAATAAAAAGATCTACAAAAAAAAAAGCGACTATCCCAAAATCGAGATAGTCGCTTAAGTCATTATTTATTTCTTTTAATCTATCAATATTTCGCAGGCACCCCTTTGCCCGGCAAGGAATTCTTGATAAACACCCGGATGTCTTCATTGGAAGTCGCGAGATCTTCGGCTCTCAGGTACATCATGTGGCCGCTGCGGTAGCCCTTGAAGCTGAGCCTATCCTGAAGCTTGCCGCTTGGGTCCAGCTGCCAGTGGTTGTACTTGGCATTGAAGTAGTCCGTTCCACCGTCATAGTATCCTGACTGGGTCATCACATGGAGGTAAGGGTTCTGCAACATCGCCTGGGCAAGCTGCATCCCTGTATTCTCGTTGGTACGGTCCCAGGGATGCACCGGACCAAATAGGTTGTAGGTCAGGTCGGTTTCAAACTTCAGGATGTTGCGGGCATAGTAGTTGAAACCCGGTGAAAAGGCATGGTTCCAGGAAGTCAAAGCCGGGTCAAAATCAAAGCGCTCACCCGCTTCACTCACATCCTTTCCTCTATACCTGCTGTCAAGTCTACCTACGGTCAATCCCTGTTCCCTAAGCAGTTCTTTCCAGAAAAAGCTGGTGGGAACAGCCAGGTTGTGCTGCATAAATACCTTCTCACTGATTCCTGAATAGAAAGCCATTTTCTTCGCGATTTCCTGACGCTTGGAAGCTTCGAGGGAACCTCCCCTTGCGATGGCAGGAATGACCACATCCAGCGTATAGTTTTCCACCTCGGGCAAAAGGTCATCCAGATCCCTGTTCTGCAGTTCGGCTGGCAATACTTTGTGGTACCAGGCTGTGGCAGCAAAATAAGGAAGGTAATTGGCAGCCTGTACCGGTCCGCTGCGCTCCAGGCCAAGGCCTGTAGGAGAAACCAAGATCACGCCATTGAAATACATCCAATGCGCATTCTGCAGCTCATGCACCAAGCCCGCCACACGGGTGGTACCGTAACTTTCCCCAATCAGGTACTTGGGAGACTGCCACCTGTTCTGTCTGGTGACAAAGGTCTTCACCCAATCAGCCAGGTATTTGATATCAGAGTTGATGCCGAAGAAAGTGGAACGGGGAACATCCTTGTCCAGGATCCTGGAATAGCCGGTATTTACCGGATCCACATACACGATATCTGCCACATCGAGGATAGAATGCGGGTTTTGGCTGACGCCATAGGGCTGAAGCGGGTAACCTTCCTCATCGATGTTCAGTTTGTACGGCCCGGTATAGGCCAGGTGCATCCATAGCGAACCTGAGCCCGGTCCGCCGTTGAATGAGACCATCAGGGGTCTGGTGGATTTGTCACTGACATCGGTTCTTTCATAATAGGTATAGAACAGGGTGGCGATCGGCTTGCCATCTTCATTCCACACCGGCATGGTACCGGCAGTAGCCTTGTAGGGCACTCTCCTACCCTTGATCGTCACTTCACCATTGGTAACGGAAGATGATTCTACTTTTACTTCCCTGACTTCCTGGGCCACTGCCCAGTTGAAGGCAAAGCACAGCAGCATTGCGGTGAGTAAGTGTTTTTTCATAAGCGTTGTTCAGTTTATAGGCCGAATTTAGCCCATTTGCCCGTTTGGCATTGGGGTTTTATACTGTTGGAATGTGGAGAGGGATAAGTGGAAAGCGGGGTAATTTTTTGGATAAAGGGCTAAAGGCAGCAAAATTTGGTTGAATACTAAAGCAACATTAATTTTTAACTTAAACAGGGTTTTCACAAGGAGAAACAAGACATTTAGCCTATAATTGCGGATTTGGGATTAGGAAAAGCGGACAGATAAGGAAGTTAGAGTTAATTAAAAGAATGTCCCAATTTTGGAATATGTTATCTTTTAAGATAACTTTGTAGATATGGTAAGAAAGATCATTTTTATCAAAACCACTTTATAGAATTTTACCAAAGCCAGAATGAAAAGGTAAAGAGTAAAATTCAGTATGTTTTTGAACTGATCAAGCAAGTTGAAAGGGTACCCGAAAAGTTTCTCAAGCATCTTGAAGGAACTGAAGGGTTATTTGAAGTGAGGGTGGAATGCCAATCAAATATTTACAGAATTTTCTGCTGCTTTGATAAAGGAAAGCTGGTAGTCCTTTTTAACGGATTTCAAAAGAAGACTCAGAAAACCCCGAAGAAAGAAATAGAGAAAGCAGAAAGATTAATGAAGGAATATTTCCAAACAAAGAAATAACATTATGAAAGATTATAGCAAAGTCAAAACATTCGATGAATTGATTGAACTGGAACACGGTAAAATTGGAAGTGAAAGCAGGAATAAGTATGAAGAGAATACGCAGATGTTCATTATCAGCGAAATGCTAAAAGAAGCTAGGAAGGAAGCAAATCTGACCCAGGAACAATTGGCGGAAAAGGCAGGAACAAAGAAAAGTTATATTTCGAAGCTTGAAAATGGAAAAGGGAATATCCAATTATCAACATTGATCCGGATTTTTGAACAGGGATTGAATAGAAGAATTGGGTTAACATTCCTGTAAACCCTCAAAAGGAATAACACACTCTAACATCACTTTGGATACAGCGGGCGGTTTATAGTAAATTGAATGTTCACTAACTTCAACAAGTCAGTAGTAGATTGGATGTGAACGGCTCCGAATACCCGTCGACTCAAAGCTGAATTCCGTTTTTGGATAAATATTTCATAATCATTAGACTTGATGAATTTCAGACAAACTGTTCAACAATTAATTATTCACAGCCTTGTATTGACATTGTTATTGTTCATTGCATTTAACAAATTAGAAAATGGCGATATGAATGTTGTAATCTTTGGGACAGTTTTATATCTGCCTTATGTGTTGATTATAACAGGTCTAAATTTATTCCTCATGAGTCTCGGATTAAAAATTATTAATAAAAGACCATTTGTGTTTTTAGTATCCCTATTGACAAGTATTGTGTTAACAACTTTGTTTTTATTAGACGGACAAATAGAAGTAAGATATTGGAAATTTACTTTAATAGAATTCGTAATTCTAAATTTTGCAATCATAAGTCTCAACTTATTGACAATAACTCGCCTGACAACAAGCCAAATAAAAAATGAAACGATCTAACAAAGACGATGATATAAAAGAGATTAATCAAGCCTGATAATTTTGGAGACGACCTCGCCAACCGTTGAATTGACGAGGCCATAGGTAATATTTTAAGCTTAATCACAATCCACTAAAATGTAGATTTGCAATAGTATTATTATTGGAAAGAACCAATTTGAGCCTTTTCATCTTCAAACTTACCACCAAGAAGGCAACAGAGCCTTCAAGCCGACAACAGCCGCATCAGCGGCTGACCTGCCTACCGGCAGGCAGGCAGGCAAGTAACACTTACCCAGCCCCCTACCCCTCCGGCTCCATCAACCTAAAATTCTCCACTTGCTTCCCATTGAGGTGCTTTTCCCATTTTTGGAAAAGCGGGAGTTCCAGTTTGGCTTCCCGGTATTCGTCAGGGCTCATAATGGGTACACCTTTGACAATGGGATAGATCCTGCCGCATACGCTGCAGGTCAGAAATCCTTCCTCTATTTGGTCCCCGTTTCTTTTGATAATGGTCAGTTCCAAGTCTGCCTTGTCAAATGGACAGCAGAGTTTTTCTATCATTTCAATTCTCATGTTGGATCTTGTTTAATGCTGATTGATAATGTTCAATGGCGGATGCGGGATTGTCCGCACCCATGATTCCGGACACCACGGCTACACCTGCAAAGTCCAGCCCTTTCAGTGTAGCAATATTGTCCGGGTTGATCCCTCCCGCGAGGAAGATAGGTCCCGAAAAGTACTTTGGGGCTTCTTCCATGGTCTCCCTGGTGACCAGGTCACAGCTGTTGGCCGTGCTGGAGGGAAAAACGGAACAGAAGGAAATGTAATCCAATCCCTTTTCCTGGGCCTCTTTGACCTGATCCAGGTCGTTGTTGCAGGTCAGCCCGATCAGGTACCTTCCTTTTAGCTTGCCATATTCCTCCGGCAAAACATCAAAGTGAATCCCGTCAAATCGGTATTCCTCCAGCAAATCCACCCTGTTGTTGATGAGGACCGGTACCTCATGGGCATTGCACAGCGCTACCACCTTGGGCAGCTTGGCGAAACCGGTTTGGAAATTGTCCCACACCTGCACTGCGGCGACTCCTGCGATGAGTGCGGCTTCAAGTCTGGGAAAAAGCTTTTCCGCGTCCAGTTCAGGATCAATGACCAAATAGATGCCCGGTTTGATTGCAGCTTTCATTTCCATCCTTTTTGTATGGCGCTGAAATAGGCAGCCCAATAAGGGTCCACTTCCTGATAAAGCAGGGGATACTCTTTCTCCCCTTCCACCACCTGCATCCCGGATGAGGCAGGCATCATTTCACCGACCTGGGCACAGGCAATGCCCTTTGCCAATAGCCTGGCGCTGACGCTTTCCACATGGGCCTTCGGACAGGAAATGATCATGGCTCCGGCACCGACACAGGTAAAGGGATCCAGTTCAAAAATCCTGCAAACCTCCGCCTGAACCGCTTGCAGGGGCAGCTGGTCCCGGTAAACCCTTACCCCAAGGCCTGAGGCATGGGCCATTTCGTAAATGGAGCCCAACACCCCTCCTTCCGTGACATCGTGCATGGCTGAGACCTCTTCCAGACCCTCGGCCTTTCCTGCCGCAGCCAGTGCATCCTCCAGAACAGAGGTGCGGTAAAATGCAGCTGCTGCCTCACGCTGTGTTTCAGTGCCGGCCTTTTGCCGTACGGTTTCCGGGAAACTGAGGGCCAGAATGGCTGCCGAGGACATCGCGGCACTTTTTGTCACCAGGATGCAATCCCCTTCTTTAGCCATGTTGGAGGTCAGCATCTGCCCTTTGCTGGCTACGCTGATCAGCGTGCCACCCCCGGCGATAGTGGAGTTTTGTCCGGGAATAAAGCCCGTATGTCCACCGGTCACCGCCAGTCCTATCTTTTTGCAAAAGCGGTCAATGTGGAACCAGTAGGTTTTGAAATCTTCCGCGCGGAGTGTATCCGGTAGATTGAGCACAAACTGACCGTACATGGGCGCAAAGCCTGTTGTGGCCATGTCATTGGCCATCAGGTGCACCGATAACCATGCGGATTCTTCCAAGCCCAGAGATGGCACCAAGGAAAGCGGATCGCTTGTCAGCGCCATGCTCAGGTTGCCGGGAAGTTCCACCAGGGACACATCTACACCGAACTGCGGTTTGACGAGCACCTCATCCCTGTAGGCTCCGCAGTTTCCCGCTATAAAATGGTCGAAGAGTGCCGAATCGATTTTTCCGGGTTTCAGTTCCATATCACACGTCGTGGAATTGCACATAAAGCCCGAAGAAATCCCCGTAAGGCAGGCCCCATTGCTGCACCGGGAACCATGCCGGCAGGCCGGTGGCTGTCCAGGTGACTGTATACTCCCTGCCTACCAATGCCTCATCAATGATGGCTTTGAGCTTTGCCGGGGTATAGAAGGTGGCGGTGACGTAGAAGGGGTTTTTGCCGAACAGCTGCTGCACCCTTCTTCTGATGACTTTGGGTGAGTTGCGGTTCATCATGCCCATGGCGATGCCGTATTTGCCGACACGTGCCGCCTCCCGGATCACCTTTACGGGATCTTTGTAGTATTCAAAGGTGGTGATAAAAGCCAATGCCCCGAAGGTGTGGTCCTTGAAAGGCATGTGGTGGGAATCAGCCATCACGAGGTCCCCGTCAAACAGGTGGATGGCCTGGGACAGCATCAAGGGGGAGATGTCCCCTCCGGAAGCCTCAATGCCAATTTCTTTCCACCACCTGGTAAAACGTCCGGTACCACAGCCGAATTCCAGCAGTGTCTTGACCCGCTTGTCCGCAGAGACCAGCTGTTCCATCACCTTCTTTTGCCAGACTTCCGCCCGCTTGTACCGGCCTTCGTACCAAAGCTCATAGGTATCGGTATGTTCCCTGTTGAAAAACCATTCCGGCCTGTTCTGCCAGTTGCGCTGTCCCTGCGGGATCAGGGCATGTTGTGTTTCTTCGATTTCCATTTTCCAATTGGTTTAAAACAAAAACTCCATCCTAGGGCAATGCCAATAGAATGGAGCTTTAAAATGGAAATCCAAGTCTGCATCCCTCCGTTGGCATTATCCAATTCAGGTTCTCGGGTATCATCTCAGCTTGGCATTCGCCAGGCACCCCGTGCTTATGTCCGCGCAATATATCCAATTCTCTTTACTTTTCCCCTGCCGACCTGTTTTATTCATTTGAAAAAATATCTGTCAGCTATCCTTGCATTAATCTTCGTATTATCCAAACTGATCCTCCATTTATCTGCTTTGCTTTATGTAAAAGCTGATTTTCCACAAACGGTGTCGCTTCAATTTCATGGTTTTTATAGTTTCGGTTCTTATATATACCCTTATATACATG
>DAIPZN010000005.1:0-75175 GCA_036782195.1 Cyclobacteriaceae bacterium | reverse complement strand
ATGTTATCATCTATTTAAACAAAATTTAATACTATAATTAAAGAGTTTAGCAAACATTTGTTTTACTTAAACATGATTACACAATCAATATTAAGATATGTAATCACGAAAAAAGCCCCTGAATACTCAGAGGCTCTTCCTATTTGGGTTAATTCCAGTTTAAGAAAAAGGGTATTTTCCTTTTTCAATCATATAATCTGCAACTTGCCTTCTCAGTTCCTTGGTGTTGACCAGATCTGCTTTGGTGAAGCGCTTTAGGCCCATCAGCATCACTTTTTGTTCATCACCCTTAGCAAAAGCTGCAATAGCTTCCTTGGCTGCTGTTTGGATTTTTTCTACCGCCTCAAATAGGTAAACTTGCGCCATCGCGATTTGCATCTGACTGCCCTGCTCTCCAATGAGGCTTACCAACTTCTCCGTACGAAGGATCACGGATTCGGCTGCATAAATCTCGATCATCACATCTGCCAAATTCATCATGATCTCTTGCTCAGATTCGATTCTGTCCTGAAGGGCCATGGCAGCTTTTCCACCAACCATCAAGAAGACTTTCTTCAGCTTTTTAATGGTTTCCTTTTCAGACGCGAATAGCTCGGAGGTGTCTACTGTCTCAAAACTAGGAACAGAAGTCAACTCATTGGCTACGGCCATAGCAGGTTCGAAAAGGTTGATTTCTCCTTTCATCGCTCGCTTGAGCACCATACCTACCATCAACATTCTGTTGATCTCGTTTGTACCTTCATAAATTCTGGAAATCCTCGCATCTCTATAGGCGCGTTCCATTGGTGCGTCAGCAGAATAGCCCATGCCACCATAGACCTGCACGCCTTGATCCACGACAAAGTCCAGCACTTCTGAGCCGTGAACTTTGGCAATCGCTGCTTCAATGGCAAACTGTTCCAAAGCTTTAAGTTTTGCTTCCGCATCCTCCAGACCTTCGGATTTGAGGGCATTCATTCTGTCCTCAATATCCTGACCTGCACGGTAGCATAAGGATTCACAAGCATATGTACGGACAGCCATTTCAGCAAGCTTGGACTTGATGGCTCCAAAGCTACTAATGGAAACACCAAACTGCTTGCGCTCATTGGCGTAATTTACAGCAAGAGAAGTGACGGATCTACAGCCACCCAATACACCTGCACCTAATTTAATCCGGCCGATGTTCAGGATGTTAACGGCAATCTTGAAGCCGTTTTGTCTGTCTGAAAGCATGTTTTCAATCGGTACTTTGCAGTCATTGAAAAACACCTGACGGGTAGAGGAGCCTTTGATGCCCATCTTTTTCTCCTCTTCATTCATGGTGATGCCACCAAACTCCTTTTCTACGATAAAGGCAGTCAGGTTCTTGTCATCTTCGATTTTTGCAAAGACGATGAAGATGTCCGCAAAACCCGCATTGGAGATCCACATTTTTTGTCCATTGATCAGGTAATGCTTACCGTCTTCGGTCAAGCTGGCTTTGGTCTTGCCGCTGTTGGCATCCGAACCTGCATCCGGTTCGGTCAGGCAGTAACAAGCAGCCCATTCACCTGTAGCTAATTTGGGTAAATATTTGGATTTCTGCTCTTCAGTACCATAATATAGAATAGGCAAAGTACCTATACCTGTATGAGCACCATAGGTTGTGGAGAAGGATCCCGCGCCACCGATGATGTCCGCGATAAGCATTGAAGTATTGAAACTCATGCCCATCCCTCCGTATTCTTCAGGTACTGAAATGCCCAAAAGCCCCAATTCACCCGCTTTCTTGAATATCTGCGGAACCAGCTCAGGGTTTTTCATGCTGTCGATTTCTTCAGTGCGCGGATATATTTCCGTTTCAATAAAATCCTGACAGGCCTGAGCCATCATTTTCTGCTCCTCAGAAAACTCCTCAAATATGAAGATGTCCTGAGCCGCGGTCTCCTTCACTAAGAATTCACCGCCGTTAATGGATGATTTTGTTGTTGTGTTCATAATTTTAGTAGTGAGTATTGAGTATTGGGTATTGAGCTATCAATCCTTAAAGGAATAAGATTTGCTATTGTCAAACCCTTATTCAATACTTAGTTTTCTTATCAGTGAATAGATCATTTTTTGTAATTCTTCAATGTCTTTTGATATCCGTTCAGAAACTTCCGAGTCAATAATATTGAGGTTGAGTGCAATCAAGAGCTGTGTTTCCAATTCACATAAGGAACCGTATCCTATACTTAAGAATCTGCTAAATTCTCTATCAGAGTTTCTTCCCCCTCCTTCTGCTATATTTGAAGGTATTGAGATTGCACATCTTCGCATTTGAGCTATTAAACCGTATTTTTCATCGCTTGGGAATCTACTGGTAAGTTCATAAATAGTCGTTGCCAGTGTCAGGGATTTTTGCCAAATCATTAAATCCTTGTATTTATTCATGATTAAAACAATTTTAAACTAAAATTCCATCGCTCAATACTCAATACTCATATCTCAATACTACGACAGAAGCTCATACACCCCGGCCACTCCCTGTCCTCCTCCGACGCAGGCGGTGACGAGGCCGTGTTTTTTGTTGCGGCGACGAAGTTCGTTGAAAATCTGGACGGATAGCTTGGCGCCGGTACAGCCTAGTGGATGACCGAGTGAAACGGCTCCTCCGTTAACATTGACCAACTCAGGATCCATGTCCAGGCTGCGGATCACAGCCAGGCCCTGTGCGGCAAAGGCCTCATTCAATTCGACAAGGTCTATGTCATTCAGTGTCAGACCGGCTTGCTGAAGTGCTTTGGGTACCGCTGCTACCGGGCCGATGCCCATCAGTCTCGGCTCCACTCCCGCTACGGCATAAGACATCAGTCTGGCCACAGGTTGTAGATTGAGTTCTTTGACCATCCTTTCAGACATCACCACCACAAAGGCCGCTCCGTCAGAAGTCTGGGAGGAATTTCCCGCAGTGACCTGTCCACCTTGCTTAAAAGCAGGCTTCAGACCCGCCAGGGCTTCCATACTGGTGCCTTTGCGCGGTCCCTCATCCGTATCCACCACAAATTTCCTGGTTTTCCTTTTGCCCTTTTCGTCGAGATATGTTTCCTCGACTTCTACAGGCACAATTTCATCTTTGAACTTGCCTCCTTCAATGGCCGCAATGGCTCTTTCGTGGGAAATGACAGAAAACCTGTCCGCATCCTCTCTGCTGATGTTGTGTTCTTTGGCCACTTCTTCTGCAGTGAGGCCCATGCTGAGGTAATAGTCAGGTGTATCCTTGGCAATTTTGTAGTTCAGGGCGGTTTTATAACCCATCATCGGAACGAGGGACATGGATTCCGTCCCACCGGCAATGATGCAATCCGCCATGCCTGTTTTGATTTTGGCTACAGCCAAGGCGATGGCTTCCAGACCTGATCCGCAGTAGCGGTTGACGATAAAACCCGGAACTTCTTTTCCCAATGCCAACAGGGCAATCATCCTGCCCATCTGCATGCCTTGTTCCGCTTCCGGAACAGCATTTCCCACTATCAGGTCATCCACCCTTTTTGGGTCGAGACCTGGAGTATGTGCCACCAGGTGCTTGATCACATCCGACGCCAGGTCATCAGGCCTATAAAACCTGAATCCCCCCTTTTTGGCCTTCCCAACGGCCGATCTGAATCCGTTTACGATATATGCTTCCATGTTTTTTTCTTTCTAAATACTTTTTAAACTTTGGGTTTTGCGGTTCTTACCAGTTTAGAATTGAGATGCGAGATACAAGAGATTAGACTTTTGGATTTTATATAGTTTGGAAATAATTAATAAGGATTGGATTCTATACTGATTTTTAACCCTATGATCATCTTTTGTATTTCATCAAGCTTATTTTGAAGTAGTTCAAAATTTTCAGTATTTAAGATTCCAATCTCATTTGCTACAATGAATTGCGTTTCTAATTCGAAACATTCACCCAAACTGATAT
Organism: Cyclobacteriaceae bacterium; assembly: GCA_036782195.1. Lineage (GTDB taxonomy): Bacteria > Bacteroidota > Bacteroidia > Cytophagales > Cyclobacteriaceae > DAIPZN01. Next base: position 71,265 of record DAIPZN010000005.1, on the reverse strand, counting down.
CCAAAACATTAGAGAATGCTTTAGAAGAATTGCGTGCAGATCCTTCAGCAATATTTGAAGGAATAGAAACACTAGATCTTCTCATTTGTGAAATCAAACCAAATTTCTCTTCAGAAGGAAAGTCAGCTGTAACTTCATATACTTTGACAGCTAAACTCTTTGCTTTTTGCCAGACCTTTAGATTTTTGAAATTGTGCTTTACTTTCATAAATTTTATTTCAGTTTCTTTATTCTCGCTTCTCGTTTCTCGCTTCTCACCTCTAATTCCTCAACGGCTTTCCTTTAAACAGAATGCTGTGTATCCTTTCCAGCGTCTTTTTCTCGCCTGTCAGGCTGAGGAAGGCTTCGCGTTCGAGATCCAGTAGGTACTGCTCGCTGACTTCGGTAGGGGAGGAGAGGTCGCCTCCGGACATGACCCAGGCAAGCTTCTTGGCTATTTTGGCATCGTGGTCAGAGATATAGGCACCATACTGCATTCCGGTGATTCCAGCTTCAAACAGTGCCAAGGAGGACCTTCCGTGAACTTTGATATTGGTCTGCTGGGTCGGCTGCGTATAGCCGGCATCATAAAGGGCTAGAACTTTGGCTTTGGCATCTGCGATTTGTCGCTTTCGGTTCAGTGTGATGGCATCTTTGTCCTGAAGGTAGCCTAAGCCTACTGCTTCCTGTGCGGAAGTGGATACTTTAGCAGTGGCGATGTTCATAAAGTATTCCTGTAGCCTGTTCAGCTCCACATCACCCGATTTGAGGCTGTTTGAGAAGCGGAGTGTCATCTCCTTGGTACCTCCTCCTGCCGGAATGAGTCCTACACCCACTTCAACCAGGCCCATATACAGCTCAGCATGCGCCTGCACTGCATCTGCATGCAGGGTAAGCTCACAGCCGCCTCCCAAGGCCATATTGTGTGGCGCTACTACCACCGGAACGGAAGAATAGCGGGCGCGCATCATGGTATTCTGGAATGTGGCGATCATCAGGTTGATCTCATCATATTCCTGGTCTCCGGCAAACATAAACAGCATGGCCAGGTTGGCACCTGCGGAGAAATTGCCCCCCTCATTGCCAATAACTAGACCTTTAAAGGACTTTTCTGCCATATTGATGGCGGTGTTGATGCCTTCTATGACTTCCTGTCCCATGGCGTTCATTTTGGTGTGGAATTCCAATCCGATCACATCATCTCCAAGATCATAGACAGTTGCTCCGGCATTGCCCCAGATTTTCTTATTGCCTGCCTTTAAGGTATCCAGCAGGATAAACTCTTCTGTGCCTGGAACCGGTAGGTAAGACTTGGAAGGAATGTCATAGTATTTTTTCTGACCTGCTTCGACCTTGTAGAAGGAGTCATGTCCAGCGGCTAGCATTTTATGTACCCAGGTAGCTGCTTTTTCACCTGCAGCTTCCATTTTTTCCACAGTCTCCTTCACGCCAAGAATATCCCAGGTCTCAAATGGACCCAGTTCCCAGCCGAAACCAGCTGAAACTGCCTGATCTATTCTGTACAACTCGTCTGAAATCTCAGGGATTCTATGTGAGCAATATTTGAACAGGTCATAGAAAGACGCACGGTAAAATTCTCCGGCCTTGTCTTCGAAGTTGACAAGAAACTTGATCCTCTTTTTGAGGTCGTCAATTTCTTTGGACGCTTCGAGTGCCTTGAATTTCGGTTTTTCGGCATCTTTGTATTCAAAAGACTGTAAATCCAGTTCCTTGAGTTCCTTGCTTCCGTCTTTGTGGCGGATCATTTTGAAATATCCCTGACCTGTTTTGTCACCCCACCATTTGTTTTCATAAAGGACTTCTACGATTTTGGGCAGTTTGAATTTATCCCTTGATTCATCGTGGGTGAGGGTTTTGTAGAGGTTGTTGGCTACATTCACGGTGGTGTCGAGACCTACCACATCCATGGTCCTGAAGGTGGCAGATTTGGCTCTTCCGATTACAGGTCCGGTCAGTTTATCCACTTCCGATACACCCAGGCCCATTTTTTCTATGGCATGCATACCTGATATAATGGCATACACCCCGATCCTGTTGGCAATGAAGGCAGGGGTATCTTTGCACAAGACAGTTTCTTTACCCAGAAACCTATCTCCATAATCCATTAGGAAATCAACTATCCCGGGATCCGTTTTGGGACCAGGGATGATTTCCAACAGTCGTAGGTATCTTGGAGGATTGAAAAAGTGGGTTCCTGCAAAGTGTTTTTGAAAATCCTCCGATCTGCCCTCACACATCAGGTGCATGGGTATGCCGGAGGTATTGGAGGTGATGAGCGTACCGGGTTTACGGTGTTGTTCCACTTTCTCAAACAGGGACTGCTTGATGTCCAATCTTTCCACCACCACTTCCATTACCCAGTCATAGTCTTTTATCTTGGGTAGGTCATCGTCAAAATTGCCGGTTGTAATTCTGCTTACAAAGGATCCATCATAAAGTGAGGCAGGTTTTGCCTTCATGGTACTTTCCAGTGCGGCATTGACAATCCTGTTTCTTACAGGTTTGTCCGATAGGCTCAGGCCTTTTCGCTGTTCTTCCTCTGTAGGTTCTTTGGGTACAATGTCAAGTAAAAGCACCTGCACGCCTATATTGGCAAAGTGACAGGCAATTCTTGATCCCATTACCCCTGAACCAAGGATGGCTACTTTTTTAATGGTTCTTTTCATTTGGATATAATTTGTTTATTCATAGGAAAAAGAAACTTCACTTACTTTGAGTCCAGAACATTAGGAGTAAGTCAGGTTTCATCAGTTTAAAATTTAAAGTCCGTACATTTCATCATCATACGCATTAGGGTTTACGGCTTCTGACTGAAAATTTTCTATTACATGATGTATTTTTTCGAATACAGTGAAAAAAAGCTCCAACTCTTTTTCTGTAAGGGCTTCTTTGACACGGAAGTTGAATTCTTTGATAGCTTGTACTGATATTTCTTTTTTCAATTTGCCTTTGTCAGTGAGATAAATCCGAACGGATCGTTTGTCAACTAGGTCAGGGGCTTTAAAGATCAGGCCTTTCTCCTCCATGTTCTTCAGCATTCTTGTGAGGCTGCGTGCTTCCAGTCCCATTAATGGAGCAATTTTGGTTGCGGGCGTACCTTCTTTTGAATTGATATTGATCAAAACAAATCCTATGGCGGTGGTAAAATCTTCCTGTGCCGCTTTTTGATTATACATCCTAGAGATTGCATGCCAAGCGCTCTTGATGTGGTAATCCACTGTCTCTTCTCGTTTCATGGTATACAACTTATCCACCCAATTTACAAAAAATATTGTATGCATGCATACTAAATTTAAAAAAAGTTATGCATGCATACTAAAAATTATATTTTTTATGAAGCAGAAAGTCAGGTATTTGAGCGTAATGCAACCTTTATTAGCTTCCTGAATAGAGGGTTTCTATCTCTATAGCAAACTTTTCATGGATGATTTTCCGCTTGAGCTTCATGGTTGGTGTAAGCTCTCCGGTAGCAACTGACCAGGCTTCCGGGAGAAGTTTGAATTTTTTGATTTGCTCCCATTTGCCAAAAAATTTATTCAGGTCATCGATTTCCCGCTGGTACTTTTCCTGTATTTCAGGCTTTTTGATCATCTCAGCGTCTGTGGTATAGGGGATATCTTTATGTTTGCACCAGTCTATTAGGCCTGCGAAATTGGGAACAATCAATGCAGCAGGGAAATTTTTATTATCTCCAACTACAATCAGCTGATCGATAAGGGTAGATTCTTTAAACTTGTTTTCCATTGGTTGTGGGGCAATATACTTACCACCTGAGGTTTTAAACATTTCCTTTTTCCTATCAGTAATTTTCAGGTAATGTCCCTCATGCAACTCTCCTATATCTCCTGTGTGGAACCAACCATCAGCAGTTAAAACTTCAGCAGTCAGCTCAGGTTGTTTGTAATAGCCCTGCATCACATTTGGACCTTTTACTACAATTTCTCCATCCTCTGCTATTTTAACTTCCACATCTCTCACAATTTTTCCGACATAGCCTATACGCATATCTTCTTTTGTACAAATAGAAGCAGATATCACAGGTGAGGTCTCTGTAAGGCCATAACCTTCACACACAGGAATTCCTGCACTCCAAAAAACCCTTGCAAGACGAGGCTGAAGGGCAGAAGCACCAGAATTGATCTGCATTACATTTCCACCCAAAGCTTCTCTCCATTTACTGAATATGATCTTATTGGCGAGCTTCAGCTGAAAATTGTACCAAGCTCCAAAATTTTTGTTGGGATCGTATTTCAGGCCTAAGTTCAGCGCCCAGAAAAACAGTTTTTTCTTAGCCCCTTTCAGTTCATATCCTTTCGCTACAATTTTATCATATACTTTCTCTAAAAGTCTTGGTACTGTATTGAATACATGTGGCTGGATTTCTTTGAGGTTTTCGCCTATAGTTTCCATGCTTTCTGCATAATAGATAGACAAGCCACAATACATAAAGCAAAAAGATCCAGTGCGTTCATAGATATGGCAAAGGGGCAGAAAACTCAATGCCTTTCCTTCTCCTCTTGGAACTATAAGTCTTTCATCAACCGCAAAGACATTATGAATGACGTTTGCGTGGGTTAGCATCACGCCTTTGGGTCTACCAGTTGTTCCAGAGGTGTAGATGATGGTAAAGAGGTCAGAGTTCTTTACAGTGTCTCTAATTGAGTCCAAGGTAGCTATGTCACCATTTTCCCCCTGCTTCATAAAATCTTCCCAATATCCAGCCCCAGGAATTCGGTCAAATCCAAAAATAGGCAATTCACTTGAAGCTTCTTTTGCCTTTTCAAATATCTCAGTATTGCCTACAAATACCATTTTCACACCTGCATGTTCAAAAATATACTTATAGTCATCAGCTGAGATCGTGGGATACATGGGAACAGATATAGCGCCAATCTGTTGCAGCGCCAAATCGATGAAATTCCATTCAGGCCTGTTATCTGAAATTATCGCTACTTTATCTTCCTTTCCCATGCCGTTAAGCATGAATGATAGGCTGAGGTTATCTACAATTTCTTTGGTATCCCGGGAAGAGTAATGCTTCCACTTACCGTTAAGTTTCTGACTGAAAGCTATTTCTTTGTCGTATTTAGCTATCTGATAAGTGATCAAATCAAAGAGACGTGTGATTTCCATGGCTACTTGGGTTTTTATACTTTTTAAAAGATATCAAAAAGGTACCAAGATTCCAATTCGGACATATCCACATCCTTATTTTATCAATTTGATTTTTTTATAAAAAGAAATTGTTGTTTTTATTAAGGTGTGGATTTGTGGAAAAAAAAGTACTGATTATTTTCCCACATAGGTATCAGGTATTATCCATCTTGCTATCCACGAGTTGTACACATAGATCTGAGGAGTTTTGTTTCAAATAATCAGACACTTATCTACTATCTCAAGAAAATATGTGTGTAACTTCTTATGGGATAATTGTGCAGTATTATCAGCGGGTATCTTTGTGGACAATTGTGGATGAGCAGCAGGTTATCCTCAATAATTTTGGAAAGTGGTGCTTTTGGCAATCTGCAAAAGGATAACTGCTACTTTATACACAGGTTATGTACAGCTGTCCACATCTTTTTACCCTGTTGTATACACCCAGTTTGTTCTTTATTAATCGGTTTCGATTGTTAATTCTATTGACCACCCTCCTCGGATGGTGATGTCTCTAGAATTGTTGTCGTTAGGATTGTATAGATAATATACTGGTTCAGCCTGCCTGTTTTCTCGCATATTTGAAGTGTCCCAGATCTTGTTTTTGTTTCGGTCAATAATGGCTCTGATCTGGTATACCCCTCCTTCAAGTGTTCTAAAGATTGTAGTGTTGCTTTCTGTAAGGTATCTTTCTTCGATCACTTCGTCTCGTTTGTTCAAAACCTGAAGGATAATAGGTAGTTCTTTTGTATTGACTTCTATTTTCACCTCTTCTGCCAGTGTTTCTTTTTTCAGTCTTCTAGCAGATGTTTCTATACTTTTTTCATTAATCAGACCTTCAACATCCTGAAAAGTAGATGCACCTGCCCAAATGGTAAAGTTTTCATTCTTGATATTCTGGCTTATTGGGATGTTGAAAAGAAGTTTGGTTTTTTGGTCTGGATGCTCAAATCTGATATGTTCAGATGTGATTTGAATGATTGAAGCGGTATCATATTTGACAAACAAGGAATCGAAATTTATTTCTACTACTGGTTTGTTGAAATTCAATTCAGAAGTCAACGTATTTAGAAAGGGTTTGGTGCTGTTAAATGTCGGTTCTAGTTTTTCCTTTGCTCTATCACTTTTTTCAAATTTTACATATAAAGTAGTGTCAATTTTGAATCCTACAGAGTCCACCATATTTAGTTTTACAGGTATGCTGTCATTGGTGATGGATGTATGGTAAAATCTTAATGTTTTTTCATTCCTTCTGTAAAACAATTCTTTGTTCAAAGACTCGTGATCAACTTCTATTTTGACTGGTGTCTTGTTGATGACAACATCAAAATTCGAACCGCTAGGGCTTGCCCTGTTGATTCTGAATTTTGCCAGGTCTGCTTTAGCTAGGAGGAATTCTGCACCGTCCATATTCTCGGTTATTTCTAATGTGTCCCCAAGAAATGCGTAGGCTTCTGATTTATCTTCTGCTTTGAGGGAGTTGTTGGCATCATGCCAAGCGTAAGCAGTGTAAGATCCAGATTTGATGTTGCTGATTTTAAATTTTCCCGTAGAATCGGCCGTTGACAAATAATAGGGTGGACCTGTCAAGACATCTGTAGTATCGCCTAAAGGATATAAGCCAACTAGCACGTCTTTGAAATTTTTTTCTCTAGGTGGAAAAACATATCCAACTTTTCCTGAGAATGTAAGACTATCGATAAAAGGGCCTGTTGAAAAAACCAATTTGAGGTTTTCGGCGGGATTGCTTTCCGTGATATCTTTGATGCTTTTCTGAAAATTGAAAACGTAAGTGGTGCTGTCCTCCAGCTCCTGATTTAATTTGATCAATATTCTGTTTCTAGATGCTGTTACCTGCATCTCATCTTTATTGATTCTGGGTGTGATGATTATCTGTTTGTTTGGTGTCTCTGCTTTTACATATTCATCAAAAGTCAGCTCTATAGTATTTGGTTTTACATTCAAGCTTTCATTACCTGGATTTACAGAGACAAGTTTGGGTGGGATTTCATCCTTTTCACCACCCATTGGTGTACTCTGTTTTGCACATGATATTAATACTAATAGTGCTGAAATAATTGAAAGATGATTTTTTATTTTCATTTTTTCTTTAAAATGAATAAAATGCTAGAGTAATTATTATTAGATCTGGCTTTCCAGTTGGAGATTAAACCTATTTTTAATGCTTTAAAATACGCCTTAATACCTTTTGATTGAAGATATTTTTCGCTTAGCATAGCTACATAATAACTGTCAAATATCATCGGTTCTTGACTGACGATTTCGAGGTCAAAAATTTTTGCCAGCTGTTGCATACTTTCTTGTGTAAAATGGTAAAGATGTCTTGGTACATCTAGGGAAGCCCAATACTTACCATAATGCTTTGAATCATAAGATCGGTAATTGGGAACTGCAATAAGTAATCTTCCTCCCTTATCAAGTAATTTAATCAATTTCTTAGTAGATTTTCTTAAATCATGAATATGTTCCAATACATGAAATAAAGTGATGACCTGATAACGCTCATTTGGATCAATTTCTTCTATACTGCTAAGAACATTTAAATTTTTCAGTTTGGCTTGCTCTCTGGCAGTTTCATTAGGTTCAACGCCCACTGTCTTCCATCCTGATTTGCTTGCTTCAGCAAGGAAATAACCTGTTCCACAGCCTACATCTAATAGGTTACCTTTATCTGTAGCATAACGGTTGATCCAACTTACCTTTTTCTTGAGGGTAAAATACCTTACTGTTTTATATATCCTATTGACAAAATTGTTAGGATTGTCTTGGTGTGAAATATAATTTTCGGAATTATAGTAAGGCCCTATGTTCTCTTGGGTTGGTCTCGGGTTTGTAAAAATTAGATTGCAGGAGCTGCATTTGCACAGCAGAAATTTTTCTCCTGAAATGGAATAATCTATGATTTCTGCATGATTAAGAAAAAGCCCACTTTTGCAGAGTGGGCAGTTGGTTAATCTTTCTCTCATGTTATCTTCCAAGATATACGGTAATGATGGAAAGATCCGCAGGCGTTACTCCACTGATACGTGATGCCTGGCCTAAAGTTTCTGGTCTGATCTTACTAAGCTTTTGTCTTCCTTCTGCCGATAGTGCTGTAATGGCATTGTAATCAAAGCTCACTGGAATTCGAAAATGTTCCATGTGGTTTAACTTATCAACCATTTGTTGTTCTTTTTCAATATAACTATCGTATTTGATCTGGATTTCTGCCTGTTCTCTTACCTCTTTACTGTATTTGGAAAGGTAGCTGTTGATTTCTGCATCAAGTGCCATGATTTGATCAAGACCAAGTTGGGGTCTTTTAAGCAATTTTTCGATACTTATTTTTTCTTTTATTACAGCTGTATCAAATTCCTCCAGACCTATATTGATTGTTTCTGGAGTAAGTTTTTTCTGTTTTAAGTCATTGATTAATCTTGCTGTGTCTTGTTTTTTATCCAACATTTTTGACATTCTACTGTCGTCAGCCAATCCAATTTTATGTCCTAGCGCAGTCAACCTCAAATCAGCATTGTCTTGTCTCAGGAGCAATCTGAATTCTGCTCTTGAAGTAAACATTCTATAAGGTTCTTCAGTGCCTTTATTTACCAGATCATCTACCAATACTCCAATATAGGCTTCAGATCTTTTAAGTATAAAAGGATCTTTTTCCTGTACTTTCTGTACGGCATTGATTCCAGCTACCAGACCTTGAGATGCAGCTTCTTCATACCCTGTGGTTCCATTGATTTGCCCTGCAAAGAACAAGTTTTCAATCAGCTGTGTTTCTAGAGTCAATTTCAATTGGGTAGGAGGGAAGAAGTCATATTCAATTGCATATCCTGGTCTGAACATTTTGGCATTTTCAAAACCGGGTATCTTGCGCATAGCACTGTACTGAACATCTTCTGGCAATGAAGTTGAAAATCCATTCACATAAATTTCAACAGTACTCCAGCCTTCTGGTTCTACGAAGATTTGGTGTCTTTCCCTTTCAGCAAATCTGTTGATTTTATCTTCAATGGAAGGACAATATCTAGGTCCTAAACCTTGAATTCGCCCATTAAACATTGGGGATCTATCAAAACCGGTCTCCAGTGTTTCGTGAACGTCTTTATTGGTATAAGTGATCCAACATGTCCTTTGTTCCTGAATTGGGGATGTTTCGTCAGAATAAGAGAATTTCTCAGGCTTCTCATCTCCATGTTGAACCTCCATTTTACTATAGTCCAAGGATCTGCCATCCACTCTTGGCGGCGTCCCGGTCTTCATTCTTCCTGCCTCAAAACCCAGTTGTACCAACTGTTCTGTTATTCCTTTTGCTGCTGACTCACCTGTTCTTCCACCGCCAAGTTGTTTTTCTCCGATATGGATCACACCATTTAAGAATGTTCCATTGGTCAAGACCACGGATTTACCTTGTATTTCAATACCTAAATTGGTCCTTACTCCACATACTCTTTTATCTTTGACAATCAATCCAGCTATCATTTCCTGCCAAAAATCAACATTAGGAGTCTGTTCCAAAGCCAATCTCCACTCTTCTGCAAATCTCATTCTGTCATTTTGCGATCGAGGTGACCACATTGCAGGACCTTTAGATCTATTCAGCATTCTGAATTGTATCATAGATTTGTCCGATATGATTCCGGACATTCCTCCAAGCGCATCTATTTCTCTTACAATTTGCCCTTTTGCAACGCCACCCATTGCTGGGTTGCATGACATCTGGGCAATGGTATTCATATTCATTGTACAGAGAAGAACTTTGGCGCCCATTTTTGCAGCAGCATGCGCAGCTTCACAACCTGCATGTCCTGCACCTACTACTATCACATCGTATTGTGGAAACATATCAATTCATTGTTAGTGTTTCACGTGGAACATCTGGAAGAAATACCTTATACTGTTTCACGTGGAACTTTTAACTAAATGGAAGAGTGCAATACTTTGATCTTCCATATTTCGCATTCTAATTTGGTCTTCTTTTGTTTTGTCTTTATAACCCATCAAATGAAGTAAACCATGACTCATTACCCTATGAAGTTCTTCTTCAAACAAAACATTTTCTTTTTTAGCATTCTCCTGAACCCTGTCAATACTAATAAATATATCTCCTTCGATAGTCTTTTCATCTTCTGAATTATCGAATGTAATGATATCTGTGTAAGTATCGTGATCGAGGTAATCTTGATTAATTTTCAACAAATAGGTGTCACTGCAGAAAACATAATTCAAATCTGAAATGATATAAACATCAGTTTTGGCAATTTCCTTCAACCATTTCTTATGAAGGTTTCGGTTAGGTAGTTTGAAGTCAATGTCTTCTTCAAAGAAAGTAATTGCCATTACATGTAGAAAATTAAAGTTGTTTTCTTGCCTTCATTTTCAAACTTTACATCGTCAGCCAAGTGTTTCATGATAAATATTCCCCGCCCACCTGTTTTTTCCAGATTGTCAGGAGAAGTAGGGTCTTGTAGATTTTCAAAATCAAATCCTTGACCTTCATCGGAGATACTGAATTTCAATTCATCCTCCTCAAAATTTAGCTCTAAGTCTACTGCTTTGGTACTATCGAGTTTATTTCCATGAATAATGGCATTGGTGACGCATTCAGTCACTGAAATCATGATATTTCCATAGATGTCATCATTGATATGAAACTTTTCTCTAGCATTATCAATAAAGCTCTCTATGATCTTAATGTTTTCAATTAGAGAAGGTATTGAAATTTTTATTGATTTCATGAATGAATTTTTGAAATATGAATAATTATTTTTCCAATTCTATGAGTATAGGACAATGATCTGAATGGTGTGCTTCGGGTAAAATCACTGACCTTTTGATGTTTGCCATCAATGGCGAAGTTGCCATATGGTAATCTATCCGCCAACCTAAGTTTCGCTGCCTGGCACCTGCGCGATAACTCCACCAGGTATAATGATGAGGCGCTGCATTAAAACTTCTGAACGTATCCTCAAAACCTGCTCCTGTAAACTTATCCATCCAAGCCCGCTCCTCTGGTAAAAAACCGGAGGAATTCTTATTGGAAATTGGATTATGTATATCTATTGCTTTGTGGCAAATGTTGTAATCTCCTGAAATGATCAAATTAGGCAGCTGGAGTTTAAGATCTTGGGCAAAACCAAAGAAATCATCCAAAAAACCGTATTTGAAGGTCTGTCGGAGATCACCAGTAGTTCCAGAAGGAAAATAGGCCGAAATAAATGAAAAACCATCATAATCAGCTCTAATGATCCTTCCCTCATCATCATAATCACGCTTTCCCATTCCGTAGGTTACGCCATTTGGTTTTATCTTACTAAGTATTGCTACTCCGCTATATCCCTTTTTTACTGCTGGATACCAATAGATATAATAACCTAAATCTTCAAATATGCTCCGCACAATTTGGTCCTCACTAGCCTTGATTTCCTGCAGGCCTATGATATCAGGATCAACAGCCTTCAACCAAGATGCAAAACCCTTAGTCAAAGCAGCACGGATACCATTTACATTATAGGATACGATTTTCATCTCAACAGGTATAACTTTTTGCTTAATTGATTTCTATTTGAAACTCTTGCTCAAAATATTCCAACACCTGAATCTTAAGCAATTTTTCCTGTTCCAAAACATCAAAGTGAGGAAGTTTTTTTAATAATTTCCAATGTGGCCAACCTTCTTGATCTATGTATTCCAGTTCATAAAAACCAGCCAAACTCAAGACCTTACATACAGCAATGTGCATCAGATCTTGCTTTTGCTCCTTGCTAAATGCCCTTTGACCTTGACCAAGTTCCTGTACCCCTATCAAAAAAAGGACAGCATTAAGGTCGGCAGGCTTCTTGCCAATAAGCTCTTGCAAGCCTTGAAGCAACTTTCCCCATCTCTTGTCTAAATCAAGGTCTTTTTTGAACATATATTATTGATTTTCAAGTAATTCCCAATATTCTACTGCCCTTCTCAAGTGTGGAATCACAATGGATCCCCCTATAATAGTAGCTATAGAAAAAACTTCAAAAACCTCATCTTTTGTGAGGCCTACTTCATGGCATTTGCCTAAATGATACTTGATGCAGTCATCACATCTCAATACCATAGAACATGCCAATCCTATCATTTCCTTGGACTTTATATCAATCGCTCCTGCCGCGTAGGTGTTCGTATCCAAATTAAAAAAACGCTTCAGCACAAGATTATCTGCACCGAGAATTTTTTCGTTCATCTCACTTCTGTAGGAATTGAATTCTTCTATTAAATTCATTAACTTTTGAATTATGGGTTTATAACCTGCAAATATAAGCGCTATTTTGCTGTCATTCAGTTCTAACACCCCTTTTTGAATATGCGTTTCCCTGTAATCAATGATTTTTTGGGTTTGGTATTTCCAAAGACCTGTTGCGTATGCAGCAGAAGTCTGTTTGAATTTGAACAGCAAATCTGTAAAGTATGTTTATCCAGACTTCCTCTAACCATACATCACCTTCATCCTCAGGAAAATGACCTCACTGTCAAAATAAAAGGCCTCACCCATACTGACTTTGTTATTTCTATGCTGAGGTTTACGAAAAGAGGTATGAGCCAAAAACTCCTCCATCAGTTAAAGTATAAAAACAAACCGGAAGTAGGGATTGAATTGGGCCAGATCTATGGATCTATGATACATACGCTTTCCGAAAGCAGAGGTTGGACTCAACTTACCTCAGTTCCTTTACATCCATTGAAGCAGCAGCGTAGGGGCTACAACCAAAGTGAACAATTTGCTATCGGTTTGTCCAAGTCTTTGGGTATACCAGTGAAGGAAGTTCTACAACGCACGGCCTTTACCGAATCACAGACCAACAAAAGCCGAATTCAAAGGATGAATAATGTGGCTGAAGTATTCAAGCTCAAAACCTCGGTAGAAGGAGAAAGGGTATTGTTGGTGGATGATGTAATGACCACAGGAGCCACTTTGATCTCCTGTGCTGAATTGCTTTTCAGGAATAAGGCAACGCAGGTTGACATGGTTGTAATAGCCGCAGGTAAGTTTTGAAAAGGCCATTGCTGTAATACCACTTTACCATTGCCCAAATAATATGGAAATTATTGCATAGCATGGAAGAATATGGAAAATCAAGAAATTGGAAGAAGGGGGTTTATAAAAAACACAGCTCTTGTGACAGCTGCTTTAGGGTTGGGCATGACAGATGTATTAGCCAAACATCCCGGCAATAAGCTCCCTTACTGGAGAGGCTTTAACCTATTGGATTTTTTTCCCCAGAAGCTGATAAAGGGCGTAAAAACCCTAAAGAGCATCTCAAATGGATGGCTGATTGGGGATTTAATTTTGTTAGGATTCCAATTTCTTATCCTGCATATCTATCTTATGACAGGAGTAAGCCTATATTACCTCATGAGGTACTTCAATTTGATGAGGCAAGATTGGAAGAAATTGACAGACTTGTTTTCAATGCACATGAACATGGTTTACATGTCAGTCTCAACCTGCACAGAGCTCCCGGTTTTTGTATCAATGCGGGTTTTATAGAGCCTTTCAACCTCTGGAAAGATGAAGAGGCTTTGGCTGCCTTCTGCGCACATTGGGAAATGTGGGCCAAGAGATATAAGGGAATCAGTTCGCAAAAACTTAGTTTCGACCTGGTCAACGAACCTTTTGCACGTGAGGATGTCAATGATCAGCATTCACCTGGAGGTCCTGTTCCTGTAGCAGAATATGTAAAAGTAGCTACCACGGCTCTGAACACCATCAAATCCATTCATCCAAACCGTCTTGTCATTGCAGATGGGAATGGGGGAGGAGGAATTGCTGTTCCGGAGCTGGCGCACTTGGAACTTTCCCAGAGCTGCAGAGGCTATAATCCCATGCTGATATCCCATTATAAGGCACCTTGGGTATATCAAAATCCTGATGAACTACCAGAACCTAAATGGCCAGGGGAAAATCAAGGACAGCAATACAATAGAGAAATGATTGAGCGCTACTATGCTCCTTGGGTTGAATTGCTCAATAAAGGGGTAGGGGTGCATTGTGGAGAATGTGGAGCCTACAATTTGACTCCACATCATACTTTCTTAGCTTGGTTCGAAGATGTACTGGATGTGTTGCAGCAGCACCGGATCGGATTTGGAATTTGGGAATTTTCAGGAGCGTTTGGTATCCTGAATTCAGGTAGAAAGGATGTCCAATATGAAGATTGGTATGGTCAAAAGCTGGATAGGAAATATTTGAATCTACTGATGAAATACAGCTGATTACCAACTTCCACCAGCACCGCCTCCTCCAAAAGATCCACCGCCGAAGCCTCCGAAGCCTCCTCCTCCTCCGAAGCCCCCACCAAAAGAGCCTCTTCCGGAAGAGAAATCACCGAATTTGCCCCTATTGCCACCCTTTAGCAGATTGGCAAGGAGGATTGTTGTAAAGAGATCCACATTTCCTCCTTTTCCGCCCATGTGGTTGTCATTGTCTTTTCTGTTTTTGAGCAAAGGAAGAATGATAAATAAGACGATAAAGATCAAAAGGAATACCACAGCACCACCATGTTCACCGCTAGATACTGCCTTGTCTGCTTTATATTCACCAGATGCCAGCTTGAAAATCATATCTGTGGCCTTATCAAGACCTTCATAGTAATTTCCACTTCGGAAGTTTGGAATGATTAGTTGATCTACAATTCGTTTGGCCAGAATATCAGGTATCACGCCTTCCATCCCATAACCAGTCGCGATAAAAACTTTTCTGTCATCCATGGCAGCCAAGATCAAGACCCCGTTGTTGAGGTCTCTGCGGCCTATTCCCCACTTGTCTCCGAGTTGAAAAGCATAATCACTGATGTCGTATGGACCTATGGATCGGATCATTACCACAGTGACTTGGGAAGAAGTACTGTCATTGTAAGCTACAAGCTTGGATTCCAGCTGGGTGAGTTCACTTGCGCTAAGCGTTTTAGTGAAATCATTTACCAATCTGGGCGGAACAGGAGCTTCAGGGAAATCCTGTTGTGCCAAGGTGTGGATCGACAAGCTGAGCCCTAAGAGGACTAGACTTAGTAGGTTTAATTGACGGTAGTGGGAATTACCCAAAAGAAATTTCATCTGGAAGTTCATTGATATCCCCTTTTACATCATAAGGGAAATGTGATTTAAGTTGGTCGCCACAAAGTTGGATACCTTTAATTAACCCAGTAGCGAAAGCCTTTTCCCGGAAATGATTGGTCATTTCAGTTTTGATGATGTCCCAAAAACCTTCGGGTACAACTTTATTGATGCCCATATCTCCCAAAATGGCAAATTTGTGATCTTCTACGGCCAAGTAGAATAACACTGCATTGCGGTCTTTGGTCTGATGCATTTTTAGGGTCTCAAAAACCTCTGCAGCCCTGTCCATTACGTCAGGGCCACAGTGGTTTTCAATATGTACCTGGATTTCCCCAGAGGTTTCTCTTTCTGCTGATTGGATGGCAGCGACTATTTGCTGCTTGTCTTCAGGGGAAAATAATTTTTCTGCCATGCCGAGTTAGATAAATTAAAACTGTACAGTAGGTGCATTTTCAGCACCTGCAGCTGCTTCAAAATAGCCTTTACGCTCAAAGCCATACCAACCTGCAAAAAGGTTGTTGGGAAATGTTCGGAGGTTGGCATTGTAAGCCTGTACCGATTGGTTGAAATTTCTTCTGGCTACAGCAATTCGATTTTCCGTACCTTCCAGTTGGGCTTGTAGTTCCAGAAAGTTCTGGTTTGCTTTCAGGTCAGGATATTTTTCTACCGTTACCAAAAGCCTGCTCAATGCGCCGCTTAACTGATCCTGAGCTTGTTGAAACTGGGCAATATTTTCCGGAGTAAGATTGTCGGCATTGAGATTTACCGAAGTTGCTCTAGACCTTGCTTCAATAACACCTGTAAGGGTCTCTTGCTCAAATTCCGCATAGCCTTTCACCGTATTGACCAAGTTCGGAATCAGGTCTGCCCTTCTTTGGTACTGTGTTTCAACTTCTGCCCATTGTCCGTTGATGGTCTCCTCGTTTTGGACAAACATGTTGTAAACACCCACGGATTTGGTGTAGATGAAGATCCCTACGATGACCAATACCAAAATAGGAATAAGTGCTTTTTTCATAATGTGTAGTTTTGGATTTTAAACTTCAAAGTTAAACGGTACTACCAAGTAAACGTTGGAATATTTTTAAATTTCAAAAGGATTTATTGATAACCTCTTCAATTGCACCGAATTTCATATTTTTTAAGTAGATCCAAAAGGTAGTGCCCTCTCCCAAAATACTTTCTACCCGAAGATTCCCGTCGTGGGCCCTTATCTGTTCCCGAACTAAATACAAGCCCAGTCCTTTTCCTTCCACATGCGAGTGAAATCTTTGATATAAGCCAAAAAGGCGATCACCATATCTTTCCAGATCCAAGCCTATACCGTTGTCCTTAAATTCAATAATGGTATACTCTCCTTCCAGATAAGTGGTGATCAGAATTTCCGGATCTCTATCAGGATGACGGTATTTGATTGAATTTGTAGTCAGATTGATCAGGAAATTTTCCAGATGTGAGTAGATATAATTGATATATGGAGCCCGCGTAAAATCCTTTTCAATGACTGCATTGGATGCCCGGATCTGTTGGAAAAGGCTTCTTTCGATATTGTTGACCAGGTTCATGAATTCGACCTGTTCGACTTTTGGCAGCTTATTTTTCTTTATGGCAACGACTTCTATCAAATCCTTTAGGGTACCATTCAGAATATCAGTGGAATATTTGAGGTTTTCAATGATTTCCGGATTTTCTGGATCCAGCGGATTTTCGGTGTCATACAGATCCAGTAAAGAAGAAATATTGACGATCGGGGCACGTAGGTTGTGCGATACAATATACGCAAATCGCTGAAGCTCTTCATTTTGTGATTTCAAATCCCGAATCAGCTGTTCACGTTCTTCCTCAGCCAGTTTTGTTTCGGTGATATTCTGGGTCACTAAGAGGATGCTATCTATTTCTCCTGCATTGTTGATCAGAGGAACTCCGCTTTTGAGGTAATATTGGTTGTCATTGACCACTTCAAACATCACAGATTCTCCTTGAAGAACCTTGTCCAAATATGCTCTTACTTTTTTGGAAACATAATTTTCATATTTGGATAGGTGAGGGGTCCCAATAAGTTTTTTGGGATCAATTCCCATAGCCTGATATTCTTTTCCGTCGGTATAGACATAGAATAGTTTTTTATCCAGGACTTCAATAGTTCCTTTTGGAAAGTTTTCGGCTATACTTCTGAATAGTAGTTCTGAAGAAAGTAATTTGTTTTCATAAAAAAGCCTATTCAATTCAGCTCCTATTCGATCAGCAAGCACCTTTAAAAGATCTCCTATTCCAGTTCCGATAGGCTGTGGTTTGGCATCCATCAGTACGAGGATGGCCCATCTGTCATTTTCTACATCTGAAATCGGTACCCCTAAAAATGAGGTAATCTGTTCATTGGCTAGCTGCAGGTCTTGGCCGAATTGGGAGCAAGCATCTTTAGTCAAAATCAACGGCATTCCAGAATGAAGACAAGCTAGTGCTGCAGTATTTTTCAGGTCAAATACCCATTTGGATTTGTCATTTTTGCCATTTCTCCACTGAGAAATAATTGTTGCCTCTTTAAATTCTCTGTCCACTTCAGCGATGTAACAGATATTCATATGAAGAGAAGCAGATAGATATGCAGTCAGCTCCTCAAAAAATTTATTCCCACTAAATTTTGATGTTTTCTCTGTGAGGTGTGACAGGATATTGTGTACATATTCCTGCTCACTGATGTCTTCAATAATTGCCTGAAAATTTTGTCCTTCATCAATGGGCTTGGCAGTGATCCTGATATGATACAATTGGTTGTTGAATTTGCTTATGAAAGGACCTTCATAATAACCATAACCTTGAGAAATACAGTTTTGCAGGCATCCTGAAACAGGTTGATCCTCAAATAGATCAAGAATATTTTGGCCAATTAAAGAGGAGAGCTCCTCTGAGCCTAGCTTGATCAAAAAGCTTTTGTTGGCATCTTTGATAATCCCCAGCCGGTTATATTGAAAAATGGGCAATGGATTTTCATCAAAAAGGCTTTTGTATCTTTTGAGATTCAACAAAGATTCGGCTTCTTTTTCTTTTGTATAGGTAAAGTCAACAAAGAAACCAGCCCAAATAGATTCTTTTTTATATTTTTTAAGTCTGTTAGATGCTCCATAAAGCCATTTTGTTTTCCCAGATGGTGTCTTGATCCTGAATAGGTGCTCAAATTTTTTGTCATTAAGATAAGCTTCACGATCTGCCTTTATCAAATCTTCACTATCATCCGGATGTACCAAACTGGCAAGATAAGATTCACTTTCCAAAATTTGCTGTGGAGTCAACTCTGTAAGTGATTTACAACCTTCACTGACAAAGAGAAATTTATGGCTATGGTCAGGATTGGCTTTTAATAAATAAACCATTCCCGGCACCACTCCTGTAAGTTCATCAAGCACTGTTTTATGGTGCATGAGGTCTTTTTCAATTTCTTTAAGGCCGGTGACATCACTGATAATGCCAAGAATCATTCCCTGAGTTCCAAGTTGATCAAATTGCTTGGTCTCATCCTGAACAAAAATATATTGGCCACTAAAGGTTATTACCTTGTAGACCAACTTATTGTTGTGCTCAAAGCGCATTTCGTAAAGATGTCTATCTTCAGGATGGATGAGCTTTTTCCAGTCTTTGACCGTAAAGTGATGAAAGTAGGCCGTCGGGAATCCTAAAATTTCTTTTAGCTTTCCGGATAGGGAAAGTTTACCGTCTGAGGCGGAGTACTCATAATAGATGAGATTTTCTGCATGCTCTAGAGCTGATCTTTTGCCTTGTTCCAAAGCATGTAGGGACTCCTTATAAATACCATAATCCAGCTGAATTAAAATAAATTCAGGCGAAAGCGTTTTTTTGGTTAGGTAAAGGTGTCTAGGGAAAATCTCAAGTACTTCCTGATCCTCCTGACCGTAAAATGATTCCAAGGTGTTTGGTTTGAGAAAGCTGAATTTTTGATAAAAATAATCCAACCACTGAGAAACATTTGAAAACCTTACCCCAAGACTAAGACCTGTAAAAATCCTATCTCCTGAACGGCTCACTAATATGGAAAACTTGGTATCACTGCTCCATGCAACCGGAGAAATCAACACATTGATGAGATAAGAATCATCTTCTTGCGCAATGACATAGCCTTCTATCTGTACAAGCTGAAATCTATCTTCGCCCAACACCATGGGTGTGATGATTTTGTCTCCATTGCCCAATAAGCGAAAAAGGTAATCAAAAACAGGTTTGTCCAGTGCAGGCAATAAGTTGGAAAAGAATGATTCCTGATAGAATTTTTCCCCTTCTCTGATGATCTCCCTGATTTCAGAAGAAATATACAATACCTCATAATGCTTATCCCTGTATTTTCTGAGGGTAAGCAGAATATTATGAAAAGACGGATTGTAATTTTCAGGCATACTTATTCACAAAAGTTTTGGGGCGAAAAGGTCCGCAATAATTGATAATGTAAAAACGCTGATTATGGATTATGATTAACAGCTGGTTTTGTTACAAATGTACTAAATCTGTCTTCTTAGTTTAAAACGAAACTCCATTTGTTTTGCATCTTCAGCGTCAGTTCCATCATACCTAATTATTCCCAGACTAATTTCACGTCCTTCCTCACTTCTGAAGAGTTTGACTAAGTCTGATAGTTCCCAAAAATCCAAGGGAATTTTGTTGATTGAGATGATTTCATCTTGAGGAAGAAGACCTGAGACATAAGCGGGGGATCCTTCTCTAACATGCGAAATATAGAATCTTTTTTCATCAGTAGGAAGCATTTTTGCAGTAATGCCACTCATATCATATTCAAACGGATTTGAAAAATTACTTCCTTTCTTCAAGAACAACCTTTCCTTTTTATAATCCATAATCAAGGTAGTTCGGCCCCATACCTCAGATCCTAAACTTCCCTGCCTCCCACTTTCTTTGATCACATAGCTAAATTCGGTTTCTTCTGGAAAAGAGGTCAGCACATCTGGGAATTTTAGTCCTGCCAAGTTGAGATATTTTACCCTGCCAACGTAGCCATAGAGGTCCCCCCCTAAAGATCTTCCCAATTCACTTTGGATAAACTGCGGAGGTAGCTTGATCTTGTCAGAAGTCTCCATATTGAGCAATAGTCCATGATTGGCTCCAGTATCTACCAGCAATTTGGTATAGATCTCTTCACCAAAAGCCTGCTTGACCCATGCATGGAGATATGGTTTGCTGTTTTCAATTTTGATGGGCATCTTTCTGAATCCAAAAGGTCTCCACTTAAGGCCATCCGTTTCATAAAATGTCATCAGCCCTTTTTGGTAATCAATTTTGACTGGATTGTATTTGAAAAATTCGTATCCGATTACCCCATATACAGGAACACCAATGACCAGCTCAAGCTCAAAAAAATCTTCATCCAAAACCAGTAGCGTCTGTAACAATCCTTCAACTCTCCCAAGATCCAATGTGTTGTTGGGAGATACTGAAGCGGTAAGAATAGTACTTCCATCTGCTCCAACCAAGTCCAGTTTTCTGGTGTAATTCAGGTTGAGCTGATCTCCAAGTGTTTTGCTGAAGAGTATACTGGTCTTGACTCCAGTATCGATCAGAAAATTGATCGGAGGTCCTTCGTTGATGCTTACAGGTAGGATGATGAGATTATTGGACACCAAAAATGGAATTTCAACCTTTTTGGCCGGTTCTTTCATAAAGAACCCAGGAATTTGGGCATACGTTTGTATGGGGATTACAAGGACGAAAAGCAGGAAACTGTACACAATTCTTAAGCGCATAATCCTGTTATTTTTGGGTTTAAGTCATTAATATAACAATAAAATCATATCGGAATTGTTTTAAAGGAGGTTTTCCAGAGCCTCATAAAAAACTTATTTTTTCAACCAAAAAATTACCCTTCCTTATTTAGATTTGAAGCAAATAAGCATGGCCTTTGCCCTATTTTGTTGAAATAAAATAAAAAATGCTGCATCTTTAATTTTTAGATAATGTTGATATGGCAGATAAGTCAGTTATAGAAAAAGCGAAAAAGATATTTGAAAACTTCCTTATCAGACAAGGAAGTAGAAAAACTCCAGAACGCTATTCCGTTATAGATGAGTTATATGCGCTGCCACAAGATGAGCATATCGATGTCGAAGGCTTGTTTTTGCTTATGAGAAACAAAGGCTATACCATCAGCAGGGCAACCATTTATAATACCCTTGACCTTTTGGTGGAATGTGGCCTAGCTGTCAAACATCAGTTTAAGGACAAAGTGGCACTTTATGAACAGGCACTTACCTATAAGCACCACGATCACCATGTCTGTAATCAATGCAGGAAGATCCGTGAATTTTCCGATCAGAGAATCAATGCCATTAAAGATGCCATGGGTAAAGAATTCAGCTCATCCATCACCAGCCACTCCTTGGTTCTTTATGGGGATTGTCAGATCCAAAACTGCCAAAATTTAAGCCTAGGCTAATTTTTTCCTGAAATATTTCTTGTATACAGGACGCCTGTTAGCAAACTGCGCATAAAGCACTGGAAAAAGCAATGGGGTCATCCAGAAAAAGCGGCCACTATATTGGATTTCATCTCTGATAAGGCTACCTGATTCATTTTTGATGATCCTGTGCTTATGGCGCCACTTTCCCAGAAAGAACGGCAATTCATCCCCTTCGTCAATAAAATAAAATTCATGCGCATCTGTGGCATCATCTACAATGACACTTATCCATTTTTGCTTAAAAAGTAAAAGATCCATTTCAAGGCTCACCCGATCTCCTTTTTTAGAACCCTCAAACAATAGGACTTTTACCTTCGGAAAGGAAGGACTCAATGCTTTGAAAAGGTTTTCGTCAAATTTTTCTTTGACAGTCAGGTAATCCGCTTCGACCTGTGTTTCTATGGCAAACTTCATAAAAGCTAAAGTAGGTTAGGCCTTAAATTGTTTACAGCATCGAAGCGGATTTGCAAGTTTATCAGTTCAGCCGTTTAAGGTATTTGAAAAATTCAGCATCTGAGGACATAACCAAGCTGGTGTTGGTATCAAGCGATTTCTCAAAACTCTCCATAGTCCTTATGAACTTGTATAAATCAACTGCCTGGCGGTTTTGGTTGTAAGCAGATGCATAGATATTCGTAGCTTCTGCGTCAGCTTTTCCTTTGATTTCTTCAGCGGTCCGGAATGCTTCAGACTGTATTTTGGCAAGGTCACGTTCTTTATTCCCTTCGATTTTCCTTGCTTCACCCTGTCCCTCAGACCTGAATTGATCTGCTATCCTGTTTCTTTCACTGATCATTCTATCATAAACCCTGTCACGGACCTCATCCACATAGTTCATTCTCTTGAACCTAA
The DNA here is from genome assembly GCA_036782195.1 of Cyclobacteriaceae bacterium. GTDB lineage: Bacteria > Bacteroidota > Bacteroidia > Cytophagales > Cyclobacteriaceae > DAIPZN01. The sequence continues at coordinate 48,680 of DAIPZN010000005.1, read as the reverse complement.
AGTCCAAAATCCGGACACCTAAATCAGCGGTTCTTTCATTGGCTTTTTCCAGCACAATTTTTTCGATCATGGCCCTACCGACAGTGATATCTTCTAGCACCTCAATCTCCTCCATAAATTCTTCCGTGACTTCGGGATCCCTGTTGGTAGACCTGACAATGTCCAAAAGATCATGACTGGCTATGGCATTGCGGGTTTCGCCGTCCAAAATATCATCTAATCTGGACTGTGCTGAACGCTCGTCCCTTAACCTGATAAAAAACTGCAAGGGGTTGGTAATTTCCCATCTTGCATAGGTATCCACAAAAATGAATTTTTTGTCTTTGGTTGGGACCTGGTTTTTATCCCCATCCCACTCCAGATAACGTTTGTCAAAAAACTGCACTTTGTGTAGAAAAGGAACTTTGAAGTTCAAACCGGGTAAGGTCCTAGGTTCTCCAACAGGTCGGCCAAATTGGGTTACAATAGCTTGTTGGGTTTCATCCAAAATATAGATGCTGCTATATAATGCCACGAGCAATGCCCCAACAGTAATCAGAATAAGGGTGTTTTTAGCTTTCATGGTGTAGGTGTTTTTACTTTGTCAATATTCAATAAAGGCAACACATTGTTTCCCTTTTCATCTACAATGATTTTATTACCGATTTTCGGCAATACCCTTTCCATGGTTTCTAAATAAATTCGCTGTTTGGTTACTTCAGGAGCTTTGATATAGGCCTGGAACAAAGAATTGAAACGCTCCGCTTCACCTTTTGCCCTATTCACCCTGTTGAGCGCATAAGCTTCAGCCAGCTGTATTGTTTCTTCAGCCTCTCCTCGGGCCCGGGGAATCACACGGTTGTACTCGGCTTCCGCTTGATTGATCAAGGTTTCCCTTTCTTGCTGGGCTTCATTCACTGCATTGAATGAAGGCTTGACTGGTTCTGGCGGATTGACATCTTGAAGCACGACCTGATCTATTCTGATCCCGTTTTCATATTCATCACACATCTTCTGAAGCAATACCTCCACACTAGAAGCCACTTCTTGCCTACCTACTGTTAGAACCTCATTTACTGTTCTATCTCCAACAATTTTTCGCATGGCTGCTTCAGACATGTCCCTGAGGGTTTTTTCTGCATTTCTTACCCGGAACAGGTAACGGTACGAATCCACAATCCGGTATTGCACCACCCATTCTACATCAGTAAGGTTAAGGTCTCCTGTCAGCATCATGCTTTCATCTCCATAGCCTGTTTTCACATAGTCTGAATTTTGACCAGACTGTGTGGTTCTGAATCCAAACTCCTGCTTAAGTTGGCGCTGCACCGGAATTTTGTACATGGTCTCGATTCCAAAAGGCATAATAAAATTCAGTCCTGGGTCCACAGTCCTGCTGTATTCACCAAGCTGTACCACTACACCTTGCTCTTCCGGTCCAACTGTCCGACAACTTGTAAAAAAGCCAAAGAAGATCAGGAACCCCAGTAGTATTCTGAATCCGTTTTTTTTGACCCAATCAGGATCAATATTGATTTCATACCTATTTTCATCCATAGCTCAGATTGTTAAATTTTTTTCTTGTAAAAATCTAAAATACAGCTTTCCCTTAGAAAGCAAACGCAATGATAGAAAAGAGTATCAGCCAGATGAGGTCCATGAAATACCAATACACTACAAACAACCTGATTCTCATTTTTTCAAAAGGATTGGTAATCAGGATGAGTTGGGTAATTTGGTCTTTGTTTTTTTTGTGGTATTCTGCATACAGCAGAAGGGCAAAAACCATGGCGCCGATCAAATGAAAAATGTGGATACCTGTCAGAACATATAAAAAACTCCCACTTGGGAGACCAGTAAAATCTATTCCCATGGCTGTAAGTTCTTTCCAGCCCACAAACTGCAACAAGGTGAAAATCATCCCCAGCATAAAAGTGTAGAACAACTTATCCTTAAGTAGCTCTATCTCTTCTTGTTTATAATGAACCAAAAGTTGTGATACCAGATAACCGCTGAACAAAATCACTACACTGCTGGCAATAAAAGCAACTGGTACAGCTGTGCCCCTTCTGCCAAGGTTTTGGATATCTGAGCTCAAGAAAGCAACCGTCAAAAATAGAAATATCAATCCGCTGCCGAACATCCCTAAATACATTAAAGTCTGATAGGGATGCATGTTTTCAATTTTGTTAAACCAACTTTCTTTAGTCTTTTCCACGGTTTGCTCAGGCATGTTAATAAAACAGATTTACTTCCGTAGGGTTCGGAAAGGATCCCATAATTTCAAAATTTTTTTCCTGCCCCTTATACCAAATGATTTCCTAACTTTGAGGCCTCAACAGCGATTATCAGTGTAGGTTTGGAAAAAACAGCTTTTCTTCAATTATATCAGCAGGACCCTTTTGTACAAGCACTTGCACAACAGCTCAAATCAGCAAATAAAGGACGGTTCCAGCTTAAAGGACTTACAGGGAGCTTGGATATGGTCATCTTTGCGACCTTGTACAGGCAAATTGGAGGCTTTCACCTGATCGTAGCACAGGATAAAGAGGAAGCAGCTTATCTCAATTACGATCTACAGGAACTATTGGGCACTGAAGATCTTCTCTTTTTTCCCTCAAGCTATAAACGCCCCTACCAATTTGAAGAAACCGAAAATGCCAACATCCTGCAAAGGGCTGAAATCCTCAATAGAATCATTTCAAAAGACAATAAAAACGCCATCATCATCACCTATGCCGAAGCCTTGTATGAGAAGGTAATCAATAAACGGGCGCTTAAAGACAATACTTTTAAGGCATCAGTAGGCGAAAAAGTGGATGTAGAATTTATAGCTGAGCTGTTACTCACCTATGATTTTGAAAAAACGGATTTTGTATATGAACCGGGACAGTTTGCCATTCGGGGAGGAATAGTGGATATATTTTCCTATTCAGGAGACATGCCCCTCAGACTGGAGCTTTTTGGAAAAGAAATAGAAAGCATCAGGACATTTGATCCGGACACACAACTATCTCTTGATGAGGTACAACAGCTCAGCATCATACCTAATGTTCAGACCAAGCTTTTGCAGGAAGTAAGGCAGTCATTTATAAGTTTTGTTCCCAATAACACGCTCTTGTGGTTCAAGGATTATCAGATGACCATGGACAGCATGGACCTAAATTTTGAAAAAGCCAAAAAGGATTTCGACCAGATTGTACAACGTACCCAATCACCCAAGCTTCTTCTCAAGCCTGAGGACTTATTTGATAGTGGGGAATCTTTTTCGGAGGTGATAGTTCCGTTTACGCAACTTGAATTTGGCCACAAATTTTATTTACAACAGGCTGAACAAATCCAATTTGATTCACAACCACAACCTTCTTTCAACAAGAATTTTGATCTTCTGGTAGCCAATCTGGTAGAAAATGAAAAAAAAGGATGGCTCAATATCATTGCATCAGAAAGCGATAAACAAATAGGCAGACTCGAAAGCATTTTTCAGGAACTAGACCCCACCTTAAGGGTACAGTCACTGATGATCGGACTGAGAGGCGGATTTGAAGATAGGGTGCAGCAACTTGTCTGTTATACCGATCATCAGCTTTTTGAGAGATACCATAGGTACAAGACCAAGGCCAAAGCCAGTAAGTCTAAAGCAATCACGCTCCGCGAACTCAAAACCCTTCATCCCGGGGACTTCATAGTCCATATAGACTATGGGGTGGGCCGATTCGCAGGTTTGGAAAAGGTAGATGTGAACGGTAAGCTGCAAGAAGCTGTACGGCTGATCTTCAGGGATGATGATCTTTTGTATGTCAACATCCATTCCCTGCATAAAATATCCAAATACTCAGGACAGGAAGGAACTGTCCCTGCCATGTCCAAGCTGGGCTCTCCTGAGTGGGAAAACAAGAAGTCTAAAGTCAAGGGCAAGGTTAAGGACATAGCCAAAGAGCTTATTGGTCTGTATTCTAAAAGAAAAAGTGCTTCAGGTTTCAAATTCTCAACAGACTCGGTGCTTCAGGTAGAATTAGAGAGCTCGTTTTTATTTGAAGACACCCCAGACCAGGCATCTGCTACGCAAGATGTCAAAAATGATATGGAAAAGCCCTATCCAATGGACAGGCTGGTATGTGGGGATGTGGGATTTGGCAAAACAGAAGTTGCCATTAGAGCTGCTTTCAAAGCAGTGAATGATCGGAAACAAGTTGCATTACTGGTTCCTACAACCATTTTGGCCATGCAGCATTACCAGACTTTAAAGGAAAGACTAGAAGCGTTTCCGGTAAAGGTGGATTATATCAATAGGTTTCGTACGGCCAAAGAAATCAAGGAAATCTCGCAGCAAGTCAAAACGGGTGAAATTGACATTTTGGTAGGTACACATAGGATAGTCAATAAAGACATACAGTTTAAAGATCTGGGCCTTCTAATCGTAGATGAAGAGCAAAAGTTCGGAGTCAAAGTCAAGGATCAGTTGAAGCAGATGAAGGTGAATGTAGATGTGCTAACCCTCACCGCAACGCCTATTCCTAGGACATTGCATTTTTCACTGATGGGCGCCAGAGACTTATCAGTCATTGCGACACCTCCGCCAAACAGGCAGCCGGTAACTACTGAAATCCATACTTTCCAGGAAGAAGTGATCCGGGATGCGGTTGCATATGAATTGCGACGTGGAGGTCAGGTCTTCTTTGTCCATAACAGAGTAGGGGAGATTGATTCCATTGCCAATCTGATCATGAGACTTGTTCCAGAAGCCCGTGTAGCTGGAGCTCATGGACAAATGGATGGCAAGAAATTAGAAAAAATCATGGTGAAATTCATTGAAGGGGAATATGATGTCCTAGTATCAACCAATATCATAGAATCCGGCCTTGATATTCCCAACGCCAATACCATCATCATCAATAGGGCCCATATGTTTGGCTTGTCTGACTTGCATCAAATGCGCGGTAGGGTAGGCAGGAGCAACAGAAAAGCTTTTTGCTACCTGCTGACTACCCCTACTTCAGGACTTACCCCAGAAGCGAGAAAAAGACTTCAGACACTAGAGGAATTCTCCGACCTTGGCGATGGATTTAAAGTGGCCATGAGGGATCTGGACATCAGAGGAGCAGGCAATCTTCTTGGTGCAGAGCAAAGTGGATTCATCACAGACTTGGGATTTGACATGTACCACAAGATCTTGGATGAAGCAGTACAGGAACTGAAGGAGAATGAATTTGCTGCGCTCTTTGAAGAGGACCTTAAGGAAAAGGTAGAGATTTTGGTCCAGGATTGTGTCATTGAAACAGATATGGAGCTCTTGATACCTGAACAATATGTCAGCAATATTTCCGAAAGACTCAATCTGTACTCCAAATTGGACAACATCAAGCAAGAAGAAGAACTGCAGACTTTCATTCAAAGTGTTCAGGATAGGTTTGGTCCCATTCCTGAAGTGGTCAATGATCTATTTGAGACAGTTAGACTGAGATGGATAGCAGAATCTTTGGGGTTTGAGAAGCTGATCCTCAAAAACGAAGTAATGAAATGCTATTTTGTGCCTTCACACAAAGAAAAATATTACAAGTCTGAGACCTTCGGACAAATACTTCGATTTATACAGCAACAGCCCAAATCATGCAACATAAAAGAGGTTAAGAACCGACTGATTCTAAGCATTGTAGGAGTAAAAAATATCCAAACAGCAAGAAAATGGCTATCAGAAATGAAAAATTCTGAAAAAAATCAAAAAAATTGATGGCTTAATTTTTGTTTTTGGGCATTTGATAATTGCATTTTTCTTGATTTATGGCCACTATAGCCACTTTTTCGCCTTTCGTATAAAAAAAATTTTATTGTGTGTAGATATAATTGCTCCTATATTAGCGTTCTATTCATGCACGAAAAACAGTATTACAACATGGTTTTTGGAAAAAACAAATTGGGTTTAACCGCAGCTGCTCTGCTTATAGTCGGAGGAGCTATTCTTTCATCTTGCAACAAACAAACAAGTTATGGAAGAAGAACTGCTTCCAAGCCTGGTAAGACCAGTGCCTCTACAGGAGCAGCTTTCAGCTTTGATTACAATGACAGCTCCAACTTCGTAGTAGCCAAATATTCTGACCAAGAAATAGGACCTAGATTAAAATACATTCAAGGCGGAAGGGCTGTACTTGGAACACAAGAGCAAGATGTCATGGGCTTCAGGGATAACCTTGAAAGAACCGTCACTATTGCCTCTTTTTATATGGATGAAACTGAAGTGACCAACTTGGATTACAGAGAGTTTTTATTTCATATCAAAAAGAAGGTAAGTACTGACTCTCTTAAAAAACTAGAGCCTAGAGAAAATGTATGGTCAGGTGCCATGTCATATAATGATTTGTATGACACTTACTACTTCAGATTTCCAGGCTTCAACTTCTACCCTGTAGCAGGTGTCACTTGGACACAAGCCAATGCTTATTCTCAGTGGAGAACTGAGTTTGTAAGCAATCTGATCAGGGAGCGCAACAAAATCGACAGTACCTTAAGCAAAAATCAGCTTATCGAAAGAGGTGTTGCCATTGCTCAATATAGACTTCCAAACGAAGCGGAATGGGAATATGCTGCAAAAGCTATGATCGGAACGCAATACATGGATGAAAATCAGGAAAACGGCCGAATCTATCCTTGGGATGGCAGAGGTGTAAGAAATCCTTACAACATCAAGCGCAAAGGTAGCCAAGGTGATTTCCTTGCAAACTTCAAGAGAGGTAGAGGTGATTATGCGGGTATTTCAGGAAGCAAAAACAATGACGGTGAAATCCTTCCAACAAACGTGTATGACTTCCCACCAAATGACTACGGCTTGTACAACATGGCCGGAAATGTCAACGAATGGGTGGAAGACGTTTATAGACCTCTTTCTTATCAAGATTTCGATGACCTCAACCCATTGAGAAAAGACGGAGTATATGATGAAGCAGATACATACGGTACTACCATGATCAGTGATGAGTACCGGGTATTTAAAGGTGGGTCTTGGAGAGATGTGGCCTTTTGGTTATCTCCAGGAACACGTAGATTCTTACATCAAGACTCTGCCACCAACCATATCGGATTCAGATGTGCAATGATTTCCGTAGGTGGAAAAGGTAAATAATCAGCTATTTCAATATACTTTGAAGAAGGAGCTCTAAAGGCTCCTTCTTTTTTTTTAACTGTGCCTCTTGTACTAGTGCCGGACCACCGACTAAAAAGACCTGTACTTTTTTCGATTTATATTTTTAATTTACAAGAACTAAACTTACGAGTACATATGATAAAATTAACCAGAATTTGCCTATTAGGGCTTACTTTGCTGGTATTGTGTGATTTTTCGGCTATTGCACAATCCTCCCAATCCTACATGAAGCCCCCCAAGGAAATCGCTGATTTGGTAGATGCTCCTCTTACTCCTGTTGTTAATTTCAGCAAAAACGGAGAATTGATGTTTTTGCTACATAGATCCGGCTATCCCAGTATAGAAGATTTGGCACAGCCTGAACTTAGGATCGGTGGCTTTAGGATCAACCCTGCCACTAATGGTCCTAGCAGGATGGGAGGTTACGAAAAAATCACCATCAAAAACACCAAGAACGGCCAACAAAAAGAGGTTTCAGGATTGCCTGAAAATGCCAAAATTTCAAATCTTTCTTTGTCAGCCGATGAGAAGCAACTTGCTTTTACCAACACTTCAACAAATGGAATAAGTTTATGGATTGTAGATCTCAATACTGCCCAGGCCAAGAAGCTGACGGATGAAATCGTAAACGATGTATACGGTAATCCTATCAGCTGGACGGCAGACAACAAGATTTTGTTAAAGGCAATCAAGCCGAATAGAACCCAAATGCCAAAAGCTCCTCTTGCCCCCGCAGGACCTAACGTACAGGAAACAGCAGGCAATGCAGCACCATCAAGAACCTATCAGGATCTTTTGTCAAATCCATATGAAGAAAGCTTACTGGAGTTTTTCATGGAGGCGCAGTTGATGCTTGTGGACCTCAACGGCAGTGCAAAGGCCTTAGGCAAGGCTGGTATGATCAAATCAGCAGATATTTCTCCTGATGGCAAGTATATTTTGGTAGAAATAATGAAAAGGCCATTTTCATATTTGGTCCCTGCTTCAAGATTTCCATATGTTGTAGAGCTGTGGGATCAAGACGGTAAGGTGATCAAGACCTTAGCGGAAATACCACTGGATGAAGTGCGCCCATCTGGATTTGATGCGACCGTTACCGGTCCGAGAAATTATTCCTGGAGAGCAGACAAACCTGCTTATCTCTATTGGGTGGAGGCCCAAGACGGTGGGGATCCAAAAGTGGCTATGGAAGAAAGAGAAATTGTGTATGCACTGGAAGCTCCTTTCACCTCTTCACCCTTCAAACTGGCCACCACATCCCTCCGTTTTGCAGGAATCAGGTGGTCGGACGATTCTTTTGCCTTGCTGAGCGAAAGGTGGTTTGCCTCCAGAAAGGAAAAACTCAGCCTGATCCAACCTGATAAACCAGGTCAAAAAAGTACTTTGCTTTTTGAAAGATCTTCTGACGATATCTACAATGATCCGGGTGACCCAGTCATGACCACCAATACTTTTGGTAAATCGGTTGTCTTAAGGAGAGGAGATGAGATCTTCATGACTTCAGAAGGTGGAACGCCAGACGGAAGCATGCCTTTCTTAGCGGCCTACAACACCAAAACACAATCCCAGAAAATATTATGGAGAAGTCAGGCACCCTTTTATGAGCGAGTAGTGAAAGTACTCGATGCAAATGCAACTGAATTTGTTACCCTAAAAGAAAGTACCGATATACAGCCGAACTATTGGCTTGTCAACACCAGAAAGAGAACAGCCCCGATTCAATTGACGGATTTTGAACATCCTTACCTTGGATTAAAAGGAATAAAAAAGGAATTGGTGAAGTATAAGCGTAAAGATGGCTTGGATCTTTCTGCAGTTGTATACACCCCGGAAGGTTATAAATCCGAAGATGGAGCCCTTCCAGTGTTGATGTGGGCATATCCTCGGGAGTACAAGTCGGCTGCTGTTGCCTCTCAGGTTCGGGGCTCAAAATACCAATTTACCAGGCTGAACTGGGGATCACCGATTTATTGGGTGACTCAAGGTTATGCGATTATGGATCAAACCGAAATGCCTATTGTAGGTGAAGGTGATGAAGAGCCAAATGACACATTTGTAGAGCAATTGGTAGCCAATGCCGAAGCCGCAATAGATTACATTGTGGAAAGAGGTATTGGTGACAGAAAAAAAATTGCTGTAGGAGGCCATTCTTACGGTGCATTTATGACTGCTAATCTTCTTTCTTATTCGGATTTGTTTGCTGCAGGCATAGCACGAAGTGGGGCATATAACAGAACACTTACCCCTTTTGGTTTTCAATATGAGCAAAGGACATATTGGGAAGCTCCAGAGGTTTACAATACGATGTCCCCGTTTATGAATGCCAATAAAGTAAAAACCCCAATTCTCCTAATTCATGGAGAAGCTGATAACAATTCAGGAACGTTTCCTATTCAATCGGAGCGGTATTACAATGCCTTGAAAGGTCACGGGGCAACGACCAGACTTGTCTTTCTTCCTCACGAAAGCCATGGTTATGCAGCAAAAGAATCTATTTTACACACCCTTTATGAGCAGCACCAATGGCTTGAAAAATGGGTTAAACAGAAAAAATAATACAATCCGGCTGCCAAACAGGCAGCCGGTTCTTTTTAGGAGTTTGGATGTCTACAATCCTTCCAATAATCTAGAATGTTTTTTATTTTGATTTTAATGCTTTCGAAATTCTGTTCCTTTTGAAAAAATCCCTGAACAGTCATTTCTTGATAAGCTATGTTGACGGCATGTTGTGAAACAGATGTCGAGTAGAAAATAAATGGTATACTCTTGCTTCTCAAAATAGGGTTTTCATCAATTTGCCTCTTTAATTCTAATCCGTTTTGTCCAGGCAGGTTTACATCAGATATGATAAGTAAAGGTCTTTGGGAGGTATGGAGCAGGAAATTATACGCTTCAATGCAATTGTTAAACCAAATCAATTCATTGCTAACGTTTAACTCTTTGAGTACTTCTTCCAAAATTTCTTTATCATCTACATCATCTTCAATTAGAATAATTGGGCCACTCTTCATCTATAGTTTTTTTGAAAAACTTTAATCGCAATTATCATGCCCTCAAAAAATTTTATGTTGTAGAGAGAAAAAAAGAGCTGAAACAAAAATCCAGCTCTTTCATTCCATCATTTATTTTTATTGGCATTTACTTCGCCCTCCAGTTCCATCAAAAAGGCATCAATGGTTCCAGGTTTGACGTGAGGCATGACCACGATTTTATACCACTCAGGTTGAAACTCATAAGAGTTTGCTACCAGATAGTATTTATGTGCCAATTCTGGTGAGATGTATGCTGCCTGAATCGCTATGATATTGAGATAGGGATTTCTAAAATAAGCCACACCCATGCGCTCCAATTTTTTGCATATTCTATCAGTCCGATCGCAGAGGGTTTCCATTTTGTATTTCCAACCTTCAGATCCGTGGATTTGTAGGATCATCCACATGGATATTGCGTTGGCTCCTGATCTGCTTCCACTTACTGTATAATCTTTCCCAGGAATGTATTGAGCTTCTTCTGTTTTAACATAATCAAAATAACCTTTTCGGATCAAAAAAAGACCTGTTCCATACGGGGTCTGAAGCATTTTATGTCCATCAGCAGTGACCGAACTCAGATAAGGATTCTGAAAAGTGAACCTGCTCATTGGATTGGTAAATGGATAGATAAAACCTCCATAAGCAGCGTCTGCATGGATTTTGAATGGGACGTTCAATTGGCTAAAGTAATCCCCGAGCATATCAATGTCATCCACAGATCCAAACATAGTTGTGGATAAATTGGCAATGACGATAAAGTACTTGATTCCGTTTTTACGGGCATCAGAGATTTTTACATCTAGATCCTCTTTAAGGATTTCTCTGCTTTTTTGGTCTACATTTAAGATGATGCTGTTCAGATTGAGTAGATTTCCTCCCTTAGGCATTGAATAGTGGGCGTCCTGTGAATACACCAGACCTATTTCCCCGAGGCGTGCACCAAATTCTTTTTGGAAATAATTTCTGTAAATCCACATGGCTTGAATGTTTGCTTCAGTGCCACCTGTAGCTACATAACCGTCCTGTTCATTCGGGTTTCCATTAAAGATTTCCTCTGCGACCAATTTGATCAGCTCTTTCTCGATTTTTTGGGTGCCTTCAAAAATCTCCAATACAGAGTTTTCGCTCAAGGTATGTACCCCAATGTGGTTTGGGTTGCGAACCATTGCCGACATATAAGGAGCATCTTGGAGAAAAGGAGCATCAGGATAGAATTCTGAGGTATCCAGGTAAGTTCCAGGAATTCCCAATATCGGCCGGTCTCCTCTATAATCAAGATTATGGTCTAGTGCTTTAAAAATTATTTCCTTTACTTCTTCGTGTGTTTTCTTTTTCCAGTACATGTGTTGTGATATATTCAGATTTGGCAATTAATTCCAGATCTTCCAAGCTGCTTCAGCTTGAAGATATAGCATTTCCAATCCGTTTTTCACAACTGCCCCGCGTGCTTCCAAAGACCGCATTAAAAATGTCTTCTCAGGGTTGTAGACTAAATCATACACTTTATGCATCCCGTTTACAAAAGCCGAATTGATTTCCGGCATTGCTTCGGTATGTGGATAAGTACCTAAAGGAGTGGTATTGATGATGAGGTGGTATGTTTGAAAGTATGTTTCATCTCTGTTGAGGTCGGCATAGCTGATGATTCCGCTGTTTGGATCAGCTGAGCGCGAGACACAAAGAAATGGAATAGATAGATCCTTTAAAGCTTGGATAACAGCCTTGGAAGCTCCACCAGTGCCTAATACTAAGGCCTTTATTTCTTTTTTGGGTAGCCAACTCACTAGAGAATCCCTAAACCCAATGTAATCTGTATTGTATCCTTTTAACTTTCCATCCTGGATGTGGATGCAGTTGACTGCACCGATTTGTGCACAAGCTGGGTCAAGTTCATGTAGATAAGGAATTACCTGTTGTTTGTATGGAATGGTCACATTGAGGCCTTCCAGTTCGGGGTTGGCATCAAGGATTTGAGGTAATAGCCTGATGTCCGGTATTTCATACAATTCATAGCCACAATTGTGAAGTCCTTCCTTCTCGAATTTGCTTGTAAAATACTTCTTTGAAAAGGAGTGTGTAAGTGGATATCCGATTAGACCGAATTTTCTCATGACTTATTGATATAATTTGCGGTTCTTTCGATTGCCAAAACCAGAATTATTCCAAAGCAAAAAGCCAATAACCCTATAAGAAACATTGGCTCTTCACCTGTAGTGGCAAGATAATGCTGCGGGAGAACATTTTCTGTCAGAAAAGGCTTTTGAATGCCCTGGGAATTCATCCTATAGGACAATACTTTCTTCCATGGCCAGATCTTATTGATAGAGCCTAGCATAAATCCAGAAAGAGTGGCGATAGTGACTGCATGGTAGTTTTTGAGCAACCAAGAAATCAACCTGCTGAAAGATAGTAATCCTACCACACATCCAACACCAAACACAGCGATTACAAGTAGGTTTTTGTCTGATACTGCTGCCAGGATTCTTTCATATTGCCCTAGCATGAGCAAGATAAAGCTTCCTGAAACACCCGGCAAAATCATGGCACAAATCGCTATAGCACCAGCAACAAAGGTAAACCAGATGCTATCAGGTGTGCTTGTTGGAGGGAGTGTTGTAATCCCATAGGCGATGACTATACCTGAGACTATTGCAATCAATACCGAAAGTCTCCATCTTGAAATATCGCGCAAGATGATGATGGCAGAGATGATGATGAGACCGCAGAAAAAAGCCCATAAAGGAATGGGATGGTTTTCCATCAAGAAAGCGATTACTTTGGAAAGCGTGAAAATGCTGAAAAGGATACCTGACAACAATGTCAGCAGAAAGGTACCATTGATATGATGCCAGAATGAACTGAACTTTCCACTGAACAGCAACTTAAGGGCTGTTTTGTCAATGGACTTGATGCTGTCAAGTAGCTTTTCATATATTCCTGTAATCAAGGCTATGGAACCTCCAGATACACCCGGGACTATATCTGCCGCTCCCATGGACATACCTTTTAAAAATGTCAGCAGGAGATCTTTGAAATGATTCATGGGATTAATAAAAAAGACCGCCATGTTTACACAGGCAGTCTGAGGAAAATTAAAATGCTATATCTCCAAGAAAATGGTCGAAAGTATCTCCTCTAAGCCCCAAACGGATTGTTTCTAATGGAATCAACTCTGCTGGAGCGATATTTCCCAGATTGACGTTTGCACCAAGAAGCTTTACAAACCAAACTTGCTGTTCTTTTTGGGGAGCTTCCCAGATAATTTTATCTTCAGGAATTTTGGTTAGAATTTCTTCTACAAGACCCTGACGAACTTCTCCTGAATCTCTGAATAGTCCGACTGTTCCACCTTCTCTGGCTTCACCGATGACCTTCCATGACCCTGCGTCTAGCTCTGCTTGCATCTGTTCAATCCACTTGTATGGAGGAATGATTTTGGCAGCATCTTTTGAGCCTACTTCTGAAAGGACAGTTACGTCTTTAGCTAGGGTTTTGATGTAATTGCATTTGGTTTCGTGAGGTAGGCTAATGCTACCGTCTGAAACCTCTACAAAATTGAGGTCGTACTTTTCCAGCACTCTTCTATAATCATCAAATTGGCCACGGATAATGAAGGCTTCAAATAAAGTCCCTCCAAAATAAACCGGTATACCTGCATCCTTATAGACCTGAATTTTCTGGGCCAGGTTTTTGGTAAGGTAGGATGTAGCCCAACCAAGCTTTACTATATCTACAAAATCGGCATTGGCATTTACAAAATTCTCCACTTCGGGGATACTAAGGCCTTTATCCATGACCATAGTGAATCCAGAGGTACGTGGTTTTTCTGTACGTACCGGGAGGTTCTTGAGAACGTAATTCATCTAGTTGATTTTTCAGGTAACAATCTCATCAAACAGTATCTTCTCCTCCTTTATATTGGGAGATGATTTTGAAAACAGCTTTTTGTTTTTTGATTTCAGGCATCAGCTCATACAAAATCACGTGTTTTTCAAAGTTCAAAGTTAATGCATTTTCCAAATATGAAAAGGCTTCTTTGTATTTACCTGTTTTAAGTAGATAGACGACCACCCTGTAATATAACTCTGCTTCCTCAGGTAGCTCTTCTATGCCTTCTTTCATGACATCCAAGGCTTCTTCGAAGCGGTTTTGGTCAAAATATATGATAGAAAGATTCACATATGTTTCTAATATGCCAGGCTCAAGGTTAATGGCTTCTTCATAGGCTTCAGAACTTGCCTGAAGATTTCCCAAATGATATTCTGCATCAGCTAGGCCTACCCAGAAGTTTGCATTTTCAGCGCTTAGTTTAATGGCTTTTTTGAAATAATGGATGGCTTCAAAATATTTGTCTTTTTTGAGCATGCACATTCCTAGCCCAAACCATGAGTCTTCATATTCAGGATCTAGTTTCGCTGATTTTTTGAAATACTTAAAAGCCAAGTCTATCTGATCCAGCTTTTCATAAGCAGCACCCATATAGCAACTATTTTCGGCATTGGCACCTTCACAGTTGATGGTATTTTGGTATGCCTCTAGAGCCAATTCATATTGCTGGGTATTCATATAGACGTTACCCAAGTTGAAATAGGCTGATGCAAATGAATCGTCAATGATTAGGGCATAATCATAGGCGTGTATGGCTTCCTCATATCTACCAAGCCTGTTGTAAACAACTCCCAAATTGTACCATGCACCAGCACTGTATGGATCTTGATTGATAAATTCCTGATAGAATTGCAGAATTTCATCAAAAGAGCCATCCTCTTCAGTAATCATGGCCAGCTGAAACAATGCGTCTTCATGGTTGATTTTCAATTTGACACACTCTTTGTAATTCAAGATGGCATTTGGGGAGTCATTTTCTGCTCTGTACAGATTGCCTAAGGTGTAATAAATTTCCGCCTTATCATCTGCCAGGGGTAGAAAATCCTCCAATATGGCAATTGCTTCTTTGTTGGTACCTGCGAGCATCATCGCATTGGTCAAAGCCAGGATAATGTCCTCGTTGTTGGGTGAAAGGTTGTTGATGTTTTCAAGAATTTCCAGACCTTCCTCTAGTTCATCATTGAAAATCAGGCATTGTGCCAATTGTAATTTAATCTCAATGCTATAGGGAAATTTTTCCAGCGCGAGTTCAGCGGCTTTAAGCGCCTTCACAAACTTCTGCTGATCAAAATAAAACCGGATGATGTTTTCCAGTTCCTCCTCTTCAAAGTAAAGATCTAGATTTGACTTCAAAGAATTTTCAAACCTTTCGACCAGCTCTTTGTCTTCTTCCCATTCGTTTTCAAAATCTCCAGTCATCGGCGCTCCTTTATGATTACTTATTTAAGATACCAATAAAATTTCTTTGGCAAAATCCAGTGGTGGAATTTTTATCAGCATTTGTTTTTCTTCACCATCTGCATTTGCAGATGCTATATTTATCACAAGAACGAAGCCTTAATTTTTTTCGTTCGATAAGGCCCATAGAAGCGTATCTTCCAGTGACTTATACTTAAAATCAAGGTAATTGGTAACTTTGCTATTATCCATTGTCACTTGAAGCTGCGCTAGCTTTGCGGTCTGTCGGTTGAGTGGAACTTTACTTAAACCCAACATCCTGGCAATTGAATTTGCCCACAGAGATACTTCTAACAAAAATCGCGTCACTTTCACTTCAGGAGCCTTTTTGCCAAATACACGTGCCATAGTACTGAAAAAGTCCTGATAAGGAATGGCAGAATGATTCAAGATGAAACTTTCATTCCATGCTCCTTTTAGGAATAAGAGGTACACCATCGTGGCAGCATCCCGAACATCCAAAAAGTTGATTTTTCCACTGGGGAAGTATTTCTTTTCCTCCAGCACATACTGATAAATCTTGGTGCTGGATCTCTCATCAGAAATTTTACCCAAAAGAATAGAAGGATAAACCACTATGGCCTTCAAACCCTCTTGCACGCCTCTCCATACCTCCAGATCACCCAGATATTTAGATTGAGCATAAGGTGTGTTGAGGTCAGAATCTACCCATTTGGTGTTTTCATTGACCAAGATGTCACCGGGAGCTTTGCCCAATGCCGCTACAGAACTGATATGGATTAGTTTTTCCTTACCAGAAGCCAGCATGGCATTGACCAGATTTGTAGTGCCTTCAACATTTGTTTTGTTGAGGGCATCTAGGTCTTTTCCTTCATAAGAAACCAAGCCTGCAGCATGGATTATCAGATCCATATCCGAAATGACTTCCTCTAGCGCAATGATATCAAAAAGATCTCCTTCTACCCATCGGATCTGGTCTTCAATATCAGCAACCAGTCGGGTGCTACTTGTGCTTCTTTTAAGGCCATAAATGGCACCAACCTTGGAAAACTCCCGTGCCAGATATCTGCCGAATAGACCTGTAATTCCAGTAATCAGAATTTTCATAAAATTCTATTGAGCAAATCCAGGTTTTTTATTTTGTTGTAGTATTTTACATTAGGTAGGGATTCAAGCATATCCAAATATCGGTGGTTGTGGCAATCCGTTCCCAGCATTTTGATTTTTCCTTCATCTACCAGCATTTCTGCAAATGTTTTTACAGCTTTGGAATAGAACCCTGTAAAGGAAAGCATGTTTACCTGGAAGTAGACTTCACGATCTAATAATTCTGTCTGAAGCGCTTTGTCTGCAATCAAGTATTGGTATCTCTCTGGATGTGCAAGTATCGGCGTGAATCCTAGTAATTCTAATTCAAAAAAAACTTCAAATAGCATTTGGGGTTTATTCATAAATCCTGTTTCGACCAGGACATGACCATTCCCAAAGCTTAAGGGTTTTTCTCCTTTTCTGATTTTGTCCAAAAAAAGCTCATCTATAAAATATTCTGCTGCTGCATCAATTTCAATCTCAATCCCTGAAATCTTCATGGCGAATTTCAACTCCTCCAATCCTCCTAGGATAATTTCTGGTGTGTTGCGGTAATATTCGGACATCACGTGTGGAGTGGTGATGATCTTTCTGAGCCCGTAGCTTTCAAGTCTTTTAATGAGTTCAAGAGATTCTTCCAAGCTTTTAGAACCATCGTCAATGCCGGGGATTAAGTGGCTATGCATATCCACTTCCAGCCAGTCCAAACTCATTTTTTCAGGAGTTTCTAGTGGTTTTTTTTTGAATATTTCGAACAAAGACTTCATAAACGATTGGTTGGTTTCAGGTTCTTGTCAGCAGGTTTTTGCAAAACAGCCGCAAGCAAACCGGACAATTACAATTCAAATGGACTGGTAAATAGACGCTTTTCTTGGCCATAGGGTTCCTCTAACCTAGCCCAGCTCATGATTATGCGTTTACACTGGAACGTTCTATTGGCTACCAAAAGAATTTGGGTGTCAGCTTCGTAGGTTAAAGGTAGGAAATTCTTTAGGCAGGAATTGCAATATTTCCATATCTGGACTTATAATGATCCAAAGATAACAGGAATTTGGTGGAGGTTGGTAAATTTGCAAGAGAATCCTGTTTGTCGACGGTCAGAAACACCGTTTACTGTGCCCATTCCATCTATGAATAAATACACCAGAAAACTTGAAAAGCTTTATGATACTGCTCCCAAACAGCAGACAGCCGTATTGGTAGCATTGATCCGGCAGGGACAGACAGAACAGCAGGTGACGGAATATTTGGATGAATTGGCCTTTCTGACCGAAACTTTAGGAGCCAAAGCTGTTTATAGATTTACGCAGCGAATGGAAAGACCTGAAGTCAAAACTTTTGTCGGTTCGGGAAAGCTTGAAGAAATTCAAGCCTATGTAGCGCATTTTGAAGTTGACATGGTCATATTTGATGACGACCTTTCTCCTTCCCAAATGCGCAATCTAGAAAATGAACTGAAAGTAAGGGTTTATGATAGATCCTTGTTGATCCTCGATATTTTTCTCAACCGAGCCCAGACAGCACAGGCAAAAACGCAGGTAGAACTTGCAAGATTCCAATATTTGCTTCCAAGACTCACTAGAATGTGGACGCACTTGGAAAGGCAAAGGGGTGGAACAGGTACAAGGGGCGGTGCCGGTGAAAAAGAAATCGAGACGGATAAGAGGGATATCCGCAATAAAATCTCTTTACTTAAAACTAAACTTGAGGAAATAGAGAAACAAGGTATGACCCAGCGCAAGGGGAGAAAAGGAATTGTGCGGGTAGCCTTAGTGGGTTATACCAATGTGGGGAAGAGTACCCTGATGAATTTGGTAACCAAATCGGAAATCCTTGCAGAAAACAAGCTATTTGCAACAGTAGATTCCACTGTTAGAAAAGTGGTGTATGAGAATATTCCCTTCCTCCTTTCTGATACTGTAGGTTTTATCCGTAAGCTACCTACACACTTAATTGAGTCTTTTAAATCTACCTTGGATGAAATCCGTGAAGCAGACCTATTGCTCCATGTGGTGGATATTTCGCATCCCAATTTTGAGGATCATATAGCAGTCGTCAACAACACGCTTTCAGAAATAGGTGCTGGGGAAAAGCCTGTGATGCTGATATTCAACAAGATTGATCTTGTGCCAAAGATGCCTACAGAAGAAGAATTTCAGCACATGACAGATCTTGAAATTGAAGAAAGCAACTTTTTGGATCTGGATAAACTGTCTACAGCTTATGCAAAGATTACTGGCATTACACCGGTTTTTATGGCAGCGCATGAAGGCACCAATATCGAGGGACTGAGACAGGCGCTGGTACGTGAAGTGAAAAAGCAGCATCTAAAAATCTACCCGCATTATCTTGAAGATGAAACAGTGGATTTTTCAGGATTTGAAGAAGGAGAACAAGCCTAACGCATCTTGATTCTCCATTCTTTTGGATAATAATTGTTGCTTCTGTTGCCGAGATTTTTGATCCAACCCAGTGGCTGATCCTCATACGTCAACAAGACCCAGCCTTCAGGAATCCCTGGAAGTTCAAGATCTTCTTTTCTAAGGAAATCCAAGGCTTGCGACTTGTCGAGTGCATACTGCATAAAACCTTCCTTAGCAAATCTGCTTACCGCTAATTCATGGTTGGGAATAAATTGCTGTTTGTTGAACTTTCCCAATTCCACCCCAAAATAGCGGATGTTGAGATACCGGCTCAAAAATTCAAAACCCCTTTGAAAGGCGGCATCCAACCAAAAAAAGCTATCCTGAAGATTGTAGAATACACTCTGATCCGGAAGGGATAGCGTCTCTTGCAGGCGTTCTGATTCCTGCTTGCCCACTGAGGTGATATAAGGATGTTTATATTCTTTGGTTTTTTTAGGCTGCAAGGAAGGAGCACTTTCAGGTCTTCTGAAGACCGTAATAAAAAAACCCTCCCCTTGGACTTTGTGGGGATAAAAGCGATAGCCAAAGTAGAATTCACCTTCCGAATCAATGACTGTTTCGGTTATTCCCCAGCTTTGATCGAATGGAATGCGCACAGGCTCATAGCTGTATTCCTGGCTGATGAATTTCACCATTTCTTCATTCTCGGCTTCATTGAAAGTGCAAGTACTGTATATTAATAAACCTCCAGCCTTGACCAAAGCTCCAGCCTGATCCATGATCCGTTCCTGTCTAGACGCACAAAGTTGTACGTGATCAGGAGACCACTCCGATCTGGCATTAGGGTCTTTTCTGAACATACCTTCTCCGGAGCAGGGAGCATCTACAAGCACAAGATCAAAATACCCCTCCAGATCCCTGAAATGTTCAGGATCATTCTGTGTGACAAGGGTGTTGCCCAGACCCCATTTGATGATATTTTCTTTGAGGACAGCTGCTCTTGCTTTGATCACCTCATTGGCGACCAAAAATCCATCTTCACCAAGATAACTGGACAAAAGCGTGGATTTTCCACCAGGTGCAGCGGACAAGTCCAGAAAGATTCCATCTTTTGCTGGCTGAAGTACTTGGAGGATATGATCCAAAAACATACTCGAAGCTTCTTGGACATAGTAGGCACCCGCATGAAATAATGGGTCTAAGGTAAATACCGGCCTTTCGTTCAGGTAAACGCCGTTGCTGCTCCAGGGTATTTTCCCGCTATTTTCTAAGGGTGGAATGGGCTTGAATGGATTGTATCGGATAGCCACAGGCACTTCCTCATCCAAGGCATTGGAAAACGCTTCATATTCCTCTTTTCCTAAATAAGCCTTCATCCGCGTCTCGAATGCTAAGGGGAGATTGATTTTGGACATGCTTTCCTTTTTTTACAAAAGTAAGCTTTTCCTGCTAAGGGATGATGTTAATATCTGGAACAAGATCAGAATAGGCCAGTGATATTCCCATCAGCATCTATATCGATCTGCTCTGCCGCGGGGCACTCAGGTAGACCCGGCATCCGCATAATCGTGCCTGCGATGGGTACAATAAAACCTGCCCCTGCAGCAATGTCAAACTCCCGTATAGTCAATACAAAATCTTCAGGTCTGTTGAGCAGTTTGGGATTGTCAGAAAGTGAATATTGCGTCTTGGCAACACATATTGGCAATTTGTCTAAACCGATTTTATTAAAAAGATTGATTTGCTGTTTGGCTTTTACACTATATTCCACACCCGAAGCGCCATAGATTTTTGCTGCAATGGTGGCGATTTTTTCTTCAATGCTCCAATCAAATCTGTATAAAGGAGTAAATCGGCTCTTGCCAGAAAAAATGACTTCTGAGACCAAGCTAGCCAATTCAGTACAACCTGATCCTCCTTTTGCCCATGCGTCACAGACAGAAGCTTGGATGCCCAGTTCTTTGCACCGATCCAGTATCAGCTGAATTTCGTCTTCTGAATCAGAAACAAACCGATTGATGGCAACTACTGGAATAAGTCTGAAGTGCAACATATTCTCAATATGCTTTTCAAGATTGGGAAGGCCTTTTGCTAAAGCTTCAGGATCTGGTTCGCCCAGGAATTTTAGCGGAATTCCAGCATGGCTTTTTAATGCCCTAACGGTAGTTACAATTACTGCCGCATCTGGCTTCAGTCCAGCATATTGACACTTTAGATTGCAGAACTTTTCTCCTCCTAAATCAGAAGCAAAACCTGCTTCGGTCACTACCACATCACCAAAAGTCAAGCCCATTTTCGTGGCAATGATAGAATTTGAGCCTTGTGCAATATTGGCAAAAGGACCTCCGTGAATAATGGCAGGATTGCCTTCAAGGGTCTGCACCAGATTGGGCATGATTGCCTGCTTCATCAGTGCAGCCATT
Source organism: Cyclobacteriaceae bacterium (assembly GCA_036782195.1). Classification (GTDB taxonomy): domain Bacteria; phylum Bacteroidota; class Bacteroidia; order Cytophagales; family Cyclobacteriaceae; genus DAIPZN01. Next base: position 27,346 of record DAIPZN010000005.1, on the reverse strand, counting down.
GCTCCTTGTGCCTTCAGCTGATGGGCAAAGACGGGACTGTTGTCGAATGTATAGGCTACTATGATATTTCCTAATTTTTTCTTGAGGTCGCTGAGGTCATTGGCAAGGCATAAAGCAGCCATAACTTCTGAGGCAGCTGTGATATCAAAGCCTGATTCCCTAGGGATTCCTTGTGCGGTTCCACCCAATCCGATTACAATATCCCGTAGACTTCGCTCATTCATATCCATGACTCGCTTCCAGATGATTCTCCTCGGATCGATGTTCAGGGAGTTGCCCTGATTATGGATATGGTTGTCTAAAAGTGCAGCTAAAAGATTGTGGGCTTTTTCAATTGCCGCAAAATCTCCTGTAAAATGTAGGTTGATGGCCTCCATGGGAAGTACCTGTGCATATCCTCCCCCTGCAGCGCCGCCTTTCATGCCAAAAACCGGCCCTAAAGACGGTTCACGCAAGACCACCACAGACTTATGGCCGATTTTATTGAGCCCTTCGCTGAGGCCGATACTTACGGTGGTTTTACCTTCCCCGGCTTGTGTGGGAGTGATGGCGGTGACAAGCACAAGTTTTTTACCTTGTGTCCTTTCCTCCTTCAATAGGCGGAGGGGGAGCTTGGCAATGTGCCTACCGTATGGAATCAGATCTTCTTCAGAGATACCGATCTTGTTGGCAATGGTGGCAATAGGCAAAAGTGTAGCTGTACTGGCAATCTCTAGGTCAGTTTTGGGCATTGGGTGGGTGATTAAGCTGATGCTAAATTAGTTGTTTGGCTGAAGTTGAATTCAGATATTATTTAGGAAAAAAGATGATCTCTGTCAGTTTTTAGTAAAAAAATATGTATCCGCTTTCTTGCCAGAAGGCTTAAAATTTTTCAGAAATATCTCGAAAATTTAAAATCAGGATTACTTCCGACTTCGGTCTTCTGTCTATCATCCAAATAATCAAAGGGAATTTGCAATCTGGTTCAATTGCGGATGATCATAAAAAAAATATGTCTGCTCCTGATTTAGGGCTGTCTGAAGGAAAAATCCTCAGATTTAATTGTAGGATTAATTTCAATTTTGTCAATGAAAATGGTCTGTTGATGTTTAGTACCTTTGATTTTTTCATGGAGTGTAAAGGGGAAATATACATTTTCGATATTTTCATAATTTTCAAAAAACGTGTGCGTGAACATACCTTTTGCAGGACCGTATTTTTCTTCTTTTTCTTTTAAAACCGGAAGCATTTCGACCTCATCGAAGTAATACAATGAGGTATTGTCAACTTCCTTTCCTGAGGCTTTCAAGGGTTTTTTTATGAGTTTAACTTTATAGCAGACCCTCTCTCCAATTTTTTCTTTACCCAAAAGTTCAGCCGTATAACCTTTCTTTTTATAATCCAAAAAAGGATCTGGGAAATCAATTGCCTCTCTTTTAAGGTTTTCTGCAATTTCCGCTTCCTTGATTTCAGGCTTCATATTCATAAAGTTCAGTCCCCAGACCACTTCTCCATCAAATGCCTGCTGTACAAGTTCCTGTCCATTGATAAACAGCTTTTGGTACATCTTTCCTGATTCGTCATAGACCATTTCCATAGGAATCATCATCCCTTGAGTGAAGACTCTGCCCTGGTATCGGATGCAATGGATGCTTTGGAGGTTCTCTCTTCCTGATTTTCCTATATATTGATCAATAAGTGCATCTACTTGCTGTGAAAAGCAGGTACCTCCTTCTAGAAACAAGAAAAAGGAGGATAAGAAAACTGAAAACACTGCATAGTTGCAACGGGGAAAAATTGCGGAACCGATCATACTACAATAAAATTATGTGCTGATTAAAAATAACTTTTTAGTAAAAAAATTCCAGCAAAATTGCACAGTATTTTTTCGGTAAAAACTAAACCGTTTATCAAGCAGTCGGTTTAGATGGATGATGAATCAAAGCCTTCTAGTGTTCACGAAGCGCTTTAATCAACTCTGCTTTCTTCATGCTGCTGATCTTTGGAATGCCTACCTCCTTTGCTTTTTGATACAACTCCTTTCTCGTCCGGTCCTCATAGGGTTTTGAATTGTAATCCGGATTTTCGGTATTGGCAATGCGTGCTGCTTTTTCCTTGCTCAACCCTTTTTCCCTTAGCGCTTCATATTGCGGTAAATTCTTGATTTTGGAAGTGGATTTTTTTGCCATGGCTTTTTTGATACATCAAAGCCAATTTTTTGCCAATTATCAGATTTCCTTTTCTACTAGTCCAAATTGCCTCAAGTGATGGAAAAAATGCTTGTTGTGGAAGCATATCCACTCCTGAAAATTCAATTCTCCCATGGTGGGGTTGATGGGTTTAGCTTCAGGATGATGCGCGAAGAACTGGAAAAATTGATCCAACGCGACTTCCAAATCACTGATGGCATGTGGAAGATCTGGAGAATTTAGTGGAATCAGTTGGTCTGTTGGTAAAAGTGGAGACTTGAAGCCTTCAGGAATTTGTCCAGGTGTGTAAATCAGGAAATGTTTGATTTTCTCTGCTTTTTCTTGTGGATATTGTAGCTCTTGAGGTTTAGAACCATTTGATAAATCCACAGAGAAAGTCAGATGTTCTACCATATGCTGAGCTGTCATCTGGCCAAAAAGCGGCATGCTATCTTGCGTTAATTGACCGAAGAGAACGCTGATTTGTTGTCTGTTTTGAATTGAAATCATAATGGTAAATTTATTATTAGCCAAAATTTGTTGTATTCCTGCTTATCTCTTGTTACCAACGCAAAATCCCTTTAATCATATGAGACTCCCCTCCGTCACTGTCAGTAGTCATAGTAACGGCTATAGATTGTGCTCCGAGGGATTTGGTAATGGTAATGGATTCAACTTTTACCGGATCCCCGGGAATGTTGAGCTGTAGCCATTGTGCTTCAGGCAATGGAGATCCATTTTGTGTAGGGATCATTCCTATAAATGATCCTAAAACAGCTCCATCATCTATTGGGTTGTCGGTTACTTCGACGGATGCAGTCACAATCAGCATCTTACTTGGCTGATGAAAAGTGGCCCCTGAAAATCCCGCCTTCACTAAGCCTATACTGGGGAGTGTGTAAGAATGGACGCTTATTACAGGCATTTCGGCTTTTCCCGTTAGATAGGCCAACATGTGCTCGTATTGAAAAAAGAATATGCGGTTTTTGGTCCTATTGAAGAGGTACAGATTTCCATTCGAAAAAGCGGCGGCTTCTATATTGAAATGTTTTCCTACACCTGAAATATTTTTGAGCTGTGCATAAAAGTCAGAAAGGTCATAAGCCTCTATTTGAATGGGATCCTCCAGTAAGATTCTCAGTAGTCCATTCCTTTTGTCAGCTTTTGAGCCAGAACCAAAAATGAGTAATTCTTTTTCCCCTACCATTTCCATGGCCTCAAAATCAGGCTTATCTTTTTTAGGAATACGACCAATACCTGTTCCTGCAGCAGCATGAATTGGGTATTGTTTCAGCAGTTCAAATGCACTATCTAGCTCATACAGAAATGGAGAATCATCTCCAATAGCAAAATATCGATCACTGGCATACACCAGCCCCGAGGCACTTGGGACCTCATATTGAATAGTGAATTGAGTCAGTTCAAATTCCATAGCCGGTTCTTGACAAGAAATAAAGACAAACAGAATGCCCAACATTAATGGCGTATTATCAGGCACAGTCATGACGGTTTACGGTTGTAAAAATGCCCTGATATCCTTGATCAACTTTTCGAAATCCTCCCGGTGGTTGTACATCATATGGCCTCCTTCATAGTAGTACATTTCTACTCTTTCCTGTGGGATGTCATGTCTGGCAAAGGTGTATTCCGCATCCAGAAACGGGGTGATCAGATCATAATACCCATTGGCCACCATTACCCTCAGGTCTTTGTTGCGGCGCATGGATTCACCCAGGCTTCTGGCCACATTGACATAAGATGGTTCATAGTAGGCACCCTCAGGTACAGGCCTCCAGTTCCAAGCTCCACCTACAGCAGGATTTGATGTGAGATAGGGCCGATCTAGGGCAACTTTTAAAGTCTTTGCGAAATGATCCTGGAGAGCAGCAGTGTAGGCTGCATCTATCCCATAACTTGATGGATCCCCTAAAGTAGGTCCCTCGGCAGTATGATCTCCTTCTTCACCAAGGTAGCGACCGTCAAGCGTTCCGATTGTTTTACCTTCTTGTCTCAAGAGCTCCTTCTTATACCGAGAGGTGAGGATCCTATTGTCGGACCTTAAGATGTAAGATTTCTCCAATCCAGTGAAATAGGCGATTCTTGCTGCAATTGCCTCCTTTTCAGCAGGGCCTAGTTGAGCGCCTAGATATAGGGCAGGTAAGTATTCCTGATAAGCAAACTCCCTCGCCTCTTGAACAAAATCTTCCAATTTTAATCCTTTTCCTGCTTTTTGATGATACCATGATGTGGCTGCCATGGTGGGAAAATATGTGAAATAGGAGGCAATGTTGTCGTGTACAGATGTTGAACCTTGATAGTCCAATGCCTGGGAAATGAGGATCAATCCATTCAAGGCCATTGCCTGACCTCCTTTTTCTAAGGCGGCAGTTACAGCAGCAGCACGGGTGGTACCATAGCTTTCACCTGCGATATATTTGGGAGATTGCCAGCGCTGATGCTTGGTGACCCACAGGCGCATGAATTCTGCAATTGACTTCGCATCTTCCATTAATCCCCAGTAGGATTCTGTTTTGCCTTTTCCGATGACCTTGCTGTATCCCGTACCCACTGGATCTATAAAAACCAGATCTGCCAGATCAAGAAGTGCCAAGTCATTGTTTTTGATAATAAAAGGTGCAGCTCCGTCATCCATACTAGCGTCTGAGTCTACCTGCACGATTTTGGGTCCAAACAATCCCATGTGCAGCCAAATGGAAGCAGAACCTGGACCTCCGTTGAAGATAAAAATGACTGGGCGGCCTGTTTGAGGATCAGGGTCAAGCATATAGGAAGTGGACCAAATGGCAGCCACAGGTTCCCCATTTTCATCTTTCAGGAATGTTTCTCCTGCAATTGCTTTATACCGGACTTCTTTGCCTTGGAATCTCCCAGTGTGGTTGGTGATAAATTGCTGTGGCTGCTCCACTTTGGGAGATGGCTCCTGCGCATATGTATCTATACAGAAGAATAAAAGGAGAATCAACAGTTTTTTCATCATTCAGCTATTTGATCAATAAATTCCAAGAAAATAAGTTAAGCTGTACCAAGTATACAAGAATTCCCAAATTCCTCTTACATCCAAATGCATAATAGTTACCTTTAATGTACCTATTAAATAAATGCAAGTAATGGAAAAGTCCTCGATAGAAGAAATCCGGGACCGTTTTGACAAAGATGTAGAGCGGTTTTCAAATCTTGATACGGGTCAAGTAGCCACTATTGATGCTGTTTTATCCTTAGAGCTGATTACCTCAGCAGCGGCCAGAATAATCCCAGAAGCAAACACGCTACTTGACGTAGGGTGTGGGGCAGGAAATTATACGCTAAAGATGCTTCAGAAATTGCCGGAACTGAGCTGCACCTTGGTAGACCTGAGCATGCCTATGTTAAAGAAGGCTGAGGAGAGGGTAAGGGAATTGACCTTGGCTCCTGTACAGATTTTTCAAGGGGACATTCGGACGTTGGCATTACCTGATCAGCACTTTGATATCATCTTGGCAGGTGCTGTTTTGCATCATCTAAGAGATGACAATGACTGGGAAACCACTTTTCAAAAGCTTTTTAGTCTATTGAAACCTGGAGGTTGCCTGATGATCTCAGACTTGGTGGTTCAAGACGCTCCGCAGATCCATGAACTGATTTGGCAGAAATATGGTGAATATCTCAGCAGCATCGGTGGGGAGACCTATCGGGACAATGTATTTGCTTACATAGAAAAAGAAGATTCCCCAAGATCCCTGACTTACCAATTGGATTTGATGAAAAAGTGCGGATTTCGGACAGTGGAGGTACTGCATAAACACCTTTGTTTTGCTGCTTTTGGTGGAATAAAATAGCCATACCTGCTTGATCAATCCAAGTTGAGCGCAAAAGCTGGAATGGCTATTTTATTTGAAAATGGGATGTCTTAATCCTTTTTGTTCACTAGAGGATTAGGCTGCCATTTGTCTACAAGCAGCTGCACATTCTTTGCAGATTCGTGCGCATTTTTTACAGTGGTCATGGTGATGCTGCTCGCATTCTGATCCACATTTTTCACAGATTTCTGCACAGATCCTGCAGATTTCTTTTGCATGTGGGCTCTGTAGGCTCATGAGCTGAGCTGCAGCCTGACATATTGCTGCACATTCCATGTCAAGCTGAATACACCCTGCCATCATTTTCACATCCTCTTCCTTCGTACAAGATGAAGCACAATAAAGACATGTGGCTGCACATTCCATACATTTAGCTATGCATGACTGATATTGCTCAATTTTGTCCATGATATATTTTAATTGGTTCAAATACAATATAGTCTATTTAAATAGCAAAAAGGTTATATATTTTTTGGAAAAATTTATACCATAGATTTTTCTGTATTGAAGAAGGACAATTTCTTCCCACTATTCATCAGGATCAGACGGAATCGAATTTTACAAAAATTATACCCTTGATAGTCAAGGTGCTAAGATTTCAATAATGGTTGTCAAACTGAATTTGCCTGGGCATAATAGCAATCTAAATATTAAATAATTATCTTATTCCTAACTACTCACACCTAAAATTTTCAAATATGCCAAGAGCCAAATCCGATAAAGACCGCAAAATTTTTGTGTTGGATACTTCTGTGATCCTCTATGCGCACAACTCCATCATGAACTTTGCTGAGCATGATGTGGTCATTCCGATTACTGTTTTGGAGGAGCTCGATCAGTTCAAAAAGGGCAACGACACCAAAAACTTTGAAGCCCGGGAGTTTATCCGTCTTCTTGATAACCTCTCAAAAGATCACATGATCCACAACTGGACCCCGCTCAACGGGAAAACTAAGGGGAATTTTAGGGTGTTGATGAACCCTGAAAACAAACTGAATGCAAATGAGATCTTCGGAGAGGAGAAAAACGATCACAAAATCCTCAATGCAGCCCTTTATTTGCAACAAACAGAAACTAACAGGCGAGTGATCTTGGTCTCTAAAGACATCAACTTGAGGTTGAAAGCCAAGTCTTTGGAAATTCATGCTGAAGATTATGAAACAGGGAAAATCAAAAATCTTGTAGAACTTGAAAATACCGGCAAATATATTCTTGATGGAATAGCGCCAGAACTGATCAACAGCCTCTATGATTCCCAAAGCATAGAGCCTAAATCGCTTTTGGGTACAAGAAAGCGAAAAGCAAATGCCTACTACATCCTCAAGAGCGAAAAAAATTCCGTTCTTGCCTTCTACAATGCTGAGGATAATCTGATCGAGCGGGTTGACAAAAAACTTGCTTACAATGTGAAGCCAAAAAATGCCGAACAGACCTTTGCTTTACATGCTATTTTAAATCCGCGCATCAAGCTGGTTTCAATACAAGGTGTGGCCGGTACTGGTAAGACCCTGCTTGCCTTAGCAGGTGCTTTGGAACAAAGAAGAGATTATAAGCAGGTATTTTTGGCACGGCCAATTGTTCCACTGAGCAACAAAGACATAGGCTATCTTCCAGGAGACATCAAGTCAAAGCTGAATCCATATATGGAACCACTCTGGGACAACCTGAAGTTCATCCAAAACCAATTCAAAGAATCTGATAAAGAATATCAGAAAATCACAGAATTGGTCAATCAGGAAAAACTGGTCATACAACCTCTTGCCTACATCAGAGGAAGGTCGCTTTCAAATATTTTTTTCATTGTGGATGAAGCACAAAACCTGACTCCCCATGAAGTCAAAACCATCATCAGTAGAGCAGGTGAAAATACCAAGATTGTATTTACAGGAGATATCCATCAAATCGATACTCCCTATTTGGACAGCCAAAGTAATGGATTGTCCTACCTGATAGACAGAGTCAAAGACCACCCGCTTTATGCACATATCAAGTTGGAGAAGGGAGAAAGGTCTGAATTGGCCAATTTAGCAAATGATCTTCTGTAGGAGGTCTTATATTTTTTTCATCCGGTAGATAATTTTGTTTGTCTGCCGGATTTTTTATTATACTTTTGCAGCCCCAAGTGTATCATTTTTCAAAAAACACTGTACGAAACCGTACACACTTTTGATTACATTTTGATCTTAATTACCTGAAAATCAGAATTTTACAAAAATAGGATCAGATTTTGGCATATGGGTAACATCAGCCTTTTGGATGAGTACTAAACCAACATGAATAATAACAGTATCAAAACCTTACAAAAATGAAAACTACCCTTATTACCCAAAAAAATGTCTGTGCCTTTTTAGGACTTGTTATGGCATTGATGATTGTCTTTTCTGCTAAAGCTACAGAAATGAATGCGAATGAAGGATCAGCTATTGAAGCTTTTGCAACAAATCAGACTTCAGATGAAGCAGTTCCTATGGATATTGCACCTGTGGAAATTGAAAGCTTACAGGATTTTCCTACCATAACCTTGATTGACAAATACGGCAAAGTCGTAGCCGAATTATATGGAGAGAAATCAGAACTGGAAAAAAGATTTTCAACCTCATTTACGCAAGACTTGTTCGTGACAGCCTATGGCAACCATGAATTTTATCTTGTAAAATAGTTTAGTTGATTGTTTGGTCTTTAATTAAGATAAGAGGTGGGTTATGCCCGCCTTTTTTTGTTTTTAAGCATCTCCTTATCAGGGGAGCTTTTATCTGCCAGATCTGTTTACATCACCTCCTGCTTTAGCAGGTCAATCGCTCAAGGACAACTATCCGTAGATACCGCAGTTACAAAGATCACTGGCTTTGCCGATTCATTGCCATCAGCAGTGATAGCATAGCTTTTTTCTTGCTCGGTAGCCGGGCGAGCCTGAAAGAAAATTTTTGATCCTGGCTCAAAATCAAACCCTAAATTCAGTGCTTCAACAACATTCTGGTATCTTCCCCATTGATGTGACCCAAATGCAGTGGATTTTACCGATACAGCTGGTCCTCCTCCCCCTGACCTTATTTTACCGATAACTGTCCCTTCATAACAAACAGGTGCCTCTTGCTCTTGGCATGAAAATAAGCAAAGGACTACTGACAGAAGAACTAAAAACTTTATTTTGAAGGTATTCATATGTACATCATTTACTTGACCCAATACGGAAATAGAAGCGCTAATGCCACATCCTTATTTTCTATTTCAAGAATTGAGAAAATTTTCAATACATGCCTCCTTTTTCCAGATCCAAACACATGCTGAATTACCTTTCAAAGGAATAAAAAAACGGGGAAAAGCTTTCGCGTTTTCCCCGTTCAATTAAAAATACCGTGATAAGAAAAAAATTTTTTAACCTTTGACAAAACTATTAAGATTCCTGTCAATTGCAAATACCTTAACCAGGGTATTTTTTGGTTATTGGTGTAAATTATTGCATTTTGGCTAGCTCTTGTTGCGAAAATAGATGTTTCCATACCCTATTTTGTAAATCATAACTTACGGTTTCATTAGGGAATTCTATATACTCTTCCGTACCTGAGTGCTGTGGTAGATAGGCAGTTAGCGATTCACCATTCACCATTTTGTCAAACAGCATCATACTTTTTTCCTGTAGTTCTGCTTCCTCAAATTTCCAGGTTCTAAATACTTCTTCATAATAAGTAATTTGACCAATCGCATCTCTTTTCATTTTTACACCAGTTGCTACTTTTTTGACCTTTAGCGAAGGAGCAATTCTACTAGCCAAAAAATACTCAAATCCATCTTTCTGATAATAGGCATCTAAGGTAAAATCTTTAGCAAGCTGACTGTAATAGACATCAAATCGGTCTTCAAACTTAGTATCATGGCTTCCTTTCTTGGGTAGATGGCCTAAATAGCGAACAGTGGATAGCAGTATATTGGCTTGTTGGGCTTCTGAAAGCTGTTTGGAAGGATTATATTTCTCTGATTTTTGACAGCTCAATACACCTATAAGAATCAATACTAGGAGATAGGAGGTTAATTTCATTTTTAACATCAGGTATTTTTGGAAAATCAAAAAGCTTGCGGATCCTTAAAGTATCCGCAAGCCATTTATTGAAAAATTATCGTGCCAGATAATCCACGTTCAATGGGTTGAATTCAGCCCAAGTATCTGTCCAGTCAGTAGTTCCAAACGCACCGATAAATGTCACGGAAGTGTCGAACTTACCGGTTCTATTGGCTTCGGCAAATTTAGGATTGGCAAAAGTTGCACCATTGGCCAAAGTACCATTAGCTACAAGGCTGAAGTTAGGGTTGTTAGGGTAGGTCTGTTGGGTGTATCTTCCAAAGAAATTCTCAGGATTCAAACCATATCCTCTGTAAAATGCCTCCCAACCTGCATCAGCACCAGGAAGATTTACAGTGGTATTGGTAGCTGACCACCTTGCTTCTACATCTGCTACTGCAGCGCCACCACCTGCTGCAAAGGTTACCCCTGATGGAGGATTGATGAGGATATTGTTGGCCAACACGCCTGTTCCTGCTGCATACTGCTGTGTTACGGAAGCTGTATTGAATCTAACTCCAAAAGGGAAGCCTGTAAATACTGAATTGAATATGGATACAGCGGTCCTTCTTCTCAAATCGATTGCATGGAAATTGTTACCTGAAATGGCTCTACCGCCTCTGTCTCTTGGACCAAATACTGTAAAATTGGAAAATGTTCCTGTGGTGTAAGGCTGAACATCATTGTCATTAGGACCATTGTCACATTCAAATGCATTGGATTGCGACTGATCCGCAAAGAATGGATTTCTTACCGCAAGACCAAACTGTACGTTTCCAGAGTAGCCATAATCCACATCAAAATCATCATCCCAAGTGGAGTGTGAAATCAGGTATTTTGCGTCCACTGTACCGCCAAACCATTCAAAGCCGTCGTCACCGCCAAAAGAGACCATCAGGTGCTCCATTTTGGTTCCTCTACCTACACCGCCCATGGTGATGGAGTTGGTTTCGTTGTTTGGCGTCAATTCGATGCCTGCATATTCTACTCGAAGGAATTCAAATTCACCCGATGAATCGTTGTCATCTGTTCCACCGAAAATCTGAACAGGATCAATGCCTTCAACCGCAGGATCTACTTGGTTGGTTCTGGCTTTTCCTAGAATTACCAAGCCTCCCCAGTCACCCCGGTCCCTTTCGCCTACTTTTTGTGCTGAAGTCATCACAATTGGTTTTTGACGGGTGCCTTTTGCTATCAGTTTACCACCACGGCTGACAATCAAAGTTCCTTTGGTGCTTTTCTGACCGAAAATCACAGTACCTGGTTCAATGGTGACAGTGACCCCATCAGGAATAAATACCTGTCCTGTCAAGAGGTATTTTTCATTAGCCACCAAAGTCCTAGTGGTTAGGTTGCCAGAAAGTGTCACCAAGGTTTCTTCACCAGGGTTGGTCACCGGTGAAGGATTATCTTCCCCACAGGAAAAATTCATGGCCAATACTGCTGCAATTGCTGCAAATCTGAAGTACTTTTTCATGTTTTTGATAATAGATTAAAGGGTTGTTTTATTTTATTCTGTAGTTGAGTGAGAAGCTGAGCAAGGATCCTTTTCTCCAGAGGTACATCGGATCGTCTACCTCAGTATTGATCTTTTTGTCAAAATTGGAATCCTGATAAAATCTGTATTGGTAATTCAAAATGTCTTGAATTCCTACTTTAAAGGTGGTTCTGTCTCTGAATGTCTTGCTGATGGTCAGATCGACAGCGTGTCTTTGCAGTTCATATATTGAAGGGTTATTGACATTGCCGGCAACGAATATTCTCGGGCCTTGTACATTGTAGGCCAGGCTGACCTGGAAGTTGTTGACTGGATCGATATAATATGCCGCTGCATTGACTACATAGGGAGACTGCCCTTGAAGTGCTCTTCTATTGGCTTCAAAAGCTACATTTTCACCCAAGAATACTTCAGACCAAATCAGAGATGCATTGATGTTGAAGGATAGATTTCGAACAAATCTGGCAGATGTAACTGTGCTAAGTGCTTTTCTCGCTTCGATTTCAGTCCCAAAAACTGTTGCATTCTCGGCATTGGCGTAAGAGAACTGCAATGTCTCAGTGATGTTCTGCTGCACTTTTTCAATGGGATCTTGGAAAAATTTATAAAAAGCCCCCACACTGAAGGTTTCCCCTTCGTTGGGATAGAATTCATACCTCAGGTCGATGTTGTCAATTCTGGACATCTGCAGGTTTGGATTCCCAAAGAAGCCGGCTATAAACTCAAAGCTGTAGTAAAGGAAAGGTGCGAATTCTCTAAACTCAGGTCTATTTACTGTCTTGCCATATCCTAAACGTAAAAGCGATTTGCTGTTGAAGTTGTAGTCTACATTCATGGATGGCAACAATGCCAATTCTACATTATTTACCTTTACGGGTCCCGCGTCGTTGCCGCTATTGAGATCTTGTATGCTGTGCTCTGTGCGCAGTCCACCTGAGACATTGAAACTGCCGGCTGGATACACACCACCCACATATCCTGAAGAAACCAGGGTGGAGGCATTGTATTGATCATTTGGTCTTGTACCTTCCTGAATCAACCAGCCGTCACCAGGCCGGTAATTTTCTGGAGCAAAGGCCTGGTCAATGGGCTGGCGCAAAAGGTTCTCTTTAAGGCTTTGATCATGGAAGCCAGGATAGAATGTAGTGATGTAGCGGGCAGAAAAATCTCTAGCTTTGTAATCCACAAGATATCCTGCTCTCAAAATCCTTGGTCGGTCTTTCTCTACTCCGTCAAATTTTTTCTCAAAGTTCAGTCCCTGTACCAATCCATATTCGCTTAAGTAGCCGAAATACCTACCCAAATCCTGAGGGCTGCTGCTTGGAGGGTCGATGATCAGGAATTGTCCCTCTGATGCATCTGTGCTAAAGAAAGTTCTCAGCCTTCTAAAATCAGGTTCTTCGTGATACAGGTAGTTGCCACCCAATACCCAATTCCATTTGGTCTTCTCATTGTTGAAAAGGTGGGTGCCCTCCAATTGTCCGGAGTAGAGCAATTTCGACTCATAACGGAAAGAGTAATCCTGCGCTCCGAAAGGTCTTTGTACAAAATCTTTTCCTGTTCTCAAAACTGTTTCGTTGAGTCCGGTTTGGTTAAGAAGATTGCGCAATTCGATTTTATTGTCAGCATTTAGTCTCAACAGCCAGTTGGACATGATCCCTACCTCATTGATTTTGAAGTAGCTATTGTCAAAATATTCGTCTCTTTTTTCGGTGGGTCTTCCAGGTTCTGGGAAGAAATACCTATTACGCTCGGCTAAGAAATATTGGTACTCCTGTGACCAAGAAAGGCTAGTCAAAGTGGACAGTCTTTTGCCGCCGACCGTCCAGTTTTTGCCAAAAGCCAAGCCTACATTGGCATTGGGGTTTGCGGTCGTAGAGTCTACCCGATAGTTGTTGGAAAGCATCCTACCCGCATTGTACCTGATAGGGTTTCCGCTTCCTGAATTGGTAAGTGTAGCCGTAGTCGGGAAGTCAGCAGGCAAGTCCCTGTTGGTATCAAAGCCGAACCAATCGGAACGCGACCCTTGGGTCTGTGCATATCTGTTGAAGGTGGTATTTTGTCTGATAGAAGTACCCAGTCCTATGGTAAAAAAGTCTTCATCAGGGGAATTTTTCGTAAAAACTTTGATCATCCCTCCTGCAAAGTCACCTGGGACTTCTGGAGAAGCTGATTTGTAGATCAGCATCCTGTCGAGGTTCTCACTTGGGATCAGGTCAAAGGAAAAAGTACGCTTATCGACTTGAGAGGTAGGAGCTATTGAGTTGTTGATCATGACCACATTATATCGGTCATCTACACCGCGTACCCTTACAAATTTATTGTCTACGATACTTACACCTGAAACCCGCTTCATTACCTGAGCAGCATTTCCGTCTTGTGATAGTCTGATTTGTTCGGAAGAGATACCACTGACAACTTGGAGTGATTTCCGGATTTCTGAGACCATTGCAATAGAGGACCCAGTCTCCCTTGAGGCTAATACAATGACCTCTCCAAGCTCGTCCATGTTTTCAGAAAGCGCCACATCGAGAATGGTTGCCTTTTCGGCTACTACCTGTACGTCTTCAAAACGTGTAGTATTGTAGGAGATAAAGGATACGACAACATTGTATTTTCCAGGTTCGATACGGGTCAGTTCGAAATCCCCGTCCAATCCTGTGGCCATGCCAATTTGAGTGCCTTCAAGTCTTACATTGGCTCCGATGATGGTTTCTCCGGTTTTGGCATCTTTGACCACTCCTCGAATACTCCCTGATTGGGCAAAAAGACAGCCTGTCCAGATGAAGGCAGCGATGGTGAAGCAAATAATTTTTTTCATTCCAGATTGAATTTTGTACAGCATAATTCGATGTCACAAAATTCATCAGGTAATGTTAATTGAGCGCTTTGGAAAAATTATCAATTGGTTAATTGCAGGAGTTAAAAATCAAAAAGGCCACTACAATAGCTTAATATTGTAGTGGCCTTTTACTGGAATAAGCCTATTTTTATAGCCTATCGGCTGGAAATACCTATTTGAAGGTTACGCTTTTGTTAATTGGGATTTTGTCAAGAATGATCCTGATCAGGTCTCTGGTATTGACATTGTCCGCCTCGGCTTCATAATTGAGGATGATCCGGTGGTTGAGTACATCTTCCGCAATGGCTTTGATGTCTTCAGGTAACACGAAATCCCGACCTTCCATAAATGCCATAGCCCTTGCGGCTAGGTTTAGATTGATACTCGCCCTTGGAGAGACACCAAACTGAATGTAGCGGGACTCATCTTTCAAACCGTATTTTTCAGGGAAACGGGTAGCAAAAACCAATTCAATGATATAGTTTTCTAATGGTTCGGCAATTTTTACCTGATTGATCTGGTTGCGGATGTCAAAAATATCTTCTTTGGAAAGTACAGCATTGACTTCTGAATTAAACTGCATATTGGCCATTCTGCGCATCACTTCCAGCTCATCTGTTTTGGAAGGATAATCAATATGTACTTTCATCATAAACCTGTCCACTTGCGCTTCTGGTAATGGGTAAGTTCCTTCCTGATCTACGGGGTTTTGGGTAGCCAATACCAGAAATGGGCGGTCAAGCTGATAAGTCGTTTCACCAATGGTAACCTGCTTCTCCTGCATCGCCTCGAGTAGCGCGGACTGTACCTTGGCTGGTGAACGGTTGACTTCATCTGCAAGAATGATGTTTGCGAAGATTGGTCCTTTTTTAACTTCAAAATTAGCCTCTTGTTGATTATAAATCATTGTACCGACCAAGTCAGAAGGCAATAAATCCGGAGTAAACTGTATCCTCCTGAAATCCAAGTGAAGTACTTTGGCAAGGGTATTTACTGTAAGGGTTTTGGCTAGTCCAGGTACGCCTTCCAAAAGTATATGCCCATTTGTAAATAAGCCAATCAACAGACGGTTGACCATTCGGTCTTGCCCTACCACTACTTTTTTGACTTCTTCTATGGCCTGTTGGATCTTTTGCTGATGCATGAAAATTTTAGCTAATGATTGTAGTTAAATCTATTAAAACTCCTTCTTACTGTTTCGACTATCAAAGTAATCCGAAATTATCAAAATGATATCTTCAGCGTTGTTGTAAAGTCGGGCTAAATTATAACAAAATACCTTTTATCCCAATCCCTTTCAAACCTTAAATGATGGACGGCAGCAGTCATAACTGCTTACTTTCTTCTTTTAACGGATGTACTCCGAAAAGATTTCTTATGTTCCGGTAATTGTATACGCTGATGTATGATCAAGGGTATGTTCAATGTCGAATAAATAGCTTCTCTATTCATTTGCCTAGTTTCTCCCACTGCAAATCCGCTGATATCCAAATTTTCTATAGACCATCTTACAAGCCTTAAGGTAGGAAAGCCCACAGCAGCGGTCATTTTTCTTACTTGCCTGTTTTTACCCTCATACAATTCCAGTTCCAACCAAGTGTCGGGTACATTTTTTCTATACCTTATAGGAGGTGTCCGCTCCGGCAACAAAGGTGGTTCAGGTAATACCCGCACCTTTGCAGGCTTTGTATGATACGGTTTTCCATCTACTTGAATCAGTACTCCCTTTTCTAATTTATCCAAAGCCTCTGGGGTAGGGATACCCTCTACCTGAACAAGATAATTGCGCTTGTGAGCATATTTCGGATCCAGCAATCGGTGGTTGAGTGCCTTATCATCCGTGATCAAGAGCAGACCTTCACTGTCTTTGTCAAGACGGCCTACGGGATATACCGTTTCGGGAAAATCATAAAGCAGCTTTAAAGTGTCAGCTTCCCCGCTGAATTGGCTAAGAATACCAAATGGCTTGTAAATAATATAATAGCTTGAAGAATTCATTTGTTGTAATTAAATGAAATAGGGTTTACCTGCTGTACTTCTGCAGATAAACCCTATTCAAAATCATGCCTGTTCTTAGCTGCCGCAGCCGATGCAATCAATGGAAGAATCCATGGGTTTAACACCTTTAAGCTTCATTTCCAGATTATGGATCTGATCGCGGGTGTCCATATCTTGAAACATATCACCAGTGAGTGTGGCTTTTAGAGATTCAATTTCCTGCTCGAGGCTGATTTGCTGTTCGGTCGTCATAGTTTAATAAGGTTAGGAAGTGATTAAAGGTTTTCAATATAAAAAAGTTCCTGAAAAAATTAACTGTTTATATTCACATAGTCTTGAAAATGCAGCTGATCAAAAAATCTAATGTGTATTTAGACAATTTTTCAAAGCTTTTTTATCTCTTAAAATGGCAGATTCCGGATTTAGTTTCCTTAATTTCAGGGGACTGAATAAGCTAAATTTTTAAATCCTGTAATCTTTACATCATGAAAATCACGAATCAACATATTGCTATCAAAAAACTTATTGAATTAAGAAGAGACCTGCATCAAAATCCGGAAGTTTCTGGTCAAGAGGTTGAAACAGCAAGGAGGATAGCGGGATTTTTCAAGCAAATAGGTTATGACCATATGGTAACAGGCCTTGGAGGTACTGGTGTGGCGGTAATATTTGAGGGGGCTGAAAGTGGGCCTACATCACTTTTTAGATGTGAATTGGACGGCCTACCCATTCAGGAAGAAGGAAGTCGTGAGTATGTAAGTCAAAAGCCGGGAGTTTCTCATGTCTGTGGCCATGATGGGCATATGGCGATTATAGCTGGGTTGGGAATGCTGATGTCCAACCACCGTCCAAAGCGGGGAAGGGTGATATTGTTGTTTCAGCCTGCAGAAGAGACTGGGGAGGGGGCAAGAGCTGTTCTTGATGATGTTGAATTCAAATCACTTATTCCTGACTTTGCCTTTGCTTTGCACAACTTGCCTGGTTTTCCACTCCATCAGATTTTATTAAAAAAAGGCACATTTGCTGCTGCTTCTGTGGGAATGAAGATTTTGTTGAAAGGAAGAAATGCACATTCGGCTCATCCAGAAGCGGGGAATAGCCCTGCCTTGGCATTGGCGGAAATAATTGATCTATTGGAAAAATTACCCCAACAGGTAGAGGATTTCACCCTTGTCACAGTGGTACATGCTAAACTTGGAGAAATCAACTTTGGAACAACACCAGGTGAAGCGTTAATCTGTGCAACATTACGTGCTTTCAGCAATGATGTCAGAGACAAATTGGTGAAATTGGCCCAACAAAAAGCCGAGGTAATTGCCAAAAAATATAGACTTGGTGTCACATTCAGCTATACCGAGTCTTTTGCAGCTTCCCACAATCACCATGAGGCATTTGATTTGGGCCTAAAGGCTTCTGAAAATTTAGATTTCCCTGTGAGGATCATTGATCAGCCATTCCGCTGGTCAGAAGACTTTGGCTTATTTTCTGACCATACCAAAACCCTCTTGTTTGGCCTAGGTTCTGGAGAGCAGCAACCGCAATTGCATGAACCTCATTTTGATTTCCCTGATGAATTGATTCAGACCGGGATCAGGATGTTTAGCAGCATAGTAGATGAGCTACATGCTTAAGCAGCAGGGGCATTGGTATACTGTTCAGTAATTGCCTTTGTACTTTCTTCCATGCCGAATTCCGGACTTCCTGCTAATTTCAGAAATCTGTAATGGGACTGCAAAGCGGAGTAGAATGTGCCATTTTCATGATAAGGCAGTCCAAATTCCAAAGCAGTTTCTTTGACAATAGCTGAAATTTTTGGATAATGAATGTGACACACCTTTGGGAAAAGATGGTGTTCTATCTGAAAATTAAGCCCCCCACAAAAGAAAGCCGCTGATTTGCTATTTATAGAAAAGTTGGCAGTGGTCCTCATTTGATGTTCTGCCCAGGATTCTTCAATGTTTTCGTGCTCAGCAGGATGAGGCATTTCTGTATCCTGTACAAGGTGGGCCAACTGAAAGACCAAGGCCAATACTAACCCCTCCGCAAAGTTCATCATCAAGAAGCCGATTAAAAATTGCCACCAAGTAATTTCCATCACCACCAATGGAATGATGATGAAAAGAGAATAATAGATGAATTTATAAAAGAACAGGTTGAAGTATTCAATTTTAGGATGCTTGTTGACATGTGATCCTACTTTTTTCTGAAAAAATTTCATGTAGTCTTTTCTGAAAAACCAAGACAAAGAAGCTAATGAATATAGGAAAAAAGCATAAAAATGTTGGTAGCGGTGTATTGGTTTCAATTTTTCCTCAGGTGACACACGAACCATTCCTGGTGCTACATCAAGGTCCCCGTCGTGACCGATGATATTGGTATAGGTGTGGTGGATCTTGTTGTGGGTAATGTTCCAAACGTAGACATTGGCTCCAATAATGTTGAAAATAAAGCCAAGCATCTTATTGACCCATGGTTTTTTGGAATATGACCCGTGGATTGCATCGTGACAGACATTGAATCCGATAAAGGACATATTCATGCCTAATGCGATTGCCAAAAACAAATTTATATAGGTGGGAAATACTTCAAAAAGGATAGTGAAGTATAAGGCTACAAAGCTGCCAAGGTATAAGACGGTCTTCCAAACCATTGCCGAATTGGCGTATTTTGAAATATTATTGGTTTTAAAATAATCTTCAATTCTTGTTCTGACAGTATGGAAAAACTGGGAATTTTGGGAATCTAGAAATCTGAGAGTCTGGCTCATAAATATTGAAAGGTATTAGGTAAACCATGCTGGCATCTATGACAGCATCAAGAAAATAATCAGATAACAGCTGGATTTTACCTTTTCAATTTTGGCCAAGATTTGGTATGGCTGAAACGGGGAACTGTAGAAATGAATATTTAACTAAAAGGCTAATTGGTTAATAGCAGGATAACCCGCAAAGCCGATGCCTAATTTAAGTTTTTTTAAATCTTTAATCCTTTTAATTCACATTATTTAACAGCTTCTTCAAGGATTGCAGAAAGATTGGCAGGGGAATAGGCTATTGATTTTAATGTTTTATTGTCTTCTGTTCTATAGATCAGATAAAGGTTACCCTGCTGCACGTAATGACAAGCTACACCTTGAGATTGAAAATGTTGAATGGTGGCTTCAGCTTCTTCCAGACTTTGGCAGGCTTTGCTCATATTTGACCTTTGTACTTCATCAAAAAGAGCCTTAAATTTTTCTGCCAGGCCGAATTCCAGGATTGCCCCTGAAAGTACATATTGCAGATCGCATAATGCATCAGCAATTTCCACAATATCACCATTCTGAATCCCTTCCTGCAATTCCTGTAGCTCTTCCCTAAGGAGGGCCACTCTAAGTGAGCATCTTTTGGGATCAGGTATGGTAGGTTGTTCCAATATCGGATGGTTGAATGTCTGATGAAATTTAGCGACAGAAGTAAGGCTCAAAGGGTCTTGCATATTGAATAGTATTTGGGTGGCAATTAACAAAAATGTTGAGATATCTGCTACCGAACTTACTAGCCAAAAACACAAAAACCGGAAGAAGTCTTCCGGTTTCCATTAGAATGTTTAATCCAAATTAGGATTTGCTCAAGGTATTGTACCTTTCGCTTACAGCATCCCAATTGACAACTTCCCAAAATGCAGTAATGTAGTCTGGTCTTCTGTTTTGGTAATTTAGGTAGTACGCATGTTCCCAAACATCAAGGCCTAAAAGCGGAATTCCTTGATAATCAGAAATGTCCATCAATGGGTTGTCTTGATTAGGGGTAGAACCTACTGTGAGTAGGTTGTTTTTGTCCAAAGACAGCCAAGCCCATCCCGACCCAAATCTGCCTTTAGCAGCAGTTTCGAATTGTTCCCTAAACTGTTCAAAACTTCCAAAAGCCCCATTGATGGCTTCGGCAAGATCGCCTGAAGGTAAGCCACCACCATTAGGAGACATGGTTTTCCAGAATAGTTCGTGGTTGTAGTGGCCACCCCCGTTGTTTCGCATCTTGGTAGAATATTTGGAGATGTTCATCAAGACTTCTTCAAGCGGTTTTGCTGTGTCTACATCTTCTTCACCGGCAGCTTCATTGAGATTTTTGGCATAGGTAGCTGCATGCTTGGTGTAATGGATTTCCATAGTAGCAGCATCTATGTGCGGTTCTAAGGCACCATATTCATAGGATAGCGGTGTCTGATCGAATCCTGTGCTGAGGAGGTGCTGTTGTTCTGACGATACAGCTTCAGTGTTGTTACATGCAGCAAGAAATGCCGATCCCAAGACCGAACTTCCTATTCCTACAGCAAGAGTTGCTTTCGAACTTTGATGGATAAAAGTCCTTCGGGACACATTAAAAGTAGCTTTTTTCATAGCGGTTTATATTAGTATGATGATACCCAATTCAAATGAGAAGCCACAAGTTAACCATTTAGCCTGCAAAATGAAATCTAAAAGCAGACATAAAGTCTGATATTGTGACAAGTTGTTTATGTTTGTAGAACCAAAAAAGCTTGGATTGGTTTTTGAAACAGATGGTTTTCAAGTCCAAGCTTCTCTACAAAATGGAAATTTCCTTTTATAAATATCAGGGCACAGGAAATGATTTTGTCATGATAGACGACCGCGACTGCCAATTTCCGGAATCCCGTCTGGATCTTGTACAGCAGTTGTGTAATAGAAAATTCGGAATTGGAGCGGATGGACTGATCTTGATCCGGACCAAAACCGGGTTTGACTTTGAAATGATTTATTTCAATGCCGATGGCAGCCAAAGCATGTGTGGAAATGGTGCCAGATGTGCTGTTGCTTTTGCTAAACACCTGGGCATCATCGCTGAACAAACCCGATTTTTGGCCATTGATGGTCCTCATACAGCTGAGATCTATGATGATTTGGTAGCATTAGGAATGTCAGAAGTGGAAGGAATAGCTTCACGTCATTCCGATTATTTTGTCAACACTGGATCTCCACATCACGTCCGATTTGTAGAGGATGTATGGCATTATCCGGTATTTGAGGAAGGAGCGAAAATTAGGTATAGTGAGTCTTATCTTCCCAAAGGAACGAATGTAAACTTTGTAACCCCAAAGGAAAATGACCTGATTGAAGTAAGGACATATGAACGTGGAGTAGAAGACGAAACCCTTTCCTGTGGCACAGGTGTGACGGCTTGTGCTTTGGTTTATGGTACCCAACATGGCTTGGAAACCGTAAGAATAAAGACACCAGGTGGTTCTTTGTCTGTCCGTTTCAAGAAATTAGCAGATGGTAGTTTCAGAGAGATCACACTTATCGGACCAGCAAAACAGGTTTTTTCAGGAAAATATGTCATAGATCTCAATCAAACAGCTGATATCCTTCCCTGAAATATTGATTTAAGTAAAAACAGCGTAATTTTAAAGCCCAATTTATTATACAGCTCAATATGTTAGAATTTATAGCCAAAGGACTTGCCAAAGTATTCGGTACCAAATCTGATCGTGACATTAAGGAACTGACTCCAAAGCTTCCACTTATCAATGAAGCTTTTGCCAAACTTCAGTCCCTGACAGATGATCAGCTTAGAGCCAAGACTGCTGAAATCAGGTCCCAAATCAATAAAGAACTTCAGTCTTTTGATGATAAAATCCTTTCTCTTAGAGAACAGATTGCAGGCATGGCCCCAGATAAGGTACATGAAAAAGATGCACTTTTTAATGAAATAGACGCAACTGAAAAATCCAGAGATGAAGCTTTAGAAGTTGTGCTTGAAAAAGTAATGCCGGAGGCTTTTGCTATTGTTAAGGAGACAGCAAGAAGGTTTAAAGAAAACGGTCAGCTTAAAGTATCAGCAACTGCTATAGACAGAGAGCTTGCCGCCAGAAAGCCAAATGTGGAGATACAGGGAGATACAGCCATTTGGCACAACAGATGGCTTGCAGCTGGTAACGAAGTAGTATGGGACATGGTCCACTACGATGTGCAGCTGATCGGTGGTATGGTACTCCATAAAGGAAAAATCGCCGAAATGGCTACAGGTGAAGGTAAAACACTCGTGTCTACCTTGCCGGCATTCCTCAATGCACTTTCAGGAAGAGGTGTACACGTAGTCACCGTCAATGATTACTTGGCCAAGCGGGATAGTGAATGGAATGCCCCACTTTTTGAATTTCACGGACTAAGTGTGGACTGTATTGACAAATATCCTCCAAACTCTGACGCAAGAAGAAGAGCCTACTCCAGTGATATTGTCTATGGTACAAACAACGAATTTGGCTTTGATTACCTGAGAGACAATATGGCACGAGATGCCAATGACCTTGTTCAGGGTAAGCACCATTTTGCCATGATTGATGAAGTCGATTCAGTTCTGATCGATGATGCTAGGACCCCTCTGATCATTTCTGGACCTGTGCCTCGTGGGGATCAACATGAGTTTGATGACATGAAGCCAAGGGTATCAACGCTTGTTGACGAGCAGAGAAAGCTGGTACAAGGATTTTTGTCCAATGCCAAAAAACTGATCTCAGAAAAAAATGAAAAAGAGGGAGGTCTCGCACTCTTCAGAGCCTATCGTGGCATGCCTAAGTACAAGCCATTGATCAAGTATCTATCTGAACCAGGTATCCGGGTGGTGCTTCAAAAAACTGAAAACCATTACCTGCAGGATAACAAAAGGTACATGCCTGAAGCCGATGAACCGCTACTGTTTACCATTGATGAAAAAACCAATGGCGTTGAACTTACAGACAACGGCATCGAAGTCATTACCAAGAAAAACGAAGATCCCAACTTCTTTATCCTTCCCGACATCGGCATAGCCATTTCGGATATGGAAAAAGACGAAACCCTGAGCGACACTGAAAAGCTGATCCGCAAAGAAGAGATCATCAAGGAATATGGTGTAAAGGCCCAAAGGATCCATACGGTGAATCAGCTGCTGAAAGCTTACTGTATGTTCGAAAAGGATACAGAATACATCATTGTGGATGGCAAAGTCAAAATTGTCGATGAGCAGACAGGACGGGTAATGGAAGGAAGAAGGTATTCTGACGGACTTCACCAAGCCATAGAAGCTAAGGAAAATGTGAAGGTCGAAGATGCTACCCAAACATACGCCACCATCACACTTCAGAACTACTTCAGGATGTACCACAAGCTAGCCGGTATGACCGGTACTGCCGAGACTGAAGCAGGAGAGTTTTGGACGATTTATAAGCTTGATGTTGTAGTCATTCCTACCAATAAGCCTATTGTCCGTCAGGATAGGGAGGATAAAGTGTACAAAACTGTAAGGGAAAAATTCAATGCAGTAGCTGATGAAATCGTAGAACTTACGCAGGAAGGTAGACCTGTCCTTGTTGGTACCACTTCTGTTGAAATCTCAGAAGTATTGAGTAGAATGCTGACCATCCGAAAAATTCAGCACCAAGTCCTGAATGCCAAGCAACATGCCCGTGAAGCGGATGTAGTAGCTGAGGCTGGCAAACCCGGTACTGTAACCATCGCGACCAACATGGCCGGTAGGGGTACGGATATCAAACTTACCCCAGAATCAAGAAAAGCAGGAGGTTTGGCCATCATCGGTACCGAAAGACATGAATCGAGAAGGGTAGATAGACAGCTGAGAGGACGCTCGGGACGCCAAGGTGATGTTGGATCCTCACAATTTTTCGTTTCCCTTGAAGATAACCTGATGCGTCTGTTTGGTTCTGACAGGATTGCCAAATTGATGGACAGAATGGGCTTGGAAGAAGGCGAAGTTATCCAGCATTCCATGATTACAAAGTCTATCGAAAGGGCACAGCGGAAAGTTGAAGAAAACAACTTTGGCACTAGAAAACGCCTTTTGGAATATGACGATGTCATGAACTCCCAACGTGAAGTGGTATATAAGCGTAGGAAAAATGCCCTAATGGGTGAGCGTTTGGAGTTGGATATTCTCAACATCATGTATGATGTCTGTTTCGATATTATTCAAATGGCCAAATCCACTGAAGATGCGGATAACCTGAGGATGAACATCTTTAGCTCTTTGGGTATAGATTATCCGATTGCAGCATCTGACCTTAAAACCAAAGATGCACAGATTTTGACTCAAGAGCTATTTAGCGCGGCCTATCAACATTACACCAGCAAAAACCAAAACATCCTGAACAAGGCTTTGCCTGTTTTGAAAGATGTGCATACACAAAGGGGAGCCGTGGTAAAAGAGATTATGGTACCGATTACTGATGGCATCAAGCAAATCGGTGTGGTGATCAACCTCGATTCCACCATTCAAAATGAAGGAAGGGATCTGATCAGGGCAGTTGAGAAAAATGTCACTTTGGCTATCATTGACCAAAACTGGAAAGAACATCTCCGGGACATGGATGACCTGAAGCAGTCAGTTCAAAATGCGGTTTATGAGCAGAAAGATCCATTGTTGATTTACAAATTCGAAGCATTTGAAATGTTCAAACGCTTCTTGGGTAAATTGAATGAAGACACCATTTCTTTCTTGGCCAAAGCAGATCTTCCAACTCAGGATCCCGCACAAGTAAAAGCTGCCCAGACACCAAAGAAAGAAGAGAACAATGTCAAAGCTTCTAAAGAAGAAGTAGGCAGTAGCCTCAATCCAAGAGCAGGAAGGACAGGACCAACTGCAGCAGTTGCCAACAGAACCGCCCCAGCGCAGATTGTTGCACCTCGTAAATCTGAGAAATCCTATGGAAGAAATGACAAGGTCAGTGTGCAGTATGCTGATGGTAGACAGCTGAAAGATGTAAAATATAAAAGCGTGGAGGAAGATGTGGCCGCTGGAAAAGCCGTTATCATAGAACACTAAAAATTTTTGCTCATGATTAGATCCATTTTCACAGCCGTAATTCTGCTGCTTTTGACCTCATCCTGTGGGCTCATTAAGAAAAGTACTTCCAAAACCGATGCATTTGCAGGTTATGAAGAAGACCTCAGTGAACGCAGGTTGACATTTGAAAATCCAGAAGATAGGATTTCCAAAGAAGAAGCTTCCGTAACGCCTACAGCGGGGCTGGAAGTGGACAAAGATCTGGAAGCAACTTTGGAGAGGTTTTCGCAGAATAATAAATCGGAAAGGTATTGGGGAGGTTTTACGGTACTGGTTTACAGTGGCGTAGACAGGGATCAAGCATTTAAGACCAGAAATGATCTGTTCACTTACTTTCCTGATATCAAAAGCGATATGCAGTTTCAGCAGCCCCGCTATTTACTTAAGGTCGGTAAATTTGTGAATAGAATAGAAGCACAGGCTTACTACCATAAACTTAAAGACATTTTTCCTTCAGCCCGAATCATACCTGACAGATTCCAGAGAGAAGGATATGTAAATCCAGAACCTACCCAAAATGGTGAAAGATAACATAAAGACCCTAGCCAGAAATTACAAAGAAGCCATCATTGCCAACAGGCGACATCTCCATGCACATCCCGAATTGTCTTTTGAAGAACATGGGACTGTGGCTTTTGTAGAAGAAAAGCTAAGGCAAATGGGCATTACTTCTTTGGAAAAAAAAGCAGGTACGGGTTTAGTAGCTTTAATAGCAGGTAAAAACCCTCACAGCAAGACAATTGCACTTAGAGGGGATATGGATGCCTTACCGATCACCGAAAAAAATGAAGTACCATACAAATCTACTCGTGAAGGTGTCATGCATGCCTGTGGGCATGATGTGCATACGGCATCTCTGCTAGGTGTGGCACAGATTCTTCAGGAAGTAAGAGATCAATTTGAAGGTACCGTGAAGTTGATTTTCCAGCCCGGGGAAGAATTGATTCCAGGTGGAGCTTCTCTGATGATCAAGGACAAGGCTCTTGAAAATCCCAAACCTAGTGGGATAATCGGACAACATGTGATGCCCTTGATACCAGTTGGAAAAGTCGGGTTTCGCAAAGGCATGTACATGGCAAGTGCAGACGAGCTTTACATAACTGTAAGTGGTAAAGGTGGACATGGAGCCATGCCGGAAACATTGGTTGATCCTGTTTTGATCGCTGCTCACCTCATTGTAGCGCTTCAGCAGGTAGTCAGCCGGAATGCATCTCCCAAAATTCCATCTGTTTTGTCATTTGGCCGAGTAGAAGCATTAGGGGCGACCAATATCATTCCCAATGAAGTTAAGATTCAGGGCACTTTTCGTACGCTAGATGAAGTATGGAGGGCTAAGGCTCACCAACACATGGTCCAAATCGCCAAAGGGCTTGTGGAGGGAATGGGTGGTACGGTGGACTTTGAGGTACGGAAGGGATATCCGTTTCTCAAAAATGCAGAGGCACTTACCCAAAGAGCACAGGATGCAGCAGTAGATTACCTCGGCAGGGAAAATGTTGTAGACTTGGATATCTGGATGGCAGCAGAGGATTTTTCTTATTATACCCAAGAGATCGACGGATGCTTCTACAGGTTAGGGACAAGAAACGAAGCCAAAGGCATTGTTTCGGGTGTTCATACACCTACGTTTGATATAGATGAAGACGCACTCGAAATAGGCGCAGGGTTGATGGCTTACCTAGCTATCCGTGAACTTGAACATACCCAACAGTAAATACAACCCAATGAAAGTTTTCAGAAAAACGTTGCTCGTGGCTTTGCTTGTCATAGGCACTTTACCCAATGCCTTTGCATGGGGAGCAATTGGACATTATGTGATAGGTGCATTGGCAGAGTGGAATATGAAGCCTGCTACTGTCAAAAAAGTTGAACAGGTCTTAAACCAAGAATCGATATCCGGAGTAGGAGTGTGGATGGACAATATCCGATCAGATAAAAAATACGACTATACCAATACCTGGCACTGGGTCACTACCGCTGATGGCAATTATGATCCCGCCATACAAGAAAAAGCCGGAGATGCTTATCAGGCATTTTTGACCATCAAAGCCAATCTCAAAAAAGGCGGTTTAAGTGCAGAAGAAGAAAG
>DAIPZN010000004.1:0-76729 GCA_036782195.1 Cyclobacteriaceae bacterium | reverse complement strand
TTTCCAGGAGAAACAGCCACTTTTCTTGATATATCAACGCTTAATTGAGTAAAAGCTCTGCGTCTTTAAGGATATACATCAGTTTTTCAGGATCTTTATCGTTTAAAGTAAGCTTGCCCCTAACCCTTACCCTTTTTGAGGTATACTTGATTGGGTTGCGAAGCAATACTTCCATTACTGTCTCTGGCCCTCCACTTCCGCAAAAGAAACATTCAGCTAGCGGCAATGAGGACAGGATGATATGTTCAGGCTTGAACATCCCCTCGAATGGAATTATATAACCATCAGCTTCTACGACCTTCCCTTCAAGTTTTTTGATTTTGTCTGCAAAGACAGGTATATACAGTTCTCCAAATTCGTCCTGACCTATTTTATAAGTAACTTCAGATAGGTCTTTCCATACACTTACGCCAGCCTGGGCAAAGGCATGACCCGAAGCCAATAGAAATAGTAGCAGGACAAATGATAATCTCTTGTTCATATTAGTTGTATTGATATTGAGCATAATTGATTAGGCTTTGGTAAGCTGCTGTGCGATGTCTGTCCGGTATGCGTTATATGCCGGTATCAAAGATGCCACCACTCCGACCAATAAAGCAAATCCAATGACCCATAATTCTTCCTGAAGAAAAACTCCAGCTGACAACCCGCCAATGGCACCCTGTTCGTTGGACATAACAAGCGCCGCGAGGAAAAGGTGCCCCATGACAATTCCCACAAGCGCACCTAGAAAGGTGAGCAGTACTCCTTCCAACACGATATGGAAGAACAACAGCCCTCTTGAAGCACCTAAAGTCCGCATTACGGCGAGATCGTATTTCCTCTCCTTAAGGGAATTATATAGGGCTATGAATATCCCTAAACCAGCAATGACAATGATCACAAAGGCCAATCCCTGCACGATCTTAACTCCTACCCCAAGTAATTCAAACAACCTTGAAATCTCGAATGATGGAGAGGCTGCCTGTAGTGCACTTTTGCTGTTGATGAATCTGGGAAGCTGAACAGCCGCTATAGGATTTCGGTATTGAAGGAGCAGTGCCGTCACTTCCCTGTCTTCATCCGTCTCAGGAAATCCAGTACTTGCAACAGGCGACTCAAATCGGTCATGGTCATGTGATTCGTCATGGGTGTACCAGACGGATTCTATAGAAGTCAGGATGAGCTTGTCAAGGACGTTACCCATCGGTGCCAATATCCCTGTTACTTTATACGGGTGTTCATCATGTGCATGGCTACTGCTTCCGATACCGTGGGAACCTACAAAACTTGCTCCTATTTCCAACTGAAGTTTTTTGGCGACTTCATAGCCAAGGACTACATCAAAGGGTTTTTGCCATTTGTCTCCGGCATCAAAATCCGCTTCATATAAATTGAGATAGTCATGGTTTGTACCTACTATTCTATATCCTTGATAATTATCTCCCAGACCCAAGGGTATGATATTCTTAACTAGGCGGTTTTTCTCCAGGTTTTTGGCGTCATTCAAATCTATATTGCCTGTAGGAAAATCAATATGATAGACACTTGAAAGAATAAGCTGGAGTGGGCTCCCTTTGGCACCTACAACAAGGTCTATTCCTTGGGCATCTCGTGACATCTTGTTTTGAAGCTGATCCTGTATCAAGATTAGCACCGTAATGATGGCCAATCCCAAGGCCAAAAGGAGAATATTTAATCCGGTATTGAGTGGCTTGGCGACAAGGTATTTCCAACTGAGTTTTAGCATGTTCATAATGCACCTCCTATGATTAAATGGTTGGAAATATGGTGTTTCACCCTTTGGTCATGGGTAACGATCACCAAGGCTGCACTGTTTTTAACCGCTTGCTGTCGAAGCAAATCTATCACTACAGCAGCATTTGCATCATCTAAACTGGCAGTAGGTTCATCTGCAAGTATCAGCTTAGGTCCATTTGCCAAAGCCCTGGCAATGGATACCCTTTGAGCCTCACCTTCACTTAGGGTATTGACCTTTGCTTTGGATTTGTGGGCAATTCCCAATTCCTCTAATAAAGCCTTGTTTCTATCTCCTTTCTGACCAGCAAAGTAATTGGCAATACCAAGATTTTCCTCTACTGTCAATGGAGCAAGAATGTGGGGTTTTTGAAAAATGATCCCGATATTTTTACCTCTGAACTTGTCAAGCTTGCTTCCCTTAAGGTCATATATGGAGGTGCCGCTGATTATGACTTGTCCTGAATGAGGTTTTAAAAGACCTCCGATAATATTGAGTATGGTTGTTTTTCCACTTCCAGATTTACCCAGAATCAATAGCTGCTCACCTTGGGCTAAGGAAATATCTGGAATCTGAAAAGGTTGTTGGATATCGTAATGAAATGAAATAGACTTTGTTTGGAGCATGATCAATTGGTTATGGGAATAGAAACAAAGAAAGTTGTGCCTTTACCGGCATCACTTTCAAACGTTATATCACCCTTGAGAACTTCAATGGACTTTTTGACGATTGATAGTCCTAGACCAGAACCTTCAATGATGCCAACGTTTTTTGCCCTAAAGAAACGGTCAAATAGCTGATCATGTTCGGTAGCGGGGATACCAATTCCTGAATCTTTAACAATTGCCTTCAAAACTCCTTTTTCTTCGTAGACAGTAAGGTCTACTTGCTGCCCGTCTTTAGAGTATTTTACAGCATTTGAAAGGAGATTTTCGAAGATCTGATATAGCAATTCAGGATCAGAAGTAATGGTCTTTGGCAAGTTCTCCATTTTGACATTGATCTTGACATCATGTTCACTACCTGCACGCACTACATCCAGGACCTCATTGATCATTGCCGCCACAAACATCTTCTTAGGCTTGAAGTCGATTTTGTTGGCATCCGCCTTGCCAAAAAAGAGCACTGAAGTCAGCAAGTTGTTCAAACTCCTTACAGAATTTTCGATTTTGACTGCATGCTTTACAATTTTTGCTTTGAAAGGATGGTCCCGCTCGGCATAGTTTTGAAGCAATTGTGCAGAAGAAAGGATTGAAGTAAGGGGAGTTTTAAAGCCATGAGATACATTCAGCACGATCCTGGATTTCAGTTCTCCTATTTCTCTCTCTTTTTGAAGCGCACGGGTCAGTTCCTTATTGGCTTCGGCAAGATCAGCAGTACGTTGTCTTACTTTTTCTTCCAGCTCATTGTTGAGCTTTTGCAGTTCTTTTTCCTTACGGTCCTTATAAATAGCCAATTCTATCACCATATTCAATTCCCGAATATTAAATGGCTTAATTACATAAGCGGAAGGATTGGTTCCGACTACCTTTGTCAGTGTTTCGGCATCAGAGCTTGCTGACAGGTAAACTACCGGAATATCGTATTTTTCATTGATGATTTCGGTAGTTTTGATTCCATCCAGTTCCCCCGCCAGATTGATGTCCATCATGACTATATCAGCTGGATGCATTTCAAGAATCTCTAGCGCTTTTTCACCAGAATCAGAAATACCGATGATTTCGTGGTTGTTTTTTTCTAAGGCTTTTTTTAGCAACAAAGCTGAAACATGGTCATCTTCTGTGATCAATATCCGGAGTGGAAACATATGGCTAATACAATTTGAACTGCAAAATAAGACAATAATGGAATTAGGAAAATCAATTTTTTTTGGTGATCGGTATCAAAACAGTCACGTGGGTACCGATATTTTTGATACTGGAGAAATAAATGTTTCCCCCCAACATCTCGACAAGATTTTTGGTAATGGTCAATCCCAAACCGGACCCTTCATAGTTTCGACCATATCCTCCGCTTTCCTGCTCAAATGGGCTAAAGATTTTTTGAAGAAAATCCTCAGACATGCCAATGCCCTGATCTACCACCTCAAGCTGTATCTGATCATCCACTTCTCGTACTTTCACCACAATCAGGCCTTTTTTCGAATACTTGATCGCGTTGCCTACCAGGTTATTGACGATCATTTCAAAATACCTCCGGTCAATTAATCCTACGAAAGATTGTGACTCATACCTTGCGGACAACAACAAGCCTTTCTTAATGGCGAGTGTTTTTAGCGGAAGTAGGATTTTGGCCAGAAAATCATTGATATCTGTCTCTTTTAAGGCAATATCCATTTTATTTGCCTCTATTTTGGATAGATCCAAGATACTGTTGATCGTATGCAGCAACCTTTCCCCCGATTCAATGATGATATCCAATTGCGCGATAAGACCTGGATCATTTTGACGCTGCATGATGATGCTTTCAGTACTTCCAAGAATACCGTTTAATGGAGTCCTGATCTCATGGCTCATG
Source organism: Cyclobacteriaceae bacterium (assembly GCA_036782195.1). Classification (GTDB taxonomy): domain Bacteria; phylum Bacteroidota; class Bacteroidia; order Cytophagales; family Cyclobacteriaceae; genus DAIPZN01. The sequence goes on along the minus strand of DAIPZN010000004.1, from coordinate 72,474 downwards.
TTATTGAGGAAGTTTGACTTTACCTTGTTGGCTTCTTCTGCTTTTTCTTTAGCCAACTTCAGACCTTTCTCATATTCTTTTTTCTGGGTGATATCTCTATATACAGACAGAAACAGAGGGGAACCTTCATAATCAGATTTCAATTCGGAAGTATAGACCTCAACATCTTTCAGTCCAGTCTTCAGTGGCATTGTAAGTTCTACAGTCAATGTGGTACTTCCTGTATTCTGAGCCATTCTGGATAGGAGTTCGACTTGGGAATCGAAATAAGCAGGATCTGTAAAAATGGTTTTGAGATGGTTGTGGGTAAGATTGGCCTCAGGGATGCCTACTAATTTGGAGAAACTAGGATTAACGGCAATTATACGCCCATCAGAAAGTGCGAGCACTAATCCATCCCTTGAGCTGTTCCACACATTCTTGAACTGATCTTCTGTATTGAGTGCCTCTTTGGTTTTTTCGGCAATGGTCCTTCTCATAGCTCCTTGCTTCTTCCACTGCTGAAGGAGGATATTAAGCAAAAAGCCTATACCCAAAAACACCAAAAGCACCGCAGTGATAAACCAAGCTTGTAGGTAAATGGGTTTAAGTATCGTAAATGTATCTGAGGTAGCTATCTCTTCATTATACTCCCCCCGCAATCCGGCTTGTAACAAGAGCTTGTAATCTCCAGGTGGCAAGTTGGTGAATATAAGCTGATTGGAACGAGGATTGACTACTTCAACCCATTCGTCCTGATATCCTTCGAGCTTATACTTGATATTCAAGTCGGCATTTTGTAAAAAACTTACAGCTTGAAAAGTGATCTGAATAAAATTGTTGCCATATGGAATTTTGCCTGGATCAAAATCAGCCTCATTCTGATTGATCACCCTTACATCAATTATTCGTGGAGTGGGAAGCAACAGCGTCCTCATATCTCTATTGGCATAGTAAACTGACAAACCCCGTTGGGTACCGATGTAAATTGTCCCTTCCTCAGCTTCAATAAGTGCCCCTCTATTGATCTCAGAACCAATTAGTCCCCCTTTCTCATCATATTTGCGGACATTGGTTCCATTGGAGATATACACACCCTGGTCAGTACCTATCCAGAGATTGTTTGCACTGTCTTGTAGTAAGGCATAACTTGGCCTATTGATGATTTGGCCATGGAGGGGAAAATCCTTTACCTCCCCATTTTCATATTGTTTCAATCCGCTTTCTGTGGCAAGAAGGAGATTGCCTTGGTACTCCAAAAAATCATAGCCAAATAAATTGATCAAATTAGGGGTTTCCCTGATGTTGGTATTCACATAGTTATTTCCCCCTTGAAGTAATATCAATTTCCCAGAAGATAATTTTCCTATTTTTCTGATAAATACAGTACTCTGTTTGATTTCTGCCAAAATATCAGAAGTAATTTCCTTTGTAAAATGCTGTTCTCCTTGATTGAAAATATTTGATAGAAATACTTTATCCCTGTCAATCAAAAGCAAGCTGTCTCCTACTACAGCCACTGAACTTATGCGGGAGTTGCTACTGGCACCAGAATAACTCAGCGTTTTGCTTTTCGGATCAAACCTCCCTAATCCAGCAGCATTTGAAGAAAACCACACTACACCATTCCTGTCTTTTACAAAATTAGTTATGCGGTATTCTGGTTGGCTAAAATGTTCCGGAAACACCTTCAGTGTGGAAAAGTTGCCATTTTCCATCAGCTGTAGTCCGTGATTGTACCCAATCAGGAAACTCATAGGGCTTATGCGAATCAATGCAGTCACTTCATCATCTAACAAAGGCTGCATTTGATAACTTAAAAAGCGGAGTGAATTGATATTGACCAAGCCTCTATGGGTGCCAATCCAGATGATCCCTTCCCGATCCACATAAGAGGTATAAATATTATAGGACTTGACCGGAATAAATGCATCAATCTTCAGTGTATTGGAAGTGGAAGGATTGAACCTGAACAACTGAGAATTGTAAAAATAAAACAATAAGCCATTTTCAACCTGAAGTTGATAATAATCGGCAGCTGTATAAACATTCCCTCCAAAGCCTTTTTGCTCTATCTTGGTAATGTGATTCATTTGTTTGCCGCTAGCCAAATAATTCTCACCCAGAAAAAAATATTTTCCCGAAACTGCGTCGTAAGCGGCCATAGCCACGGGACTTGGTAAATCCACTCCTTCAAAATAAAAGGGAGTCAATATTTCTTCTGCTAAAAGGTAGGCTCCATTTTCAAAAAAGAAATAGAACGCACCTTGGTCATAAAATACACTTCTGAAAAGTCCTGTTTTGTTTTTATTGTGCTTTTGAATAGTCCAGGAGTTATTGGCACTTCCTAACCCTAATTGGGTATCCGTAACAATAAAAAATCTCTTTGCCTTCCCCTTGCCTGCAACAGCAAATTCCATATTGAAAAGTGGGTTATCCCCATAAGCAAGGCCCGGTATTGGAAAATCGGTCCATCTGTTGTTCTCATACCTGAAAATCTTAGGGATTCCGATTTGGTTGTATAGCCAAATCACATCATCTTCATCTCTTATGAGACCTATTTTTGTGCCTAACTGGCTCTGAATACTATCAGCTATGGAATAAGTATTAAACCCATCGGAGTAATAAACCCCCATAGCTGTGCTAAACCACATGACCCCCGTCGCGTCTTGGACAATCCCCGAAATATTGTCAGTAGGCAAATCCACCCCTTTCACTTGCCTGTTGAAGTGGAAGGATTGAGACAAAACTGGCTTGATAATCAGGATGATCAGTACAATACTTAAAACTATTCTCATACTTGATGGAGGAGTACCGCCTAAATTATAAAAAGATATGCATAGAATAAATTAAATGGAGATTGTTTGCAATTCTTTTTGTCGAAGTGCTTATTCTCTTAATTTTGTGTCAAACTTTAAAAATCGCAGCATGAGTGTTTTAGTCAATAAAAATTCCAAAGTGATTGTGCAGGGTTTTACAGGATCAGAAGGATCTTTCCATGCACAGCAGATGATAGAATACGGCACCAATGTGGTGGGTGGGGTTACACCAGGTAAAGGTGGTACCATGCATCTTGAAAAGCCGGTTTTTAATTCTGTAGAAGAGGCTGTGACCAAAACTGGCGCAAACACATCCATTATTTTTGTTCCGCCTGCATTTGCAGCAGATGCCATCATGGAGGCGGCAGAAGCCGGCATCAAGGTGATCATAGCCATTACTGAAGGAATTCCAGTGGCAGACATGATGAAAGCCAAGCCTTATATCAAGGAGAGGGGCGCCATCCTTGTCGGTCCTAACTGTCCAGGTGTCATCACCCCAGGTGAAGCAAAGGTTGGCATTATGCCAGGCTTCGTTTTCAAGCAAGGAAGAGTGGGTATTGTATCCAAATCCGGAACATTAACCTATGAAGCAGCAGATCAAATCGCCAAAGCAGGAATGGGTGTTTCCACCGCTATTGGTATTGGCGGAGATCCGATAATCGGAACTTCTACAAAAGAAGCCGTAGAAATGCTGATGAATGATCCAGAAACTGATGCTATCGTCATGATCGGTGAAATCGGCGGAAACTATGAAGCAGATGCTGCCCGCTGGATTAGAGCAAATGGCAATCAAAAACCAGTCGTAGGTTTTATCGCAGGCCAAACAGCCCCTCCTGGAAGAAGAATGGGACATGCAGGTGCCATAATCGGTGGAGCAGATGATACTGCTGAAGCCAAAATGCGCATCATGGCCGAAAACGGTGTACATGTGGCACAAAGCCCAGCCGAAATCGGTGCTGTTATGGCTAAAGTATTGGGCGTAGAAGCTTAATATATACACACCATAAAAAAAATTAATAGATCAGTAAATTGACTGATTTTGCGTCCCTTGGAAGCCTAGCTACTAAGGGACGCTTTTTTTGATGTACACATGTTCATTTATATTTTTTCTACTTACATCAACAGTTTCCAGCAATTGGGCTAGTTTCCAGAAAGCTCTCCACCTCAATTTTTGCCAGACCTCCGGTTTATCAGCTTGCTATAGTTGCTTCATATCGGAAGAAGGAGCAATCAAACATCACCATCTTTTTGAAGATATTCTCCGTATTAGCTTGCTCAGGGATATCAAACAGCAAGTTTATGACAACAAACACCATGACCATCAGCATGTTGAGCCCGCTTAGGCGTTTCATCAAAAAAAACTCATTGAGCTCCTTGTTGTTGTTTTTTTCAGCAGCAATGGCATTAGTCCTGGCAAATTCACCTGCGCATGGTTATTTGCAATGGTTCCTCAATCAGACTATTGGATTTTCCGTCAGTGGATTTACTGTGGAAAAACCCTTGTTGCTCTGGATCAATGACGGCCTTATGTCTATCTTCTTTTTTGTTGTTGGATTGGAGCTCAAACGTGAAATTGTTGCAGGTGAACTCTCTATTCCTAAAAATGTATTACTTCCAATTGTAGGCGCAATTGGAGGCATGGCTTTCCCGGCTTTGATTTATTTGGCTTTCAATGCATCAGGTTCTCCGGAAGTACTACGCGGATGGGGAATTCCCATGGCTACAGATATCGCTTTCGCTTTGGGGGTACTCTTCTTGCTGGGACCAAGAGTTCCCATTCAACTTAAAGTTTTTCTGACAGCTTTAGCCATCATAGATGACTTAGGAGCTGTTTTGATTGTTGCCTTGTTTTATACCTCCGAGATTTCTATTGGCAATCTGGCAATAGGTGCATTGATTCTGGCACTCATGTTTGCGCTCAACAAACTGGGGGTAAGAAGGGTACTTGTCTATGGCATTCTTGGTATTGGAGGTGTATGGTTAGCTACGCTACTTTCTGGGGTACATGCCACTGTTGCCGCTGTTTTGGCTGCATTTGCCATCCCTTGTGACAGACGGATCCATAAGGAAAACTACCTCAAGTCCGTCACCCAACTGGTGACACAATTTAAAATTGCCAACAAGGCTGATAAAGAAAAATATTTGCTTTCAAGCGAGGAAGAAAACATCATTGGAGAAATCAAAAGAATCTGCAAGGCTTCCATATCACCACTTCAGCGATTGGAAAGAAACATGCATGGATTGGTGGTGTATCTGGTCATGCCTGTCTTTGCCTTGGCAAATGCGGGGGTGGTGATTGATGAAAACTGGTGGAAGATGGCTAGCAGCCCTGTAGCATTAGGGGTGGGATTTGGTCTGTTATTGGGAAAAATCATTGGCATTTATGGCCTTGCAATGATTGGCCTAAAGCTAGGCTGGTTCAGCATGCCAGAAGGTTTGACCCCTACAATGCTTTTCGGGGCTTCTTGTCTGGCTGCAATCGGCTTTACCATGTCCTTATTTATCAACGCACTGGCCTTTACAGATCCCATTTATACTGAGCAGGCAAAAATGGGGATACTCTTAGCTTCAATAACAGCTGGGACTTTAGGCTATCATACCTTAAAAAATAGCATTAAGGAGCGGAAACCCGAACTCGTTAGTCAATAACTTACTTCCCCTCAAAAAAAAACATCCGCTGAAACAATATTCAACGGATGCAATTACATATTTTCTTATTAAAGTTCTTCTTCCTTATCTAATCCGTGCTTTTGCTCGAACTGGTTTCTCTTGATTTCGAAACGTTCGATTTCAGCAGTGACAAGGTCCAAAGATTCATTGTATCGGCTAAACAGCTCCCCCATATTCTTTTCCATTTCAGTAAAGCTGAATTCCATAGCCTCAAGTTGTAAATGAGAAGATTTTTCAACCATGGCCACCTGACTGTTTTTCAAGTCCTCAAGAAGCCTTAAGGCCCGGTCCATTTTTTCAAGTTTTTGCCTGTTGTCCATAACTTAGATTTTTTAATATTTCAAACCAAAAACCATTCCAACCGCTTCTTGTCCCTCCTGAAGCTCCCAATGTCCTACAGACGCTGAATACAGGATCAACTTGTAACTTTATTGTCTAATATGCGGGGATGCATGAGGCAAATAAATATCTTTGCCGCTTCAAGTTTCCTATCATGATTTCAGTAGACAATATTACCGTCATCCATGGCGGCAAGCCATTATTCAGTGATGTGTCATTTTCGATCAATGAAAATGACAAGATAGCCCTGATGGGCAAAAACGGTGCAGGCAAATCCACCATGCTCAAAATCATTGCAGGTGCGAGCAAACCTTCCTCTGGCGGAGTATCTGCGCCAAAAGGCACTGTCATCGCTTACCTGCCACAGCACCTGCTGACTGCTGATGACGCTACTGTTTTTGAAGAAACAGCCAAGGCTTTTTCGGCATACCTCAACATGAAGAACGAAATCGAAAGGCTCAACGAGGAATTGACCGTCAGGACAGATTACGATTCGGAAGATTATTATAAAATCATAGAACAGGTATCCGAACTCAGCGAACGCTTCTATGCAATTGAAGAAGTCAACTATGAAGAGGAAGTTGAGAAGGTGCTGCTGGGTTTGGGATTCGAACGCAAAGACTTCCACAGATCAACTTCCGAGTTTTCCGGTGGATGGAGGATGCGGATAGAGCTGGCCAAAATCCTGCTGCAGAAACCTGACCTGATCCTGCTCGATGAACCAACCAACCACCTGGATATTGAATCCATCCAATGGCTGGAGGATTTTTTGACCCAAAAAGCGAAAGCTGTGGTGGTCATCTCCCACGATAGGGCATTTGTGGACAACATCACCACCAGAACCATCGAAGTGACGATGGGCAGGATCTATGACTACAAGGCCAAATACAGCCATTACCTTGAGCTGCGCAAAGAGCGCCGCGAGCAGCAGCAGAAACATTATGAGGAGCAGCAAAGGACCATTGCAGATATTCAGGAGTTTATAGACCGCTTCAAAGGCACCTATTCGAAAACCCTTCAGGTACAGTCTAGGGTGAAAATGCTGGAAAAGATGGAACTCATCGAAGTGGATGAAGTGGATACTTCCGCACTGAAACTGCGCTTCCCTCCTTCCCCAAGATCGGGCAAATATCCGGTCATTGTGGAAGACCTTACCAAAGCTTATGGTGACCATGTGGTATTTAAAGATGCAAACATGATCATCGAAAGCGGTCAGAAGATTTCCTTTGTAGGCAAAAACGGGGAAGGAAAATCAACCATGATCAAAGCCATCATGGGCGAAATTGATTTTCAGGGAAAATGTGAGTTGGGCCACAATGCCATGATCGGATACTTTGCACAGAATCAGGCTTCGTTGCTGGACGAGAACCTCACCATTTTCGAAACGATAGACCATATCGCAGTAGGTGAAGTCCGTACCAAGATCAAAGACTTGCTCGGTGCATTTATGTTCAAAGGCGATGACATCAACAAGAAGGTCAAGGTCCTTTCAGGAGGAGAAAAAACCAGGTTGGCCATGATCAAACTGTTGCTGGAGCCTGTCAATCTCCTGATCCTCGATGAACCTACCAACCACCTCGATATGAAAACCAAGGACATCATCAAAGATGCCCTGAAAGCTTTTGACGGGACGCTGATCATCGTGTCCCACGACAGGGACTTCCTTGATGGGTTAGTAACTAAAGTTTTTGAATTCGGGAATAAAAGAGTAAAAGAACACTTTGAGGATATCAATGGCTTCCTGAGAACCAAGAAATTGGAGAATCTGAGGGAAGTGGAAAGGAAGTAAACCTTTAGCCTCTGAGAAATAAGGGGCTATTTTATTTTAGCCATAGTTCTCGTAAGTGAGATGAAATTCACATTAAAAAATAATGGGCCAAATTTAATAAACTCTAATTGTGCTTCGATATGAATAAATATTTCTCGCAAAGACGCAGAGATTTTATTGAATGATAGCATCTGATTATTGTTTCAACTTAGGATTTACGCATTGGCATTTTCTTGGCGTCTTTGCGTCTTTGCGTGAACCAGATGTTTTTCACATAAGGTCTCGCAAAGACCAAAAATCAAGCAATTGGACTAATTGTTTCAATCCGCAACCTCAAACATTGTTTTCGAAAAAAAATTTCAAGGATTTTTTGTTTATTTTGAAGGGCTTTGAAACTCTCGACTTGGAAATATTCGACATAGTCATTATCGGCGCTGGACCCGCAGGCGCTACAGCAGCTTGGCACCTTTTGGGGCACGGCTTGAGAATAGCATTAGTAGATAAAAGCACCTTTCCGAGGGATAAAATCTGTGGGGATGCTTTGAGCGGCAATACACTTTATGAGCTCAAAAAACTGGAAGAAAAAGGGCTCGATCTCTCTTTCATGCAGATCAAAGATCTAGCGTTTCCCGTAGAAGGATTGAGTTTTTTTTCGCCTAAGGGATATCGACTGGATCTATTTAGGGATACAGATGAAAGTGATGTTCACCCAAAATTAAAGTATCCAGGCTTTGTGAGCAAAAGGATAGATTTTGACAACTTCCTTATTGCACCATTAAAAAAACATCCTGATTGTACTGTCATTGAAAATTGTGAAGTAAAGCAATTTGATTTTACAGGGGAAAAAGTTGAAATCAGCTGTGGTGACAGGAAAATTGCTGCCTCTATGGTTATCGCAGCCGATGGTGCAAACTCGATTTTAGCAAGGGAATCTTGGAGAAAAAAAATTGACAGAAACCACTATTCAGCTGGGCTGAGGCAATATTATAGCAATGTGATTTTTGAAGGGAGTAGACCGCTGATAGAACTCCATTTCCTTCCTGAGATCTTACCCGGCTATTTCTGGATTTTTCCACTTCCGGATAACAAAGCCAATATTGGCATAGGCATGCTGGCCTCAGCACTGCAAAAACGGGAAATCAACTTGAAGGATGAACTGTCAAGAATCATTCAACATCCTAAATTCAGCGCAAGATTTCAACATGCAGAAGCTTTGGAATCCCCCAAAGGTTTTGGCTTGCCTCTGGGTTCAAGAAAAAGCAAAGTGAGTGGTGATCGTTTTTTATTAGTTGGAGATGCGGCTTCTCTTATAGATCCATTCACAGGAGAAGGGATAGGCTACGCCATGTGCAGTGGAAGACTTGCTGCGGGTTATCTACTTTCCCATTGGGGCAAAAGCAACTTCTCCTGCAATAAACACTTTGACGATTTGCTTTGGCAAAAAATCGGAGATGAAATACAAACAGCCTACAGCATTCAAAAATTGCTCCGCTACCCTTGGTTGTTCGACGGGATAGCTAAAGGCGCTATGGCCAGCCAATATCTTTACAAAGTTCTCAACCAAATGGTGTGGTTCCCTACTAAAAGAAAGCGGCTTTTGAAACCTTGGCTTTGATACTGTTGAAAAAAGAGGCTTTTGATCCTAATTCCCCTGCAGCATCACCAATAGCAATGCCTGCTGCACGGCCAGATAACCGTCTTTGTTGATCCACCATTCATCCAGGCTATGCGCACCGCCTCCTATGCCTCCACGGCCTATTGTTACAGCAGGAATTCCCAGTGAGAAGGCAATGTTGCTGTTGGTAGAACCTGAGCCAAGCTGAGGATCCTTTCCGCTTAGCAGCTTGGCGATTGCCATGGTCTGCTGGATCAATGGAGAACCCGGATCTGCACTGCCGCTGGGCCTGTCCCCGACTTTATCCACTTCAAGTGTCAGCGGCTTGCCTCTACGGACAAGGGCATTTTCCTTATCCAAACCTTCATTCATCGCTTCCAAAAAGAGTTTGTTGATGCCAAGCAATTTGTCCTGATCTTCAGATCTCATATCCACAAGCATCCATGACTCAAATGGTATGGAATTGACTGAAGTACCTCCTCCGATGACGGATATGCTGTAGGTGGTTTTTGGGCCGGTTTTGGTAAATTCATCAGCTTTGGGCACAAAGGCCGTAATGGCATTGGCCAATGCATTGTGGGGATTGGCTATCCCAAACGCACCGTAGCTATGGCCTCCGGGACCTTTATAAGTGACTTTATACCTGAGGGATCCTATACCTCCATTGGTGATGTCTTCCAACCCTCCTCCGTCTATGGCTATATGCGTAGCCAAAGGATGTGCCCCCTCCCTGAAGAGATGTTTCATGCCTTTCAGATCTCCCAATCCTTCTTCCCCTACCGTACCGGCAAACCAGATGTCATGGGCTGTCCTCAGCTGCTGTGCGTCCATAGTCTTCAGCAAGGCCACCACTACAGCCAAAGCCCGGTTTGCATCGGTGATCCCCGGTGCAAAAAGCGTATCTCCACGTTGTTTTACCTTGACATCTGTTTCCATGGGGAATACCGTGTCCAGATGCCCTTCGACAAGAATGGTCTTTCCTCCCTTTGTGCCTTTTCTCAACGCAATCACATTGCCCACCTCATCCGTCCACACAGAATCTGCTCCCGCGCGCCGCAACATCTCGGCAAAAACCTTTCCTTTTTCGGCTTCAAAAAAAGTAGGGGAAGGTATTTCTGTCAGCGTGACCATATCACTCACCGTCTGTTTGTCAATCTGCCTGATGTAGGCAAATGCCTTTTGGACATCAGCTCTTTGGCTCAGTTCAAGTGCCTGCTTGGCGTACTGGGCCTGAATCTGCTGTGCTACTGCTCCAATTGAAACAGTTGTAAGCAAAATGGGAAGGAGTATCAAAAGTTTTCTCATGGCAGATAGTTAACAGGCGAATTAGAATATTTTCCTACTGACCTTCATTACCGCCCGTCAAAATTTAAACCGAATTATGCTAAACCGTGCTTTCCGGTAAGCACAATAGGGTCCTGTTGAAGCAAAAAAACCAATGACTTATACAAATCTTCATTATACGACTTAAATTCGACAGGCTTTTCGAAAAAAGCCTCTAAAGTCACTGCAAAAAACTCATGGGAATTAAGGGCAGCTGATGCCCTAAAGAAATCACTTTCCCCATTTTTCATTTTTACGAGTTCTTTTTTAGCTTCTACTATAAACCGCTTCCATTTTTGTGGGTTGAAAAAATTACTTTCTCTATTATAATGAATCCTGTTTTCCAGATTCAAGGCATGAGCCATTTCATGAATACCTAGATTCACTCCGTCCTCATTTCCTTTAAAACCATTGATAAAATTCTGCCAGGAAAGTACTATAATCCCGAGTCGCGGATTGACTTCTCCTTGGTGATATTGCTTATTGATTGTGGAAAAATAATTGTCTGGATAAACCAATATCTTACTGAAGTGTCTGAGGCGAACGTTTTCAAAACCGAAACTGACCATCACAGCAGTGGCCCCAATCAGCAATTTCATTTCTCTGGTGATTCCCGTTAGTCCTCCTCTAGGAATAAAACTTTTGTGGTAAAGAAAATACAATAGCCTTTTCCTAAAATCATCCTGATGCACTGCTTTGAGGTTTCGGTAATAGGGAAATTTTTCATTCAGAACCTGTACATCATTGTCGCTGAGCTTTTTGAAACTCAACATAAACCTAATCTGCCGGATCAAGTGGATCAAACCGTAAGCCATTTCAAAAACATTTAGGTAAAAGTGGGTGAAAAAAAATAACCGGATGCTACAGGTTAGGCAACATCCGGATTTGCATTAGCAAGTTTATTATTTGGCGTAATTGACCGCCCTCATTTCCCGGATCACAGTGATTTTAATCTGTCCGGGATACTGCATTTCTTTCTCGATTTTTTGGGAAATGTCAAACGACAATTTGCTGGCAGTCTGATCATCCACATTCTCCGCATCGACCAAGACCCTCAGCTCACGCCCTGCCTGCATGGCAAAGCATTTGTTGACGCCGTCAAAAGCAAGTGCCAGCTCCTCAAGCTCTTTGAGTCTCTTGATATAGCTGTCCATGATTTCCCTTCTCGCTCCAGGTCTTGAACCTGAGATGGCATCTGAAGCCTGGACTATAGGCGATATCATAGAAGTCATCTCGATTTCATCGTGGTGGGCTCCTATGGCATTGCAGACTTCAGGATGCTCCTTGTATTTTTTGGCCAGTTCCATACCCAGAATTGCGTGTGGCAATTCTGCTTCTTCAGGCCATACTTTTCCGATATCGTGAAGCAAGCCGGCTCTTTTGGCCAACTTGGCGTTCAAACCCATTTCAGCTGCCATGGTCGCACAGAGTCTGGCAACTTCTTTGGAGTGCTGCAGTAGGTTCTGACCATAAGAAGATCTGAACCTCATCCTACCGATCATGCGGATCAGCTCAGGATGCAGTCCATGCACACCTAGCTCTATACAGGTTCGCTCTCCGATTTCAACGATTTCTTCCTCAATGTTCTTCTCGGTTTTTGCCACGACCTCTTCAATTCGGGCAGGATGTATCCGTCCATCTTGAACCAGTCTATGCAGGGAAAGCCTGGCAACTTCCCTTCTTACTGGATCGAATCCAGAGATGATGATGGCTTCAGGGGTGTCGTCAACAACGATTTCCACTCCGGTAGCGGCTTCCAAAGCCCTGATATTCCTTCCTTCTCTACCGATGATTTTACCTTTGATATCATCACTTTCGATGTTGAATACAGAGACGCAGTTTTCAATGGCATGCTCTGTAGCTGTACGCTGAATGGTATCCAATACGATTTTTTTGGCTTGCTTGGTGGCAGTCAATTTTGCCTGGTCGAGGATGTCCTTGATCTGAGAAGATGCTTTGGTCTGAGCCTCATCCTTAAGCATTTCCACCAGTTGTTCCTTGGCTTCTTCTTTGGTAAGGTTCGCGATTTTTTCTAAATCCGAGATTCTTTGGTTGGTTACTTTATCCAGTTCATCCTTTTTTACCTGAACTGCATGGAGTTGGGCGCTTAGGTTTTCCTTTTTGCTTTCCAATTCCGCTTCTTTCCTTTTGATCTGTTCCAATTCCTTGGCCAATACCTGTTCTCGTTGCTTGATTTTGGCTTCATTGGTGATGATGATGTTTTTCTTTTTGTTCACATCTTCTTCAAATTCAGACTTCAGCCTGAGGTATTTCTCCTTGGCTTCAAGAATACGGTCTTTTTTAAGCGCCTCAGCATTGATTTCTGCCTCACGTAGAATGCTCTTGGCCTTTTCTCTGGCTTCTTCTTCGAGTTTTTTGCTGTTATTTTTCAAAAATAGTCCGGCTATAGCCGCACCAATACCTAGTCCTACTAGGCCTGCAAGGATGATATATAATGATTCTCCCATAGATTGATTAAATTAAATCTACCGGAATGCCAAAAAATCCACGAATGAAAGGTATTCAATAATTATAGCAGAGCCTCCAACTGTTCATTGATGCTGATGATACGTGATTTTACCTGCTCACTGTCTTCAGTGTTCAATTGGTTTTGCTCCATTGATTCTACCATGGAATCAAAAGCAACCATTGCGAGCAGATCCTGTCGGTCATCTAGACCGAATTCTTCCCTGTACCTCTTAATTTTATCATTGATCAACTTGCCGGCATGTCTGATTTTGGCCTCATCTTCCACTTTTACCTTCATAGGGTACTCGCGGTCTCCGATTTTCAACCTGATCGAAAGTGTTTCCATATTACTCAGACAGATAGGCGATTATATTATCAATTTCCTGTATATAATTATTGATTTTTTCTCTCAATTCGGCAGATTCTAGGTTTTCCACCGGTATGCTGTTTACAAGTTTAGCGATTTTAATTTGATTTTTAAAATCCTCTAACGTCTGCTCCTTGGAACTGAGCTCCATGCTCAGCTTCTGAACCTCGGCATGAAGGGCATAGTTTTCCTGCTCAAGCTGCTGTAGCTTTTTGCTCACCTGTGCAGTGAGCCTTTCCAGACGTTGAAGTTCTTCTTGAATCATGGCTTATTTGCGGATGTATGCCCCCACCTGTTGTTCAAAATTCCGGATGAGGAGGTTCATGGTTTGATCGATAACCTTATCTGTAAGTGTTTTCTCGGTGTCTTGAAGATAAAAACTTAACGCATAAGCTTTTTTACCAGCATCTATTTTATCTCCTTGGTACACGTCAAACACGCCGATGCGCTGTAGCAACTTCCCTCCAGACTTGACGGCAACCTGCCGGATCTGCTCAAAAGTCACATTTTTGTCTATTACCAAGGAGAGGTCTCTTCGCACTTCTGGAAACTTAGAGATTTCCTTGTACTTTTTCAAACCTTTGGCCTTTTTGATCAAAAGATCCCAATTGAGCTCGGCATAGAATACATCTTGCCGCACTTCTCCCAATTTGGCTAGGGACTCCTTTACCAATCCTACCTTGCCTAGGAGCTGACTACCTAATCTGATGTTCAACCCATAATCAAAAGGTGCCTCGTGTATGATTTCTATTTGGGTTTCTTCCAGAGCCATTTTGCTCAAGATCAGTTCCACAATGGCATAGATATCCGAGAAACCTACTTTTTTGGAGGTTTCCAACCACGATTCCCCTGCTTTGTCTCCCGTCAGAAAGATTGCCAAACGCTTTCCTTCCTTATAGCCGGATTCTGTTTTGGCATACACAGTCCCAAATTCAAATAGCTTTAGGTCCTTCTGACGTCTATTGATGTTATGCGCTAAAACCTCTAGGCCAGAAAAAAGCATATCCTGACGCATCACCCCAAGATCCTCACTAAGCTTGTTGAGAATCTCAACATTTTGGGCAGGATCCAAATAGCCAGATTCCTCAGCATAGACTGGTTTAGTCAGTGAATTGGTGATGATCTCAAAATAACCCATGCCAGAAAGAAGGTCCGTCAACCTCTGTTGAAGGTTGTTGCCATCCTTTACGGGATGGTTGGCAAGATAAGCCGAACTGAGGTTTTCGGACAAGGGTACTTGGTCAAATCCATAAATACGGAGGATTTCTTCGATGACATCAGCCTCCCTTGTGACATCCACACGATAAGGTTTGACCGAAACAGTAAAGCCTGAGTCATGTGTTTCCAGAAAGGTAAATTCAAGAGATTCAAGAATCTCCCTGATTTCCTCTCTTGGAATCTCAATCCCTATCAAGCGGTCAATATGGGCATAGGAAACTTCTATTACTGCATCTTCTACCTTCTCAGAATAGATATCGACCAACTCAGAGGTAACTTCACCTCCTGCAATTTCAGCGATTAAAAGGGCTGCGCGTTTCAGCGCAAAAACTGTCATGTTAGGATCCGTACCTCTTTCAAATCTAAAAGAAGCATCTGTTTTCAACCCATGATATTGACTGCCTTTACGGATGACATCCGGAGAGAAATAAGCACTTTCCAAGAAGATCCTTTGAGTGGTTTCGGTCACTCCAGAACCTTGACCGCCGAAGATCCCGGCAATACACAGTCCTCCTTCCTGATCACAGATCATCAGCTCTTCTCCGGAAAGCTTCCGCTCCTTGCCATCCAACGTCACAAAAGGTGTCGCTGCAGGAAGTTTTTGGACAATGATTTTTCCTCCAGTAATCTTATCCGCATCAAAGGCATGCAAAGGCTGACCAAGATCGTGAAGAATGTAATTGGTGATGTCTACGATATTGTTGATCGGCTCAAGGTCCAAAGCCCTCAAGTAAACCTGTAGCCATTCAGGCGATGGTCCTACTTTGACATTGGAAATGGTCAATCCGGAATACCGCGGGCAATCTTTCGGATCAGACACGGATACTTCCACTCCTGCTTTTGATCCTGAATTGAATCCAGAAACTTCAGGCAGCTGAAGGTCATGCTTCAGCAATGCTTTCAAATCTCTAGCAACACCCAAATGGGATGCCGCATCTGCCCTATTGGGAGTAAGTCCTATTTCCAGGACATGGTCTTTGACAACTTTAAAATGCGCTGCTGCTGGTGAACCGTTGGGCAGATCTGTATCCAAAACCATAATACCGGCATGGCTCTTGCCGATACCGATTTCATCTTCTGCACAGATCATCCCCTGAGAAACCTCTCCTCTGATCTTGGTTTTTTTGATCTGAAATGGCTCCCCTTCTGTAGGATACAACATGGCCCCTTCAGTAGCTACAACCACCTTTTGCCCTTTGGCAACATTGGGTGCTCCACATACAATAGGCACGGTCTCTGTCCCTATATCCACTGTAGTCAAGCTTAGTTTATCTGCATTGGGATGTCTTTCACATTTCATTACTTCCCCGATGACGACTCCCTCGAGACTTCCTTTAATGGATTCATATACTTCTATTCCTTCCACCTCCAAGCCGGAGCCAGTAAGCAAAGCAGCAGTTTTGGAAGGATCAAGCTCCAGACCTATATATTCTTGTAATCTATTGATAGAGATTTTCATGCAGCAGGGTTAATTCGGAATAAGGCACAAATTTAAGAGAATTGACTTATGCGGGAAGCCTAAGTGGTTTTTTTTACGCGAAGAGCACTTTAATCTGCTAGAACTGTAGAAATCAACTTTTCCAGGTTTTTGGACCTCAAATTCTGAATTAGAAAACCCTAGGGTTTGGAACCCATCAATTCTCTTTTTGAAAAAAAGTCTAAATCTAAAATCTTGAAAGTCTAAACTTATTCCTTCTTATAATCCTTCTCCCCTGCCCTTACCGCAAAAGGCAAAATATTTTCCTTTGGTGGGAGCGGACAGGCAAAATCAGGATTATAGGCACAATAAGGATTGTAAGCTAAGTTAAAATCAATGCTGATGCTATTTTTACCATCTTGACGGAGGTTAATATACCTGCCTCCACCATAAGTTTCATCACCACTTGTTTCATCCGCAAAGGCAAGAAAAAAATTCCTTCTGTCGGATTCTTTTAGCGATTGCAAAAGTAGCAACTTATAAGTGCTCCCTTGCCAATTAAACTCTGCATGGGAATGTTGTAGATATTTTTCAACTGTACCATCAGTCATTGGCAGTTCCAGCATTTTCTTCTGCTCTAAAGGTATGAGTCGGGCACGGACTCTAAATGCTGGATCAATAGGGAAATGATCCAGTTCTTTGAGGTCTTTCTTTTGGGCGTCAGTCAAGGGGGATTCAATATTGAACCGCAGGTATTTGTATTGTCTATCCCGCTCTTTTTCTATTTTTTCCAGATACACCTCAGGATCATCCGTCCCTGTCAAAGTGTACCCGATTGCTAAGACCACTACGGTCAATACTCCGATAATCAATAAGTTTTTGGTATTCATCTTTACAATAAGCCTTCATCAGCGAAGCTAAAATAGGCAACATCAGTGAAAATCACATGATCAATAACGGGTACTTCGAGATTTATCCCGACATCTTTGAGTTTGTTGGTCAGCCTTCGGTCCTGATCAGATGGTTTCAGGCTTCCTGAGGGGTGATTATGGACTAAAATGATACTGCTTGCCAGGTTATCCAAAGCATGTTTGAAGATCAGTTTGGGATCAGCGACTGTTGCCGCTGTACCCCCTTGACTGATCAGCTGTTTTTTGAGGACGTGGTTGCTCCTGCTCAGGAGCAATACATAAAAATGCTCAACCGTTTCATCTAACAATTCTGGCTTCATCAGTTGATACACATCTTGTGAGGAAGTGATTTTCACCTTGTTTGGCTGATCTACCAGCAACTTCCTCCTTCTGCCCAATTCAAGGGCGCTGACAATGCTGATTGCTTTTGCCTCCCCGATGCCTTTGAACCTTTGTAGGTCTTTGATGTTGAGCTTTGCCAACTGTCCCAAGTCATGGTTGACAGAGGCCAACATATGCCTTGCAAGGTCTACTGCACTGAGTTCACGGGTGCCGGATCCTATCAGGATTGCGATGAGTTCAGCGTCAGATAATGCCGATTTACCTTTGAGGAGAAGCTTCTCCCTAGGCCGGTCTTCTTCGGCCAGTGCGGAGATTTTGATGGAATGGTATTGCTGCATGAGTAGTGAAATAGATCATAAAGACTAAATTTACTACCCAAAAACAACAAAAAAGCCTTGGCAGCTAGGCCAAGGCTTAATTTAAACGTTTAATTTCTTACAATCAGGCAAGTGAATTGACGAATTTCGTCAACTTTGACTTCTTGTTAGAAGCGTTGTTTTTATGAATGATGTTCTTTTTAGCAAGTTTGTCAATCATAGAAGTAACTTCTTTCAAAAGCTTCTCTGCTTCTGCTTTATCAGTAGAAGACTTCAGCCTTTTGATGAAGGTTCTTGTAGTCTTGTGCTGATATCTGTTTCTCAAACGCTTCGCTTCGTTCGCACGAATTCTTTTAAGAGCCGATTTGTGATTTGCCATATCCTTGTTTACTTAATGTCTTGGTTTCCACCCCTTGTTCCTAAACGGAGTGCAAATGTAATTGATAAATATTTAAACACAAAAGGATTTCAGAAACAATACCTAGTAAAGCACCGAAATCAATGAAATTATCTAAATTCCGCCGTAGGATTGCAAAGGTAATAAAATTTCATTTTCTCATCTTCTTCTGGTAGATTAATTTTAACTATGAGCCGAAATTTACTATTTACACTGCTTTTCCTGATTGCCTCTGGAACTGACTTGGCAGCTTGGGGATTTTTTGCCCACCGCAAGATCAACCGCCTAGCTGTGTTTTCATTGCCTGTAGAAATGATGGGGTTCTTTAAGGCCCATATCGATTATATCTCGGATAATGCTGTCAACCCGGACCGCAGACGCTATGCTGTGGTCGGAGAAGCGGAAAAGCATTTCATCGACGCAGACGAATATGGGGACAGTGCAGTTTTCTTGCTTCCTCGATATTGGCATGAAGCTGTGGAGCTTTATTCAGAGGAAGTGCTTAGAAAACACGGCATAGGGCCATGGAATGTGTACCACACCAAAATCCAGCTTACAGAAGCATTCAAAAGAAAAGACACCAAAGCGATATTGAGGCATGCCGCAGACTTGGGACATTATATTGCGGATATCAACGTCCCTCTGCACACCACCAAGAATTACAATGGGCAACTGACCGGGCAGTATGGCATTCATGCATTCTGGGAAAGCAGGATTCCTGAGTTGCTCTCTGAAGATTATGATTTCTTTGTGGGAAAAGCAGCTTATTTGGAAAGACCGCAATTGACTGCCTGGGATGCTGTGATAGGGGCTCACATGGCGCTGGACAGCGTCCTTCAATTTGAAAAAATACTCAGCAACCGCTTTCAGGAAGACAAGAAGTACACCTATGAAGTCCGAGGGGTAGTCAATACCAAGCTGCAATCCAGGGCATATACCATGGCCTACCATGAAATGCTATCAGGACAAGTAGAAAGGCAAATGAAGAAATCCATCAAGATGATTGCCGACTTTTGGTATACCGCCTGGATAGATGCCGGACAGCCTGATCTCAATACACTTTTGTCCAATCCTGTTGAAATTCCTGAGGAAGTCTTTCCAGACCGTACCTTAGAGGTTCGTGAACATGAAGGGTTGGCTATGGCAGAAGGCACAGGCAACCGCAGCGCTTTCCTTAGGGCTATGTGGCGTGGAGGAATTGACTGAAATTACGCAGGCACATGCTTTGTTGAAGCCAAATAATGGCGGATAGCCTGTCCCAGCTGTTCAAATGTACGCCTGAACTGCTGCTCGTCCTCTTCCAGCAAAGTCACTCTAAACCCGCGAAGATCCGAACAAAAGGAGCTTATCGGCACTACACAGATTTGGGCAGAGGCCAAAAGATAATAGACAAACCGCTTATCCAAGGGCATATTTGGTTCACCGAGCCAGCTTTCCAACAGATCCTTCACTTTGGGATCATCTACTGGTAGTGTCTGTGCGGGATCTAGGAAATTTTCATCAAATACCACCGTATTGTAAAATGCACCTTTGGTGGGATTGAATTTGATACCGGGTATTGCACCTAATATTTCTTGCATGATCCTGCTCCTATTGCCGATCTTTTGGTTTGCTTCCTCACGATATGTCTGATATTTGGGATGGCTCATGATCCTTGGAATACATAGCTGCGGCAAAATTGTAGAACAGACTTCTATCATCTTGGCGTTTTCAAGCGTTTGACAAAATTTGGCAAATTCTTTTGAAGCATTCCTGTTGTAAAATTCCATCCATCCACATCTTGCACCAGGCCAGGGAAATTCTTTGGATATTCCTTTTAGTGAAATGGCAGGAAGATCCCCAATGACCTCTGACAATGCTATAGCCTTGACACCATTGTAAGTGATGTTGTGGTAAATTTCATCTGCTATAAGCAATAATTTGAATTCTTTGGCAATCTTGACAAATCCATCCAAAACTTCACGGGGATAGACCATTCCTGTAGGATTGTCAGGATTGATGATCAATATCCCCACAATGGCAGGATTGTATTTGACTTTGTTGTATAAGTCCTCCATATCCGGAAGCCACTGATTATCCGGATCCAAGGTATAAGTAATAGGTGCTGTATTGGCATGCGCGGCTTCTGCAGAACTATGGGTGCTATATGCAGGAGATGGCCCAATAATCCTAGCTGTAGGCACCAGAAATTGGTACAACTTCGCAATCGCATCTCCTAACCCATTAAAAAACAATATATCTTCTGCAGTAATTTGGCTGCCACCTTTGCTGTTGTTGATATTGGCAAGAAACTTCCTTGTTTCCAGCACCCCTTTGGAGTCAGCATAGCCGTAGGATTTATCCTGAGATACGAGGTCTGTGACAATCTCTTTCATCCAGTCAGGCACAGCATTGTGCTTTTGAATGGGATCACCTATGTTTTCCCAAAGAATAGGGTGACCAAGGCTCTCGATTTGCCTAGCCTTTTTGACTATGCCCCTGATTTCATAATTCAGCTCTTCCGCGCCTGGTCTAAGCAATAAAGTCCTCATGTTGCTGGTTATTAGGATTAGGCAAAGAAACAAAATATGAGGCAAAAGCTTATAAAAATCATAAAAGAGTTTGTGAATTTTTAACTATTCAACATAATCTTAGGCACACGGTCACTTTTTACGAACATAGTCCGCACAACACTTTTACTTTTTTATATCTTGTAAAATAAAATTTCCCAAAATGGCTTCATCATATTGTAAGGCTTCTATCCTGATGCTTCTTCTTGTATTCTCTGTGACAGTTCAGGCTCAGGTCAAGAGACAGAATCAAGCGACTAAAAACCAGATTCAAATTTCTCAGTGGGAGGTTTTGGACTTGGTGTTTGAAGCGAATATTCCAAAAGACACCAATCCTTTTGACATCAAATTTTCAGCTTCTTTATCAGGCCCTGATGGTCAATTGCTTGAAGTGCCTGGCTTCTATAATGGCGAAAAAGAGTGGATTCTGCGCTTCTCCGCAAGTAATGCAGGAAAATGGACTTACCTGACGCATGCCTCTCTCCCTCAATTGAGCGGTCAAAAGGGAACCCTTACAGTCACGCCAAACAAGGTGGGCAAAGGTGCGGTGCAAGTGGACCCTGAAAATCCCCAAGCTTTTATCCATGAAGATGGATCTCCACATTTCATGCTGGCATTTGAGTTAGACTGGCTTTTTGCCTTGGATTATGGAAATCCTGCAGGTCTGCCCAAATCTGAAAGTATCCTGCAGCATGTGGCTGACAACGGCTTCAACCATGTGGTGATGAACGTGTATGCTTTTGATGTGGGTTGGGGCATAAGCCCAGATGTCCCAGAAAAATATTTCTTTGGGAAGCCCGATTATTCACCTTTTATGGGCTCGAATGAAAGTCCTGACTTCTCCCGTCTCAATGTACATCTCTTTCAGCACCTGGATCGTGTGATTGCTTTGATGCAGCAAAAGGGACTGGATGCCCATTTGATGATTTATGTTTGGAATAAAAAAGTCAACTGGCCGGAAATGTATAGCAGGGCTGATAACATGTATTTCGATTACATTATATCGCGGTACCAAGCCTTCAGCAATGTGATTTGGGATGTATCCAAAGAAGCCCTAGACTACGGAAGATGCGACATTCCCTATATCAATGAGCGCATCAGCCGAATCAGGAAAAACGATGCCTACAACAGACTGCTCACTGTTCATGACTATGAATACAACAGCCGTGAAGCTTCCCGGGTGGATTTCATTTCAATACAAAGTTGGCGATCCAACCTTTATTCCCTGATGCTGCAAGGCCGTGAAAGGCATTTGGACAAGCCTGTGGTCAATATTGAGCATGGAGGCTATGAGAGCGGTCCTTACAGGTCTTTTGTGGGAAATTACACGACTGCTGAAACCTGCTTGGAACGCACTTATGAATGTGTATTTGCTGGAGTATATGGATCTTATTATTGGCAAAATACGGCCTGGAATATTGTGATCTATGACCCTTTTGATCAGAAGCACAGCTTTGACCCGCCGAAGTTTGGCTATTATAGGTATATGGCTGCTCTATTTGCCAAATATCCACTGAACAATTTCAAACCAAGTATCCCCAAACTCACTACAAATGACAAGGGTGGTGAAAATAATCTGGCTACCAATGGATACGCACTTTATGATAGCAAGGGGAGGTACCTCATGCTGATTCCGGCTGCTTCAGATCGGGTAAATCTGGTCATTCCAAAACCTGAAGGCGGGACAGTTCAGTATACCTGGTTCAATCCATTTACTGGGGAATATCAAAAATTAGCCGCTAAGGCTTGGAGTAGCTGGCAGGAAATGATCAGCCCTTGGCCAGACATATTTTCAGTTTTAATAATTGAAACGGACCATTAGTAATCACTTGGATCGTATGTGCTGAACAATATGCTCGGCATGGATGATGGAGTTTTCTATAAAAAACTCCCTGGTATTCAACCCCCCACAAACCACCCCAGCTAGGTATACACCCGGAACATTGGATTCCTGATTGGCTTGGTCATAACATGGTTGACGTTTTTCGTCAAGACTCAGCTCAACACCCAATTGGTCCAATAACGCAAAATTCGGCCGATAACCTGTCATTGCCAAAACAAAATCATTGGCTATGTTCACTTCCCCATCAGGAGTATTGAGAATAACTTCATGTTCCCGGATTTCTTTAACCGTGGAATGGGTAAAGGCTTTAATTGATCCTTCCTTGATCCTATTTTCTATATCCGGTTTAACCCAATATTTGACATTGGCATCTATACCACCATCTTTAAGCACCATGGTCACGTCTGCTCCTTTGCGATAAGTCTCCAAAGCGACATCGACGGCAGAGTTGGCCCCACCTACTACAAGAATTTTCTGCCCGATATATGGCCAAGGCTCTTTGTAATAATGGGTGACTTTGGGCAAATCCTCCCCTGGAACATTCATCAGATTAGGCAAGTCATAGAAACCTGTTGCGAGGATGATGTTGCGGCTGTTGTAGTGATTTTTGGCGGTCCTGGTTAAAAACAATTCGTCTTTTTTTGAAAGATCAACCACCGGTTCATACAATCTTATTTTCAATTGCCAATGCTTTGCAACCCGACGGTAATATTCAAGGGCTTCCGTACGTGTAGGCTTGTGGCTGACCGACATAAACGGCAATCCACCCATCTCAAGTTTTTCGGAAGTCGAAAAAAAGGTCATGTTGACCGGATAATTAAAAAGCGAATTGGTAAGTACTCCTTTTTCAATAATGAGGTAACTTAAACCAGCTTTTTCGCATTCAATTCCACAGGCGAGGCCAATAGGCCCTCCTCCAATGATCAACACATCTAAAATATCCATTTGTTATTGATTTACCTGTTCTCAACAGGCTTGGGGCATTTAATGTTCCTTGCACTTAAGATCAGCAGGAATTGCCACAAAATCAACTTGGGTATCTGAAAACTTATCCTGAGGCTGGTCAAAAGTGCGCTCCACCATGGTAACTTCTCCTGTGGATTTCCACAAAATCACCGTTGTGTTGATTGTACCATACACGCCTCTTGCACTGATAAACTGAGGCGATAACAAGCGTTCTGATTCAAGATCCATACCTGTATCCGGCAACTCTTCATCTTTGGCAAACTCCCGGCTGTGTACTGCTTCCATAAGCGAGCTAGGAATCAGGATATCAGCAGCAAGCTTTTCCTTTAAACCTTGCTTAGCCAATTTGAGCTTAGGCCATGGAGACTCCAAAAGTTCATTGCTCAATCCATATAAGCCCGGGGACAGTTCCCTGATCTGTTTTTCAACATTAGAAAAGTAATACAACTTCTTCCCATCGCTGACAAGAAGGTTGAAACCTTCATAGGCCTCCATCTCTTCTGCTACTCTTTGGAGGTAGGCGACTGGCTCAAGATCACCTTCAAGAAAATCCTTTACAAGATTGCCCCTACTCTTGGCGTTGGACTTCACCTTGCGCATGTCCCTATAGTTGGTCAAGGCGGCAAACTTTCCGTTTGGATGCAAACCTAACCAAGCCCCTCCGGCACGGAGGTCTTTGCCACTGAAGAAACCCTCATCCCAAAGGTGAAGAGGCAGAGAGGGCCTTTCAAAAAACTCATCTCTGTTGGCTACTAAAACAAGCTTGTGGCCGGGATAATTTTTCCAGCTGAACGCAAATAAACACATGTTTGCAAATTAGAAAAACTAAACCATATGTTCAACAAACTCAATTGGATAATAATATAAAACAAATTTCAAATTTATACGAAAAAAATCGTAAGCTGATTTGGTTATTACGAATCGAATCGTATATCTTTATACGAAACAAATCGTAATCAAATTATGCCAATTAAACCAACAGATTCTGAACTCGAAATCCTGACCCTTATCTGGCAAAAAAACAAAGCAACAGTCAGGGAAATCCATGAGGCTTTGTCCGCCAATAAAGACACTGGCTACACCACAACACTCAAGCTCATGCAGATCATGCATGGCAAAGGTCTTCTAGGTAGAGATGAGGAGCAACGCACCCATGTGTATTATGCAGCCATTGACAAGACTGATACACAAAAGACACTTGTGGATGATTTTGTATCGGCTGCATTTGGGGGCTCAGCCAAAAACCTGGTTATGCAGGCACTAGGGCAGGGCAATCCTTCCAAGGAAGAAATAGATGAAATAAGAGCACTTTTGGATAAGTTACAAAAAGAACAATAATGGATTGGTTGACAAATTTTTTCCCAGAACATACCATGTACATCCTCGGATGGATTCTGGTACATGCTGTATGGCAGCTTGCTGTCATAGGCCTGATGCTATACCTGGCATTGAAAATATTCAACTCGGCAAGTTCCGCCTTCAAATATAAGCTTTGCCTTTGGGCCATGGCTGGAGCATTTGGGGCAAGTTTGCTGACAGGGGTTATGCTTGTTGATGGTCACAGATCAGCAGAGACCGCAAATAAAGCGAGATTTGAACTCCTTAACAGCTCATTTTATGCTAATTATGCCCAAACTGGAGTTGAACCTACCCAGACCACCTATTCATTTTGGATACAAAAAATCGAAAATCAATTGCCCTTTTTGGTTCGCATGTGGTTTTTGGGAGCTATGCTGTTTATGATCCGGTTTGCTGGCAATCTGGCAGAAATCAGAAACCTGAAAAAACTAAAACATCAAGCAGTAACAGGAGATCTTGAAAAAAAATTACTGCACCTCATGCGCAAAATCGGGGTGAATAGGCCGGTAAAGCTTTTGGGGAGTATACATGTTGATGTACCCATGACCTATGGAGCCTTAAAGCCAGTCATTCTTTTCCCTGCTGCGCTTTTGCTGAACATGCCTCTGCTCCAACTGGAGGCCATTTTAGCCCATGAACTTGCCCACATCAAAAGAAATGATTTCGCAGTTAACCTAATGCAAGCCTTGCTGGAGGTAATGTTTTTCTTCCATCCGGTATTCTGGTGGATCAACCGGTGCAGCCAGGAATTCAGGGAAAGTGCCTGCGACGAAATGGCCATAGCTACCGGAATCGAACCTCGTCAGCTTGCTTTTGCTCTTGCTGAAGTAATCAATTTACAGACTAAGCAGGTGCCTTCTCCCGCCATGGCCGCCCATCGGCCTAACCACCCCACACTGGACCGCATCAAACAAATCCTGGGCATCCGCACTACACATAAAAAACCAACTTTACTTACTACTATGACCATGATGATCTCCCTGCTGCTCTGCGCCACGATATGGGTAGGAGCCGACAACAAGCACAAAAGCGATGAACAGCCCGCAACAATTTCCCCCATACACGATTGGGGTCAGCCTTTAGCTTTGGACAGTATCCCTCCAAAAAAACCGGTTAAGAAAAACGACAGTATTCCTGCCGAACCCGAGCCAAACCGGATGAAGGAATCTCATGATCATTTGGATCAGCTCTCTGACCAATGGACACTGCTGTTTACAAATCCTCCAAAGTATCCTTTGGAGCTGGACCGCATGCCAAATTTTGAAATGAAGGAAATACCTCCAATGCCGAATTTTGATTTTAAAGATTTCCCCAATTTTGAGCTGATGCCAATCCCACCGCTAATGCTAGAAAGCATGCCGGATTTTCAGATGGAATTCCCTGACTTCAAAATGACTCCACCGCCATTTCCAAACATGGATTCAGTGATGAAACACAAAGGGATTTACATCTTTTCAGATACCACCAGGCGTTCGGAATGGGCCAAGGAAATCCAAGAGCGAATGCAGGTCTGGCAACAGCAAAACGAGCCTAAGCTTAAAGAATTCGAGAAACGGATGGAACAATGGCAAAAAGAAAATGAGCCAAAATTGAAAGCATATGAGCTGAAACTGAAAAAATGGGAAGCAGAAAACGAGCCCAAAATGAAGGAATTTGAAAAGCGGATGGAGGAATGGAAAACTGAAAACGAACCAAAACTAGAAGCCTTTCAAAAACAGATGGAAGCCTGGCTGGAAAAACATGAGGAAAAGCTTAAGGAATTCCAGAAGAAAATGGAGCAATGGGAAAAAGAGAGTGACAAACAGCTTTTGAATTCGAAGGGTAACAAGAAAGAAAACAAGCCTTAGCCCGAAAACCCCACCAGTTTTAGGAAAACAAGAGGCCCCCGAATATGCAGTTCGGAGGCCTCTTTCATATAGTGAAGGTCAATAATCAATTGCCATATCCTTTATGAGCAACTGAACTTGTTTTAAATCATCTTTCCTTTTTGGGCATAGTACCCAAGATATAATCCCAAAGTGGTGAGCTTACTCCAAAAGCCACATCAGGATCTTTGTAATGGTGAACTGCATGGTTGACCCAAAGCACTTTAAGGAAGTTTTTGGGTGGCTGATAAGCATGTACAATATAATGAACCCCAAGATATGCAGCATATCCAAAGAGAAATCCAGGAAGGAAATACAGCGCATATTCACCCATTAATAAGGTGAACACAGTGTAAAATATAAGTGTGTATAAAGCAGATATAAATGGAGGCATTGCCAGTCTATCTTTATCCTTTGGATAATCGTGGTGGACTCCGTGAACTGAATACTGCAGTTTATCTTTTACCTTTGTATCAGGCTCCATGTGGAAGAAGTGTCGGTGCATCATGTATTCTACGAAAGTAAATACGAAAAGCCCTCCCAGCAAAACCAGTAAACCAATACCCAATGGTATAGCTGTAGTAGTGTATGCATAATAAAAAGAAAGTACACTTACCGAAATAAATAGAATAATCGGAATACTGATATGAGTCCTGGATAAACGCTCAAGCACTGGATTCTGAAACATCTTCGCCGATCCATTGTTGTCTGGTCTTTCCAATCTTCCGATTTTTTTCATGGTAGTCGTTGTCATAATTGTTACCGAATATGATCGATTAGGATTTAGAATTCTTTTTTCAATAAAAACCAAGAAGAAACTTCCCCAAAACGCGGTCCAAAGTTAGGCCAAATGATGTATTTTAGAAAGAAATTAAATAATTAAACCCGATGATTTAAATCAGACTTTTGATAATTTCTGATCTGCTTGGCTTAATGTTTCAAGATAAAATTGTTCATACATCGGCAATATTTTCGTCACATCAAATTCCTTTGCTCTTGCAAGAGCACGTTCTTTGAAACCCGGAAGATTCTGGTCGTCAAGGATTTCCAGCGCTTTGGCTGTCATTCCTTTGATGTCTCCTATTTCACAAACATAACCTGTACTTCCGTTGATGTTCAGCTCCGGTATACCCCCTGCATTGGACGACAATACAGGAACTTCGCAAGCCATAGCTTCTAAGGCTGCCAAACCGAAACTTTCCTTTTCTGAAGGCATGATGAATAGATCTGCCACAGAAAGCACCTCTTCTACCGCCTCAAGTTTGCCTAAAAACCTCACATCCTCACTGATGCCAAACTCACGGCTCATTCTTTCCATCTTATCCCGCTCCGGACCATCTCCTACTAATAACAGTTTTGCCGGAATGAGGTTTCGAACTTCATTGAAAACTTTCACTACATCCTCCACTCTTTTGACCTTTCTGAAATTCGATGTGTGCACCATCAGTTTTTCTCCATTTGGGCAAATAGCGAGTTTAAAATGATCTTTTCGCTGTTTTTTGAATCTTTCAAGATCAATGAAATTGGGTATCACTTTGATAGGCACCTTGATATCAAAGTGCTCAAAAGTGTCTTTTCTCAGGTCCTCAGAAACTGCAGTGACCCCGTCTGATTGGTTGATACTGAATGTCACAACGGGCTCATAGCTAGGGTCTTTTCCAACTAATGTGATATCTGTACCATGCAGGGTAGTCACTACTGGGATATATATACCTTCTTCTTTCAGAATTTGTTTCGCCATATACGCCGCAGAAGCATGCGGTATGGCATAGTGAACATGCAGGAGATCCAACTTTTCATATTTCACCACATTCACCATTTTGCTAGCTAAGGCAAGTTCGTAGGGTGCATGCTCAAAAAGGGGATAACTTTTAATATCCACTTCGTGGTAAAAAAGGTTCTGACTGAAAAAATCCAATCTTGTCGGAAGTCTGTAGGTGATAAAATGGATCTTGTGACCCTCCTTGGCAAGCGCTTTACCTAACTCGGTCGCTACGACTCCGCTACCACCGAAGGTCGGGTAACAGACAATTCCAATTTTCATATTTCTGGATTGGGAGATGATTTCAATCAATCTAAACACAAAAAGCTATAAGAAATGTTCACCACTGCCTCATAAAATTCTTTAGATCTTATGCCATAGGCAGTTAATCCTTAATTGCCCTGTAGATAATGTCGTGGATTTCTGTCCTTATGCCATCTTTAAGCAGAGTGTTGTTGTTTGCGTCTGGGTGTACCCGATTGGAAAGGAAAACATATATAAGATCATTTTCAGGGTCAGCCCAGACACAGGTGCCTGTAAAACCAGTGTGGCCAAATGTGCTTTTTGGCGCAAGGGCACCTGCACTTCCGCCTTTGCCTTTTTCGGGCTCTGGCTTATCCCAACCCCAGCCTCTCCTACTTTGGTTGCTTTGACGTTTGGTGAAATCCTTAATGGTATCCTCATCCATAAAAACAAGTCCTCCATAATGTCCTCCATTGAGCATCATCTGCATCATGACGGCAAGGTCATTGGCTTTTCCGAATAATCCAGCATGCCCTGCCACTCCTCCATACATGGCTGCCCCTGGATCATGTACATAGCCTTGAATCATCCTTTTCCTGAAAGAAACATCATCTTCAGTGGGGGCTATTTTCTCTGTTCCAAATTTCAATGCTGGATTGAAGGTCATGGTATGCAATCCAAGCGGCGCATAAAAATTTTGATCCAGAAATTCATCTAAGGGCTGATTGACGAGCTTTTCTACCAACTCTTGCATCAGGTACATGGTAAGATCTGAATAGACATAGCTGTGTTTCCTTTTTCCTGGCTCAAGTTTTCTTAGATCAGACTTCACTGTCCATGACCATAGACTGTCACGCAAGGAGATTCTTCCATACATGTCATTGGAAACAGGGAGTGAAAAACCCGGTTCAGATTTGTCCCTGTAATAATCCAACTTCCAGTTTCCTCCTTCTACTGTTTTGATATAATGGGGAATAAAAGCGACTAAACCTGCTTCGTGCGCAAGAATATCTTTGATCACCAAAGGCCCTTTATTGGTGTTTCTCAGTTCGGGAATATAATGGCTGATCGGCTTGTCCATATCAATGATGCCCCTGCTTGCCAAAAACATGACAGCTTGGGTAGTTCCGAGCACTTTGGTGATTGATGCCAAATCGTAGACGGTTTCGGTATCCACCCTTTTTGTTTTTTTATAATCAAAATAACCAAAGGCTTTTTCATAAACTACTTTACCTCCTTTAGCCACCAGCACTACCCCTCCAGGCATGGCCTTATTCTTGATCCCGCGCTCCATTACTGCATCGATATTGGCCAGCACCCTGGAATCAAGACCTTGACTTTCTGGAATACTGTAGGAAAGTCTGTCTAGACCTTTTAAATATCCTCCGGATCCTGCCAGGATATTTTCGCTTACACTCACAGGAAGTATGCCATAGGCATCCCTCCCACCGAAAATCACCTCAGGCACTAGTTTTTGTGTGATTTCGTTGTTTTCAAATGCAAGGATGTTGTGAGGTAATCCTTCCAGAAACTTAGCCGCATAGGCATTTCCAAAAAGAACAGTCACCACTTGTTTTTGCCTGCTGAGTTTTTTGATAAAAAACACGTCTGTGCTATTCAAACCAAATCCCCTAGATGGGCTATTGGTTACACCCATGACATTGACTACTACAGTATTGAATTCGGAAAGCTTCTTTTCTATATCATCCCAAGTAGCGGCATCAGCTCCCTTTTGAATTGAAAAGTGCTCAAATCGGGCATATTTATTTAGTTTCTCCTGCATTACCTTGGCATCTCCACCGATAGTCAGGGAGGCCATCCTATGCAGGTCTAAATGCTTTATGGGTAAAAAATTATCCTTATTGGCATTGACTGTAATGGATTGGGCGTAAAGTTTTTCAACGAGTAGTTCCACCTCAGGGCTGTTAAGCCTATTGATAAGGTTGTAGGTTTCGACTGGTCTCAATTGATTTAAGCCGGACCAATACTTAGCTTTCAACACCTTCTTGACCCTTTCGTCGATTTCCTCTTGGCTGATTTTACCTTCTTGAACCGCCTGTATGATCATCGCTTTAGCTTTAGGCACATCCTGGGAATACAACAGGATATCGTTACCAGCCAGCAGTGCCATCAGATCCACCTCACCAGGCTTAAATTGGCCACTTACAGCTTTCATATTCAAGGCATCTGTGAAAATCAGGCCTTTAAAATTCATTTGTTTCTTCAGAAGATCAGAAACCACGTAGCGGGACAAGGTTGTGGCCTTATTGCGCTCACTGTCCATGCTCGGAATATGCAAGTGGGCCACCATCACGCTCATCAGGTCCTGGTCTATCAGTTCACGATAAGGATATAGGTCAATGTCCTTGATTCTGGTCTCGGAATGTTTGATGACCGGTAGAGAATAATGTGAATCCGTCTCTGTATCACCATGGCCCGGAAAATGTTTGGCATTGGCCATGATGCCATGGTCCTGAAGCCCTTTCATGTAAGCGAGTGATTTGCGGGCGACGAGTCTTTTTTCTTCTCCAAAAGCCCTATACCCGATAACAGGATTATTGGGATTGGAATTTACATCCACGACAGGCGCGAAGTTGATATGCATGCCCAGTTCTTTAAACTGCTGGGCCATGACTTTACCCATATCATAGATGAGCTTGTCATCTGGCAATGCGCCAAGCGTCATTGCTTTGGGGAAAGTAAGGACAGAATCTAGCCGCATGCTGATCCCCCACTCTGCATCCATTGCGATATATAGCGGTATCTTAGAAATTGATTGGTAATAATTGGTAAGATGAGCCTGCCTCAAAGGACCTCCCTGAAAAAAAATCAATCCACCAAGCTGCTGCTCTTGGATCAGTTTTGCAATTTCCTGTTTGTGGCGCTCATCTTTATTGGAATAGGCCGCTACCATAAACAGTTGCCCTATCCGCTGTTCAAAGGTCTGGCTATTGAAAACACTATCCACCCAGTTGGCCTGTCTCCGCTGGTCTTTGGCAATCAAAGGATCTCTGTCTTCTTTGGCAACCGGCTCATCTTTGGGTTTCTCCCATCCCATTACTGCATCAGAATGGTAGATAAAAACCAGACCAATGAGCACGCTCCAAACTTTTCCCCTCATGGAAGTGTTAAATTTTTATTGCTTGATATTTAAAATAACTTTGTATAAATGATATACGGCAAACGCCGTTATATACAAACATACACGAAAAATCCAATCCATAAATATCAATTTTGATAATTGTGGTGATGGACTAAAATAACGTCAAAAAGAACACTTGAATTATATTACTTATGAAACTCCCTTCCATTTTCAGGACCGCGACACACGCAAGGTTTGAGATCAAACCCCGATATTACGATCCTGTAAAAGAAGAAATTGAACAAAGGACTTCTAGGATCAAACATGAATTGCGTAGTCAAGGGATGATTGATTCGGATACGGAAGAATCCCATACCTATGGTTCTTCCTTGAGAGGGGCATTTACCCAAGGCAGCCCAATCAGGGGAAGGTCATCTTCCAGTTCCAGTGCGGGAATGATGCGGTTAGGGATTATTGCTGTTCTTGTTGCTGCAATGGCGGGTTATTATTATTATGGAAATGAAGCTTTATATGGACTTGCAATTGTAGGCGGAGCAATCATGCTGGTCAATTATCTCCGAAAGCTAAAAAGCCATACCCGTAAATGAGCGATATTATTCAACTTCTTCCGGACGCCATTGCCAATCAGATTGCAGCCGGAGAAGTCGTGCAACGGCCAGCTTCAGCATTGAAAGAACTGCTTGAAAATGCTGTCGATGCTGGTGCTACCCAGATTAAAGTCATTGTCAAAGACGCCGGAAAAACCTTGATACAAGTCATTGACAATGGTAAAGGCATGTCCATGACTGATGCCAGGATGAGCTTTGAGCGTCATGCCACTTCCAAAATCCGCACTTCAGAAGATCTTTTTAGCATCCGTACATTTGGCTTCAGGGGTGAGGCACTGGCTTCTATAGCAGCCGTAGCCCAGACCGAAATGAAAACGCGCCAAAAAGGCCATGAGCTGGGCACATACCTACAAGTAGAAGGGTCTGAAGTCAAAAAGCAGGAACCTATCTCCTGTTCCGAAGGCACCACGATTTTAGTCAAAAACCTTTTTTACAATGTTCCTGCCAGAAGGAATTTTCTCAAATCCAACCCCGTAGAAATGCGGCACCTTGTTGAGGAATTTGAGCGGGTGGCACTTTCCTATCCAGAAATAGGCTTCAGTTTCATCCAAAATGACATGGAACTGTATCAATTGCAGCCCGGAAAACTCAGCCAACGGATCGTCGGCATATTCGGAAAAACATATCAGAGCCAATTGGTAAGTTGTCAAGAAGAAACTCCCCATTTGCAGGTACGGGGATATATTGGCAAGCCTGAAAGTGCAAAGAAAACACGTGGCGAACAGTTTTTCTTTGTCAACAACCGATACATCAAAAACAACTACCTGCACCATGCCGTAAGCAATGCTTATGAGGGATTGATGGCTTCAGATATGCAGCCTTTCTACGTTTTGTTCCTTGAAATAGATCCTTCACATATAGACATCAATGTACATCCAACCAAAACGGAGATAAAGTTTGACGATGAGCGAACCGTGTATGCCGTAATCAGGTCGGCGGTGAAGCAGGCATTGGGTGCCCATAACGTGGTTCCTACTCTTGATTTCAGCTTAGATGTGAATTATGCAGAGAACTGGAAAAAAGATGTTGCCAAGCAAGAGGAATTAAGCCATGAGAACAGCTATAAAACCTTCCAAAGGCCTGAATTCAAAAGCAAGTCTGTGTCAGGCTGGGAAAAACTGTTTGAGGGACAACCGCTTCAGCAAGCACCGCAGCCTCGTGAAACAGATGTCCTGACCTTTTCTTCGAAAGCAAATGAACAGCTAGATGCAGTATCATTGGAATTTCCTGATAGAAGGGAAGAAACCGGTGCCACCTTTCAGGTAGAGTGCAATTATATTGTGGCGCAGATGTCCACAGGCCTATTGATTATTGATCAGCAGGCTGCTCACGAACGGATCTTGTATGAGCGCTACATCAGACAGCTAACAAAGGCTGCAGGGGTATCGCAGCAATGCCTGTTTCCCCAACATATCACACTCAGTCAAGGAGATTTTGCCTTGGTGATGGACATCAAAGATGAACTTCATAGTTTAGGCTTTTTGGTAGACGTGTTTGGAAAGGACAGTGTACTGATACAGGGAGTACCTGCCGATATTACTGTCACGAATGAAAAAGCACTGTTTGAAGGGCTTCTAGAGCAATTTAAGCACTTTAAGTCTGAGCTTTCTTTGGACAAAAGAGAAAACTTAGCACGTTCTTTGGCTAGAAAATCATCGCTGAAGAAAGGAGCAAAATTAAGTTCTCCTGAAATGGAAGCTATAGTTGGGCAACTATTTGCTTGTGAGAACCCCAATTACGGCCTAAGCGGTAACAAAACCTTTGTCAAGCTGGATCTTCAAAAAATAAGTGGTTTTTTTATTAGATAATATATGTTTAGAAACCTTACACCGGTTGTTAAGAATCTCTTGATCCTCAACATAGTACTCTACTTTGTAGCGGCATATTTTCTACCTTACCTCAATAGCATTTTTGCCTTGTATTATGTACAGAGTCCAGGATTTCTGCCCACGCAATTTCTGACCTACATGTTTATGCATGCCAATGGCTGGCATTTGTTCACCAATATGTTTGGCCTATTCATATTTGGCCCGCTTTTGGAGCAGTTTTTGGGACCTAAAAAACTACTGACCTTGTGGATGGTTTGTGGAGTGGGATCTGGCTTGTTGTATTCTGGCTACACATCTTATAGAATGCATCAGCTGGACAGCACCATTTCAGAATTTTACCAAGATCCAAGTCCTGAAAAATTTTCAGGTTTTGTAAGTAAAAACAGGCATTTATTTAAATCTGCTGTTTATGATTTTATAGATGTCTATAGCAGAAACCCCACCGACAGAGCACTCATTCAGAGAGCAAAGGAAAACATGTCTGCTATCAGGGAAAATCAGGCGAGTATCCCTATGGTGGGTGCATCAGGTGCTTTATTTGGGGTCTTGATAGCTTTTGGCTTGTTTTTCCCCAACACAGAATTGTTTTTATTATTTCCACCTATGCCGGTCAAAGCAAAATATCTGGTGCTCTTTTATGGCCTCTACACCGTTTACAACGTAATCAACAATAATCCTGTAGATAATGTAGCCCATTTTGCACATTTGAGCGGATTGATCATAGGCGCAGTTTTAGTTTATTATTGGAAAAAAAGCAGAAATACCTTTTATTGACAATCTATGTACGGAGGATTTTGGTCTAATTTAAAAGACGCATTCAAAAACAGTAACAACAGCCTTTATAAGCTAATGGCGTTGAATATCCTGTTATTTTTAATAATGGCGCTGTTCAGGATTGTACTTACCTACACAGGATCAAAGGATACCTATGAGATGCTGAAGTCTTTTGTGATGATGCCTGCAGATCCAATGGTCTTCCTGACGCAGCCTTGGTCTATATTGAGCTACATGTTTTTGCATGAAGGCCTCTTTCACATCCTGTTCAATATGCTTTTTCTGTATTGGTTTGGGTTATTGGTGAATGAATACTTAGGAAGCAGAAAACTTGCCAATATTTACATTCTTGGGGGTATCGCCGGAGCCTTACTTTATGTGTTGATGTACAACATTTCCCCTTACTTTGCTGAAGTAAGGCCCATAGCAAGAATGCTTGGAGCTAGTGCAGGTGTTTATGCTATCGTGGTTGCCGCTGCGACGATTGCGCCAAATACCACATTCCACCTGCTCCTGCTTGGCCCAGTCAAGATAAAATATATTGCGGTTTTTTATGTGCTTATCGCTTTCTTGAATTCAGCAGGAAACAATGCCGGCGGTGAACTAGCCCACTTGGGTGGTGCTGCAATGGGTTTTTTTTATATCACTCAACTTGGTAAAGGAAGGGATTTAGGCAAGGGCATTCAGACCATCGGCTACTTCTTTGAAAATATATTTTCCAAAAGCACTAAAGTGAAAGTTTCCTATAGAAGAAAGAACACAGAACCAGACACTGGAAGCTATACTAAAAGCAAAAACAGCGGACATGTATCTTCCAGAATGAACGACACTACCCAAGAAGAAATAGACTTGATACTGGACAAGATTGCTGCCAAAGGATATGATTCGCTCAGCAAAGATGAAAAAAGGAAGCTGTTTGAATTTAGTAAAAAATAATTCCTTTACTTCTCCTTAATTAAAGAGGGTAGCGTAGTATTACGCTACCCTTTCTACTTTTTCAGTTACTTCAATAAGCCATTGCCTTTTCCTTAGGATTGGGTCCCCATTTGTTATTTCCAGGATAGCTATCGGTACAGTACAATATCAACAGCCAAATAGATCCGATCAACGGGATAAACCCGACCAGTATCATCCATCCGCTTTTTCCCGTATCATGAAGCCGTCGGATTGCGACTGCTAAACTCGGAATCACCATTGCCATTAGGTAGACAATGTAGAATGGACCGAATACCATACCATCAATCGCTGAACCAATAAGGATGTCCAACCCAATTGCCACTACGGCAAATATCACGTTAAAAAGAGTGAACATCCAGTATTCCTTTCTTCTTGCCCTACCTGAAAAATCGGCATACTGTCTTAAGGCTTTTAAATAATAATGCATAAGTTGTGATTTGTTTTCCCCCTACTCATTTGGCTTTTCGGAGTCGCCCCGTTTTTTTAAGTGGTAGCTGGCATCCACTTGTATCAAATTTTCAATAGGTGAAAGCTTTATAAACCTGTAAACTTTATTTACATAAACAACAATGTACTACATCAATAAAATTGAAATATCGGATGATATATAGAGGATGCTGACCTGTATTAATTTTTGGGCAATCAAATGTGTAAACCAATATCGGGCATTACTGTAATTTTAATTTAAAAAAATCAAAAAACAAACATTAATATCTCTTGACCGCAAACTGACCAAAATATCATTTTAAAAAATGAATAATTTAAAAATATTCAATTACAGTTTGAAGCATAACCTCTGGATGATTATAATTTGGCCACTTCATTTTTATTGGCCAGCTGCCCACAGGCTGCGTCTATATCCTGACCTCTGGATTTGCGGACTTTGGCTATGATTCCGTTTTGCTCCAAAACCCGGACATACATTTCTACTGCTTCCTTTGAAGCTTGTCGAAATTCCCCCTCA
Source organism: Cyclobacteriaceae bacterium (assembly GCA_036782195.1). Classification (GTDB taxonomy): domain Bacteria; phylum Bacteroidota; class Bacteroidia; order Cytophagales; family Cyclobacteriaceae; genus DAIPZN01. The sequence continues at coordinate 35,701 of DAIPZN010000004.1, read as the reverse complement.
TCAATGGGATTGTATTGGATGATGTTGACTTTAGAAGGAATGATTTTGCAGAATTTGGCCAAAGCACGGGCATGTGCTTCATCGTCATTGATGCCATCCCAGATGACATATTCATAGGTGACTTTACGCTTGGTTTTTTGGTACCAGTATCTGAGCGCTTCTGCAAGGTCTTCCAAGGGGTTCACGTCGTTGATCGGCATTAGCCTGCTTCTGGTCTCATTGATGGCTGAATGCAGGGAAATGGCAAGATTAAACTTCACCTCATCATCTGCCATCTTTTTGATCATTTTGGGAATGCCTACAGTGGATAAGGTGATTCTTCTTGCAGCCATACCCAATCCCTCGGGTGATGTGATTTTGTCAATAGCTTCGATCACATTGGCATAATTCAGCAAAGGCTCCCCCATGCCCATAAAAACAATGTTCGTCAGTGGCCTATTGAAGTAAGTTTCTGCTTCTTCCTTGATGGCCACCACCTGATCGTAGATTTCTGCTGCATTGAGGTTACGCATGCGCTTAAGCCTGGCTGTGGCACAGAAATTACAGTCCAGGCTGCATCCGACCTGACTGGATACACAAGCCGTGATGCGCTTGCTAGTCGGGATCAGCACAGACTCAACAATTTTGCTGTCAAATAGCTTGACTGCATTTTTAATGGTGCCGTCATTGGAATGCTGCATCAGGTCCACCTGGATGTGGTTGATGATAAAATTGGCCTTAAGCATCTCCCTTGTTTCCTTGGAGATGTTACTCATATCGTCAAAATTCTTAAGGGATTTGTTCCAAAGCCAGTCATAGACCTGCTTGGCCCTGAATTTTTTGTCGCCTTGCTGCACAAAAAAATCGCTTAACTGCTCAAGTGTAAGTTTTCTGATGTCTGTCTTTGGGGTACTTTCCATAGGGCAAAGGTAGGAATTAATAGTAAATGGAATTACACTGAAAAAGTTCATTCCCCTAAGCCAATCGCTCAATTTTCAAAAGTATGTTTTCACGCATCTCAATCAGAAGGCAACATATTCCTAATGGCTGCTATCTTCCATTTGAAGTTTACATTGACCACAACAAAGGTACTCCACATATTTCGCTCTTGCCCATTGGCCTGCCTGAGGTCATATTTGACATCAACAACAGCCGTTTCTGGATTGACAAAGCGAATCCGTTGTACATTGAGGCTTCTTTCGCCGGGGTTTAATTGCGAACTTCTGACCATTCCAGCCAAAGTTTCTTCCAATCCTGAACGCCACTCACCAGAAGACACATGTTGATCCACATCGTCAGTTAGCAAATCTGCTAACTTGGCTGTGTCCTGGGCTGCCCTTGCTTCTCCATATTGTTTGATGAGGTCATAGATGGCCAAGCCGTCTTTGTCTGCATATTGTTCAACCTGAGCAAATGAACTGCCTATAAGGCAAAAAGACAGCAAATAAAAAAGAATGAATTTTTGCTTCATAAGATTACCCGTTAGGATTCAGGCAAAACAAAAATCAGGCCCTACTTTATAGATCCTGTTGGAGTGCCAAAAGGATTTTATTGATTTCTTGAATGCTTTCCCACTCTCTGCCCTTCTCTCCATGCTCTATTCCCACATAGCCATGGTAGCCATGTTCTAGTACAATATTCATCATTCTCTTGTAATCCAGCGGAGCCGAATTGCCAAATGCATCCCATGCCACAGGCTTCAAACTTACTCCTTTTGCCAAAGGCATCAGTTCATCTACTCCCTGGTAAGAGTCGTATGAAATGGCTTTGCCCTCATCTGAATGAATTCTAAAATTGCCAAAGTCCGGTAAGCTTCCAGCACGTGGATGCGCTGTCTGCTCCAGCATGCCCACTAGCCATTGGGCATCACTGGAAAACCCCCCGTGGTTTTCGATCAGGACATTGATCCCATATCCGTCAGCAAATTCACAGAGCCCCCGCATGCCATCACTAGTCAACTTCATCGCTTCACGGGCAACTTCGGCATCCGCACTCCAAGGTATGGAGGTATAGGCATTGACCCTGATGGAATGGCAACCTAAAAATTTGGCTGCTTCCACCCATTTTTTATGGTTTTCTACTGTTTGCTGTCTTTCGGCGGCAGTGGCAGCACCCAGCATACCTTCACGGTCGCACATGATCAATACCGAGGTCACTCCTTCCCCTTCTGCGCGGTTTTTCATTTCCCGGAGGTAGTTCATGTCCTTTGCTTTATCCATGAAAAACTGGTTTACATATTCTACAGCATCAATCCCATGCTTTTTGGTCTCAATCGCAAAGTCCAGGTTGTCCAATTTTCCACCGAAAAGTAAAGTGTTTAATGACCACTGAGCCAGAGATATTTTAAAATTATGGTCGGCTTTAGCAGTAGACAGCGCAAACCCAGGCAGTCCAAGTCCAAGCGCAGCTGCTGCCAGCCCAGATGTTTTTAAAAATGTTCTTCGATTGGTCATGAGTAGGTCATTTGTGGGTTAGAAAATATAGGTTGTTAGTAGATGTGTAAGTCACTCTACATCTGAGCAATCAATTTAACAATCTTGATTGAAATTCTTTTTGATTGAATTGAAAATAGACGATATCAAGTAGTCTACCCTCTCCAAATCCTTGCTTCTACTTCAGTTCAACCTCCCTAAGATAGGGAGATAGTGAATCCCTATTAAGGAAATAGTATGGAAAACCCTAATAGAATAAGTTTGACTTTCTCAGCCAGCCATATCCAAAAAGGAAATGTTTAGAGTTGATTGTAAAGTGAAAAAAATAAAGTGTTTTCCATATCTAAATTGGATATTTCAACTAACGGGTATGTCTGTTTTCAAACCGAAGAAAGGTCTCACCCATTTCCATCTTCTGATGCCCAATTCATAGATCAGCCATGAAATCCCAAAAGTCCCAATCACCATTATCCCTGACTTTAGAAATAACCCGATATCATGATGCATCAGAAAATATCCTATACCAATGGTTATGGTCTGATGAAGGATATAAAAGGGATATACCGCTTCATTGGCATAAGCAAGTTGCGCACTCGGCCTATTGATGTAAGCGGCGGCATAACCAAACAGCACCAAGATCCAGGCCCAAAGATTGACAACTTTGAAAGCAGCCTCGGCAAAATGGACCAAAACCGAATCCTCATACAACAACCTTAGGCCAACCATCAGCGTGAATCCGACCATTCCAGTATAAAGATACTTGCGACGGTTTGCTTGCACTGTTTTCCAAAAATTCTCCCTGACAGCAATCAACAGAAAACCATAGAAAAAGAAAGTGATGAAATTGATAAGATTGAACCAATCGTCTATTAAAGCATGGGTGGATTCAAAGAAGGGTTCGACCAAAGATTCCCAGACGTATAGCGGTACCACCAGCCAAAACAAGCCGAATGGGGTTTCGGTCAGTTTCCGCATTCCTCTCAAAATTCCGGCTTGGGGATTGTTTCTCAGATACACAAAGATTGGGATCAACACCAAGGAAAACAGCAACAGGTAAGGCAAAAACCAAAGATGGTGCCATGAAATGTTACCTTCGGGATAAACACCTTTAAAAGCCTCAGCAGGCCAATAGCTAAAATAACTTCCGCTGAACTGCCCCTTGTCCAAGCGCTCAAAATAGACCTGCGGAGGTACAATCAGGATCATCCCGGAGACCAAAGGTAGCAGCAATCTCCTGATTCTTTCTTTGGCAAATCCGCCTGCACTTCTTTTGGAAAGTGCATAATAGGTTCCCATACCCGAAATCACAAACAGGATGGGCAATCGCCATTGGTTTAGGAAAAGCATGGGCCAGCGGAGGTTGGAATATATGATGTCGTTTTTGATGTGCCAGCCCCATGGCACAAAAAACATCCCAACGTGGTAGAAGATCAACAAGCCAAAAACAATGACCCGGAGCCAATCCAAATCGTATCTGCGCATTTTCTTTTTTGGCCAAATTTATACAACCTTCAATAAAGAAAAACAGCTAAGAGTAATAAAACCAAAGCGGCATTCACCGAATGGATCACACTGATCCAAAAGAAATCCACTTTATGCTCGGGTCCATAATTGTCAAACGGTTCGAATAAATAATTTAAGCCCACACTCATGAAAAAAATTACTGCTGCAAAATTAAACAGCTGTCTCCCTTTAAAGTAGAAAGGGTAAGGTTGATAGAGAAGCTTCGAAAAGGTAGTGTTCTTAATCTGCATTGCGCTGTGGATATGGAAAGTTTATAGGATAATTTTGGAAGTGGTCTTAAACTCAAATCTAGTTTATGCATCTTTTTTATCATCCAATGTTGCTGATTAGCTGTTTTATAGCGGGGAATTTTCTCCTAATGTGATTTCAACTCCTTTCGGAGTTGGACGGAACGAAAATATTTCACTTCCCCGAGTTGGCATTCAAGGCTAATGCCCTTCGGGATTCATCCCCTGTCGGGGTTTGGGAAGGGAAATCAGAGCGGCCTCCACCAAATTAGTATTTTGCTTTGACCACCTAGTATTTCGTTTTGATCACTATGCTTATACAATTTCCACCTGATTCTGTGTCAGTTTTAGAAAAGTGCTATTTTTACCCTATACCTTAAAACAAAAATTTGTCTGCATTTAGAAGATTCACCTTGCGGTCCCTCTATGGACTAAAATTCCGTCTGTCCAAACTTGTTCTTGGCCTTGGTTTAAAAACAGGTTTGATCCGCACCATCATGATCCAGCCTTACAAAGGCTTTGGCAATACCAATGAGATCTATTTTATAGGGAGGGTACTCAGGGACCGTGGTATTGGCATTTCCAATATCGATGACAGCAGGTGGAAAAACTTCCAGAAGATGTACAAGCGCTTTATGTCTTGGAAAATCCCTGGGGTACGTGTTCAGGCTACTTTTTTGGGAATGGAACAGATGGTCTTGACTGATGAAGAAGGCTATTTTGAAGTGAGAATGAGGCCTGAAATACCGTTTGTTGTGGAATCTCCCTGGCAGCAGATACAACTTAAGCTGATGGACCGAGTGGTCCGGAATCAAGCTGAAGTCAAAGCAGGTAATCTTGTTTTTATTCCTTCAGGGCATGTGGAATATGGGGTGATCTCGGATATAGATGACACCATTGTCCCTACCGGTGCCACCCGGCTTTGGGAAATGCTTAAGACGACCTTTTTGGGCAATGCCCACTCTCGCCTGCCTTTCGCGGGAGTCTCGGCCTTTTATCAGGCCATGGCCAAAGGCAGTGATGGTATAGAAAGCAATCCCTTCTTTTATGTATCCAGTTCACCTTGGAACCTGTATGATTTCCTGATGGAATTTTTGGATGTACACCGGATTCCAAAAGGACCGCTGATGCTCAGGGACCTTGGGCTTTCTAGAGATCAGTTTATTGCCGGAAGCCATGCCGACCATAAGCTCCACCAGGTTGAAAAGATATTCGAAATTGTCAATAACATTCCCTTTATCCTTATCGGTGATTCAGGGCAACACGATCCTGAAATTTACCTTCAGGTCATCAAAGACTATCCCGGTAGGGTTAAAATGATTTATATCCGAGATGTCAAGCCTGCAAGGCAGACCGATGTACTCCGTATAGCAGCTGAGATCCGAGAATTGGGAGTTGAACTATTGTTGGTGAAAGATACTTTGCAGGCTGCCCACCACGCATTAGGTAAAGGCTGGATCCGTGCCGAAGATGTACAAGGTATCCTTGAGGCCAAAGAAGAGGAAGAAAGCAGGCCGAATTAAATTTGTTGTTTCAGCATCAGCTTGACTTATACCAAAAGCAAAAAGTTTTTATATATTCACTTCCTATCAAACCTAACCGATGAAACCAGCATCCAGCACAGACACAAACAATGAACCTTTGAGTGGCATCATTGTACCCATGGCCACACCTTTATTTTCCAACGGAGATTTTGACAAAAAAGGAACTGAAAGGCTAATCAAGCACATGCTTCAAGGAGGAGTGAATGGGATATTCTTGCTTGGAACAACAGGAGAAGCTACAAGTCTCAAGCCTTCCACAAAAAAGGCTCTGATCACCACCACCTGCGATTGCGTCAATGGAAAAGTTCCTGTATTGGTAGGCCTCTCCCATAGCTGCTTTGAGATTAGCTTAAAGCTTGCTCAGACTGCTAAAGAAAGTGGTGCTGATGCAGTAGTCGCACTCGCTCCTTATTTTTACCCATTAGATCAGGAGGATCAGCTGGTGTATTTTCGAAAATTAGCTGATGCCAGCCCACTTCCACTTTATTTGTACAATTTCCCTGCTATGACCAAATGTCACTTGGAACCGAAGACTGTAGCTGCCTTATCCAAACACCCCAATATCTACGGCATCAAGGACAGCTCGGGCAATGGTGTATATTTTCAAAAGCTTCTAGCAATCAAATCCGAGAGACCGGACTTTTCTGTGTTTATCGGTCCCGAAGAAATGCTTGCCCCAGCACTCCTCACTGGTGCTGATGGAGGCGTCAATGGCGGTGGGAATATCTTCCCCTCCCTTTATGCCAAACTATATGCAGCTTGCAAAAACCATGACAAGGAACTGGTCTTGAAACTTCATGAAATCGTACTGGAAATATCTAATAACATCTACAATAGCAGCAGCAAAAATTCTAGTTATCTTTCTGGGGTTAAGGAAAGCCTGTATCATTTAGGCATTTGTGAGCCACATTTAGCAGCTCCGCTACAGCCTGTAGATCAACAAGCTAAAGAGAAAATCCGCGCAAGTGTAGAACAGCTTACCTTAAAGATCAAAAATCTTTGACAATGGAGTTGCCGGTATGGGACCTCTTGGTGTTTTTCCTATACATGGGTGGCATACTCCTGTTTGGCCTTTCATTTTACTTCAAAAAACGATCTGCTACAGATTTCGTGACCGGAGGCGGTAGTCTTCCTGCTTGGGCCTTAGGAATGTCCATTTTTGCGACATACGTCAGCAGCATCAGCTTTCTGGCATTACCTGGCAATGCTTATCAGAACAACTGGAACGGGTTTGTTTTCAGCCTTACCATACCCATAGCTGCCTTATTTGCTGTTTGGTTTTTTGTTCCGATCTACCGTAAATCAGCAAGCCCATCAGCTTATGCCTTCCTTGAAGAAAAATTTGGATCTTGGGCGGGGATGTACGCCTCTGTTTTTTACCTACTTACGCAGTTAGCCCGAATGGGTGCTATCCTGTACTTATTGGCACTACCGATGCAAGCGCAGTTTGGCTGGGATATTCCTACCGTAGTTTTGATAACTGGAATAGCAGTGGTTGCTTATGCTTCTTTCGGTGGGATAGCTGCCGTTGTATGGACAGATGCCATTCAAGGATTGGTCTTAATTGCAGGTGCCTTAGGGTGTCTGGTGTTGTTGGTCTGGGAACTTCCTGGTGGGACTTCCCAACTTCTTGAAGTGGGCGCTGCTCAACAGAAATTCTCTTTAGGCTCTACGGATTGGGACTTTTCTAAGGATACCTTTTGGATGATCCTGATTTATGGGCTATTTATCAACCTCCAGAATTTTGGGGTCGATCAAAATTACATCCAACGGTACAAAAGTGCCCGTAACACCGCTGATGCGAGAAAATCCATTTGGTTTGGGAGTTTGCTTTATATACCTATCTCCCTGCTTTTTTTCCTGATTGGGACAGGGCTGTTTGTATATTATCAAGAATTTCCCGAAAGTCTTCCCCTACACCTCCAGGCCACTGGACGAGCAGACGGGGTGTTCCCTTACTTTATTGCAACGGCATTGCCTCCGGGGCTTTCGGGCCTATTGATAGCGGCCATATTTGCTGCTGGGATGAGTTCTCTATCCACCAGCATCAACAGCTCAGCTACGGTTTTGCTGGAAAATCACTACAAAAAATATTTTCGGCGCTCCCCAAGTCCCCGTGAAGAGGTTCGTTTTCTTTTGTTTGGTTCTATAGGTACAGGACTTTCGGGAATAGCAGTGGGTCTTGCCTTTAATGGGGTCGAGAGCGCCTTGGAAAGTTGGTGGGCGCTTGCATCAATATTCAGCGGAGGGGTTTTGGGATTATTTTTGTTGGCACTTCTACCAAGTAGAATCCCTCGTTTCTTTTTACTTACCGCTATCGCTGGAGGGCTTTTGCTGATTGGTTGGATTAGCTTGGGAAAACTTAGCCCATGGCTACCCGCTCTTCATCTACATCCTAATATGGCTATCGTATTGGGTACAACGGCAATCTGTATTACTGGTTTTGGATTGAATTTGTTGTTCTCTAGAAAATCGAACATCCATTAGTTGGGGTAACTATAATCATCTATTACTTCTCCTTCTTCATCTATAGAAATAAACTTAAAGCTGTCACACGCTAATGTCAGAAAAGTAAAGGCCCTGACTTGCATTCCCTTCTCTAGATACCAAGTTTCAGATACTTCATGAATGGGTCTTGGCTCGACGCCCCAGCTTCCGTCTCCCACATATACAATTCCATCTGGATCTAGCTTCATGTCCTTGATTGGGAAAGTACGTTTGTATGCATGGTCATGGTTTTCGAATGCGATACGGACATTGTTCTCCTCAAAAATTGGTGTCCATATTTCCCTTACTAATGTCTGCACATGCCCATTATACTCCCTAACCGAGGGATAGGCTGGAACATGGTAAATAGGAATTTTGTGAAGTACATCTTCTCTGGATTCGAACACTTCTTTCAACCATTCAGTCTGGGTTCCTTCAATTGGATTGGAATGCTCTGTATCCAAAATGATCAGACTCAGGTAATTTCCAAAATCCAACACATTATATCCGGGCTGACCTGGAAAAGCAAACAACGCATAAAAGTACGGGGCAATCTTTGCTCTGAAGGAATCTTCCTGTTCATAATCTTCATGCTTGGAATAATATCCACCCACTACTTCATGGTTACCGGCAGCGACCAAGCACGGCAGAATGCGATTATTTTCTGTGACCAAGGTAGTGGAGTAAGCTTCAAACCAATCAAATATTCGTTGCACATTTTCTGCTGCTCCATTTTCATAGGCCATGTCTCCTCCAATGATTACAAAATCGGGTTCATAAGCTGCGACTACTCTGTTCATCTTTTCGAAAGAGGCCTTTTGATGCATGGCATCTCCACCAATTGCTATTCTTACAGGGTGTCGATCAAGATTGTCCGGCATAGTTTTAAAATGGTAGACCTCGCCGGATTCTGAAAATTTAATCTCATATGTAGTATTCTCTTCAAGACCATAAAGTGATACCCGATGCACATTTCTGGAAGCAAAGGGATAAGGGCTGACTTTACTAAAGAAAATTTTCCATGAGCTGTGATCCTGCTCTTTAAAATAAAGTGGTGCGGAAGTTGTCTTGTCCTCGTGCCAATCAATGACTATGGTACTTGTTGGATCTTCTTCCCAAGTAAGGTAAAAGGCATAGGGTTCTTTTTCTGCAAAAGCATATAGATGTATCCCAATCAATAGAAAAATTAGGGTAGAGACTTTTTTCATGACGTTAGTAACTGTGGTTTCTGGTGATTATCACTACTTACAACATTTAAATGCATAAAATAGATTTGACTTCACTCAAATTCATTGCCAAATCTGATTTAAGGTGTAGAGGCACTTGTTTGTTTCTCCAACCATGACTTCATCGCGACATAAACACCATTAGTCCAACCAAATCCATCCTGTACCGGATATTCCCCGCCTCCGGCTTCCAAGCTCAAGTCTTCAACATTGTACTTCTCCATCATTTTGCCAGTTCGCTTGTAGACCTGTTCATTGAGGTTGGTCCACCTTTCTGCAAGTGTTTTGGCTAGATCTGTGTGACCATAATTGAGCATTGATTTAAAACCTATCCATTGCAAAGGAGCCCAGCCATTAGGAGCATCCCATTGCTGACCTGAGTTGAGCGCTGTAGTGATTAGCCCTCCTGGCTTTAAAAATGTTTTTCCCACATAACCTAATACCCTATCTGCCTGATCCTGAGAAGCAATACCTGCATACAAGGGGTATAACATGGCCAAAGAGGGTCTTTGGATTTTATCCTTGAATTTCAAGTGGTAATCAAGGTAAATCCCTTGTCCCTCATCCCAAAAATACCTGTCAATAGCCTCTTTTCTATTGATATAGCGTTGCCTGATCTTTTTCTTGAAATCTTCGGCTGTACCTTCCGGCATATTTTTCAAGATGGATTTTTCCAATTGGAACAATAGTACATTAAGGTCCACGGGAATTATAGCCACCGTCTGAATAGAATTCAGCTCGAAGGGGTTATAGAGCCACCTTGAACTAAAATCCCACCCCGATTCACAAGCAGCCCTGAGGCTTCGATAAATTTTAGAGGGAAAGCGTTTTGAAGTTTCAGCTAATTCCACATCTTCAACAAAGGATTCTGGCCGGGGGTTGTTTCTGCCATCCCAGTAGCGGTTGAGCAGAGCATCGTCATCCATTCGGATTACACGCTTTCCGTACCTGCCGGGCATCTGCAGTTTGTGTGCCCCATCCATCCAGAACTCATATTCCATGACCATTTCAGGCCAATAATGCTGCTTGATCTTTGGGTCACCACTTGCTTTGGCAAGAAGATCCACCATTTGACAGAAAAAAGGAGGCTGTGATCTGGACAAAAAGTAAGTCCTGTTGCCATTGGGAATATGTCCTATTTCCCTTATCAAAAAGGCAAAATTGGCTACCATAGAAGCAATCATTTCCTTCTTCCCATTTACCTTTAACCCTACCATGGTGAAATAACTGTCCCAATAATAAATTTCATTGAACCTGCCTCCGGGAACAATATATGCGTTGGGCAAAGGAATCAAACTGCCCGCTTCATTATTTGAATCAGGCATTCTGGTAAGATTATCCCATTGCATGCTTAGCCTTTCAGCTAAAGAATCCGCAGTCAATTCCATTTGGGGAAAGCTCTTGATCTTTGGAAAATCAAAATACTTACTTAGGAACTGCTTCAAGTCAAAACCAGGCTTGACTATTTGATTATAAAAGGCTTCGATAATCTCTTCCGAGTCAAAACGAGGGACTGCATCAACAAAAGTTTTTGAATCTGGGAAAATCCCACTCATCTGGACTACTTCAAAAAGCTCCCTAAACCTATCCTCGGGTTGTGTATACTTCATGCAATCTGTTTTTTCACTTGTCTATGCAACAAAATTAACACCAAGCACAATCCTCCAATGGGTAGAAGAGAAAAATAAAATGCAGTAGTCCCTCCATAATGTTCAAAGATATTGCCCGTGATGATAGAACCTGTAGTCCCTCCCAACGCAGAGAAAACCACAATCAATCCCGACATGGAGCTTTGTAGGTATTTGGGCAATGCACTTAGCACAACTGAATTGATTGTAGGGTATATAGGAGCAAGAAAAATTCCCAATAAAGGAAAAAGGTAAACTACAAATGGAGCATTGAACCAATTGATTTCATTTCCCAGATCAAGGATTCTCGAGGTCAGCGGCAGCGTCAACAATACACAAACACCCACTAGAAGTGTGGCAATCAAAGTAAAGGTCAGCCAGTGCACTCGCTTAAGCACAAATCCCGCAAGCAACCTACCAATAGCCAAGGCCCCGGCCAAAACCGCACCAGCTTGGATACCCATACTTGCAGGAACTTGAAGCACATCTTGATAAAAAGTGGGAGTCCAAGTCATAAAGCTCTGCTCAATCAATACGAACAAAAATGCTGAGGCAGCAAAGATCAAGACCAATGGCTTGACCATTAACTTCAACATGTCGAAAAACTCCTCTGAAGCCTTTGTGTCTGCTCGTTTTGATTCATTTTCATTGATTTTGGCAAAATAGAGCATGCCTCCAGCCAATAGGGTCAGTCCACCCAGGTACCAATAGATAGTAAGCCATGTTTTGGATGTAGGGTCAGCATCATTTACAAAGAGACTGAAGAAAACATTTCCCAAAAGCACACCAACCATAAAAAACCCTTCTATTGTACTCATCAAACTACTGTGCCCTTTGGTATCATTAGTCACTAATCCTATGGTTGCAAAAACGCTGACTTTGATAATGGCAAAAGATATACCCACTACGGCAAACAGCATTTTGAAATACCAAAATTCATTGGCCATCATTGGCATCATAAAGCATATAATTGCAACCGCCACAAGTGCCACAAGCATTCCTTTGCGAATGCCGAGTTTGGGAAGAAAAGCCGCCACTATAAATGAAAAAATCGCGATAGGCATATCTTTAAACCCTTCAAGAACAGATGCCTCTGCCTTACTTACATCAAAAGTCCGCTGAACCTGCAGGATTACGGCTCCAACAGAGTTGAGCAACACCGCAAAAACCATATAATTGACGATTAGCGACAACCTGATCAATAGCTGTGGGTTCATGGTTGTAGGTTTAGACTTAAGGAACTAATGTTCTGCTGTGTAATAAAGGGAGTAACTTTATAGGGTAATCTGTAACTACAAGGTCTGGATTTCTTACCGATAAAAAGCCTGTATAATGCTCTCCTCCTAATTGTTCAGCTGTATTGTCGACCTTATTTAGCACATCTGTCAAAATCGGCAAGCCGCTTGCCCTTACGGATTGAAACAGGTTTACAGGAGCATTTTGGTTAATATAAGCTACAAGTGCCTGGCCTTGCGCAGCTTGGCGATAATGTCTGATATCAGTTTCATCGTTAATTAATACTGATAGTACAAAGGTCATCTTTAAATCTAATGCCTCCTGGGCCCTTTCTTTGGAAAATGTAAGCAACAAGACCTGTTGCATCATCCCTTGTTCCTGTACCTCTTTCATTACCTTTGCTAATGGAGCATGTTTGACATCGAGCATCAGCGTAATTCCTTTTACTTTGGCATGCCGCAGCACTGAAGCAAAATCCGGGAGCTTTTCATCCGTACCTAAAAGCCTGACCTTCTCCAGATCAGCACTTGAATATGTATTAATTGCACCTTGATGGGTGGTGGTGCGGTCCAAAGTCTGATCGTGTAAAAGGTAAAGTCTGCCATCCTGACTTTCCATCAGGTCCATTTCCTGCATCCAAATCCCCGACTCCACTGCCATAGTCATGGCAGCAAGGCTGTTTTCAGTGAAGCCTAAATAAGGTGCAGCACGGTGAGCTACAACAACAGGGCCATCGCTTTTGACTTTTTGGATTATTGGATGCTGGGCATGAAGGAAAAGTGAGTAAGACAATCCCAGGCACAACAGCAAAATGTTTTTCTTTTTCATTTTATTTATCTAAAAGATACCAGCCTTGTGGATCCACCTCAACAAGAGTAGAACTGACCACCATGACTGGCTTTGATGACAAAATATGCCTTTCCAGCCCATTGGATGTGCGGATAGCTACAGGCATACTGAAATTTATATTGGGAAGGCTGACTTCATAGCCTCGCCTGCCCCTTTTTTTCACTTTCACCTTAGGAACCCTGATGGATTTCAGGTAAAGGTCAAAGAACCCTTCTAGATCCTGTTGGGTATACTGCTGCACAAACCCGGTGAAGTCAGCAGTTTCTACCCGGTTTTCGTAGATAAACCTCTCGTCTGAAACAAAAGCTTTGAGCATAGGGAAAAACAGACTGTCTCCCAAATGGTAACGCAGCGAGTGGATAATAAATGCACCTTTGGTATAAATCTCCGGGTGGTAAGCCGCATCAGAAGTTGCATTACGCGGAGAAACAACCGGTCTTGCATTGGCAATACTCTTCCGAACTGAGGCTACTTTTTCATGATATGCCTGCTCCCCTCCATGCTCCAAGAAAAAAAGCCAGTCTCCATAGGCTGTCAATCCTTCGTGAATCCAAAAATCTGCCCAATCTCCTACCGAAACTTTGTTTCCAAACCACTCGTGTCCAAGCTCGTGATGCAATAACCAATCGTACTGTACCTGACCCATAGGGACAAATTGAAAGTTATTCCCATAGGCATTGATCGTTTGATGCTCCATGCCCAGATAGGGGGTCTCAACAACCGCAATTTTATCATCAGGGTATGGATATGGACCAAAATACTTTTCATGAGTACGGGCAGAGACCTCCAGTACATCCAAAAGAGCTTTTGCTTTGTGTCTGTTTTCTTGAAGCACAAAAACCATCATGGGGATCTGCGTGCCACCTTCCCCTGAAAAAACTTTGCCTTCCTCATGAAAAGCACCTAATGTAAAGTTGATGTTATAATTGTTGATGGGGTATTGTGTTGTCCAATGATAAATCTGCTTATGTTCCTCTTCTTTGCTCTGGACCAATCTGCCATTAGCAGCCACAAAATAAGGTTTGGGCACAGTAAAAACCAGATCAACACCATTCACAGGTTGACTGCTAGGATGATCTAGGCAAGGCATAAAGATCTTTCCACCTTCATTTTGGGAAGATAGTCCCATCCAGTGGTTGCCCAGCTGGTCTTTCTCCCAAGTAAAACCGCCTGTCCATGGAGGTCTAATTGCTATGGGTGTCTGTCCGCTATAATGTACTTCCACTGCTTCACAGGTACAGTCATTTGGAAATACATCTAAGGTATCTCCGAAATGTCTGAAAAGAACTTCCTTCCCATCCATGATCACTTTGGAAACTTTATATTCTTCGATAAGGTTGAGCCTAAGCGTGTCCAGTTTCTCATCAGCACTAAACGAAATGATGTTTCTTCCTTGAATAGCCTGCGTATCCGGTAACAATTCCAACTCGAGCTGGTAATGGGTAACTCTAAATTTTTCTTGTAGTGGATCAATCGGTCCTCCCCAAGCCCAGTTTTTTTGGATTTGTGCAGATACCTGGAGTGAGGTTGTCAGGATTAATAAAAAGAAGAGGGATTTTCTCATCAGATTTTTAAAACGGTTATGCCAACTTACACTGAAAAAACAAAAGATAAAAAGGAAAACATCAGCTATCGGACAAACTTGACATAAACACCTCCTGAAGATCTATGGAGCATGTGAACCAAATAGCTTATAAAAAAAGAAGGAGTCTTCCGACTCCTTCTTTTTTTAAGCTTGCGCTGTTTCTTGCTCGTATTCCTCTACTGGAATACAGCTACACATCAGGTTCCTGTCACCATAGGCAGAATCTATTCTTCTGACAGCAGGCCAGAACTTATTTGCCTTGACAAAAGGAAGCGGATATACCGCTTTCTCTCTAGTGTAAGGGAATTCCCAATTGTCTGCTAAGGCCAATGCTGCTGTATGCGGAGCATTTTTCAAAAGATTGTTTTCTTTGTCTGCCTTGCCATCATACACCTCTTGGATCTCTGCACGAATGGCTATCATGGCATCACAGAATCTGTCCAATTCTGCCAATGATTCGGATTCAGTTGGTTCTACCATTAGCGTACCTGCCACAGGAAAAGAAACTGTAGGTGCATGGAAGCCATAGTCCATCAAACGCTTAGCAATGTCCTCTACTTCAATCCCTACTTCTTTGAAAGACCTACAATCCAGGATCATTTCATGTGCAGCACGCCCATTGACACCTGAATAAAGCACCGGATAATGGGCCTCTAGTCTGGATTTGATATAGTTGGCGTTCAGGATAGCAATCTTGGTGGCATTGGTCAATCCATCAGGACCCATCATGGCAATATAGGCATAGGAAATCGGCAGGATGCTCGCACTGCCATATGGGGCAGCGGAGATGGCATGGATAGCTTGGTTACCGCCTGTCTGTACGACAGGATTTCCCGGTAGGAAAGGCACCAATTGAGGAGCTACACTGATAGGGCCCATGCCAGGACCTCCTCCACCGTGAGGAATGCAGAAAGTCTTATGCAAATTGAGGTGGCAAACATCAGCTCCGATTCTACCAGGACTAGTCAGGCCAACCTGTGCATTCATATTGGCACCATCCATATAGACCTGTCCACCATTGTCATGGATGATCTGACAGATTTCCTGAATTGCTTCTTCAAATACACCATGGGTAGACGGGTAAGTCACCATGAGGCAAGATAGGTTGTCTTTATGTTCTTCGGCTTTGGCACGAAGGTCATCTACGTCGATATTGCCTTTCTCATCACACTTGACCAGTACGACTTTCATCCCTGCCATTACAGCAGATGCAGGATTGGTACCGTGCGCTGAAGTTGGGATCAATGCGATATTTCTGTGGTGGTCACCTCTACTCATGTGGTAAGCACGAATGACCATCAGACCTGCATATTCTCCCTGTGCTCCTGAATTTGGCTGCAAGGAAGTGTCTGCAAACCCAGTGATTTCACTTAGCCAGTTGCGGAGATTTTGGAATAGTTCGTAGTAACCAGCTGCCTGATCCTGAGGAGCAAATGGATGCAGCTGACCAAATTCCGGCCATGTAACAGGTATCATTTCGGTAGTGGCATTGAGTTTCATGGTACAAGAACCCAATGAAATCATGGAATGAACCAGTGACAAATCTTTGTTTTCCAACCTTTTGATATAGCGAAGCATCTCGTGCTCAGCATGGTATTGGTTGAATACAGGATGAGTCAAGTAGGGGGTTTTTCTGGCAAGGCCTTCTGGATAATTCAATTCCAGTTCAGACATCATTTGTTGCCAATCAAACTGGACCTTAATATTGGTGGATTTTGCAAAAACTTCTACGACTGCTTTGACATCACTAATGGTTTTTGCCTGGTCAAATGAGAGGAATACTGCACCATCAGCATAGCGGAAATTCATTTCAGCTGACAAAGCAAACGCTTTGATTTTAGACTGCTGAACGGGATCTGTTTTAATCTGAATGGTATCAAAATAAAGCCCATTCAACTGCTCAAATCCAAGTTTAGTGAGCGCCTTGCTTGTAAGTTGCGCAAGACCATGGGTACGGGCCGCAATTTCTTTGAGGCTTTTGGGTCCATGATATACAGCATACATCCCAGCCATTACGGACAACAATACCTGCGCTGTACAAATGTTTGAGGTTGCTTTTTCACGTTTGATATGCTGCTCCCTTGTCTGTAGGGCCATTCTATATGCTTTGTTGCCGTCTTTGTCAACGGAAACACCGATGATTCTACCTGGAACCTGTCTTTTATAAACTTCTTTAGTTGCAAAAAATGCTGCATGAGGACCTCCATAGCCCATTGGGACACCGAATCTTTGACTGGTACCTACCACTACATCTGCACCCATTTCTCCCGGAGAAGTGAGCAATGTCAAACTCAATAGATCAGAAGCAAATGCAGTAAGTACGTGGTTTTCTTTTGCAGTAGCCACCATTGCTGCGTGATCGATTACTTCTCCGTCTACATTGGGATATTGTACAATCAAACCAAACAACTCAGGATCGGTAAGATCTAGAGATGAAAGAGGCGCAATGATCAATTCTATATCCAAAGGAGCTGAACGGGTAATCAGAAGGTCTTTGGTTTGGGGAAAAATTTTCTCGTCAACAAAGAATTTGTTTGCGTTTTTTTTCTCTTTGCCCTTAGAGGCATACAACATGGTCATGGCTTCAGCAGCAGCTGTGGCCTCATCTAGAAGAGAGGCATTGGCCATCTCCATGCCGGTAAGATCCATCACCATGGTTTGGTAATTGATCAGGGCTTCCAATCGGCCCTGGGCAATTTCAGCCTGATAAGGTGTGTAAGCGGTGTACCAACCTGGGTTTTCGAGTATATTTCTTAAGATGACACCCGGTACAATGGTATCATAATACCCCATCCCGATAAAGGATTTGAATATCTTGTTCTTCGATGCCAGCTTTTTGAATTCCTTTAGGAAGGAAGCCTCAGTTTTGGATTTGGGAAGGTCAAGGGGTTTGTCCAGTTGAATGGATTTAGGGATGGTTTGGTCTATCAACTCCTCAAGGGAAGAGGCGCCGATTTTTTCCAACATCAAGGCTATATCTTCCTTAGATGGACCATTGTGTCTGTTTTCAAACTTGGTGGAGGGGTCGAGTTTAATCTTCATATTCAAATCAGAATGAGGAGCATTTGGGTTATATTCAACTTCACTTTCGGTTGCGCAAAGGTATACAATATTGAAGAATAATATTTTGTTGGTCACAAAGTTTTATCCCAAACATAACCAGCTACTTGATAAACGGTTTTAATCAAAAAGAAATTATTTCTAAGTTTGATCCCTTTAATTCAGAAACCTAAATTGTACTTTATGAAAAAGAGATTTTGGATTGCTGCTGGCATCGGGTTGATTTTCAACCTACAGGTAGAAGCCCAAGATGCAAATGCGCTGAAATATGCAGCAACCATTACTGCACAAGATCTGGAAAAACACCTAACCTATCTAGCCTCAGATGAGCTAGAAGGTAGAGATACAGGAGAAAAAGGGCAAAAACTAGCTGCCGCTTATCTTGCTGAATTTTATCAAGGTCTGGGCTTGATTGCACCTGTAGAAGGCACCTACTACCAAAAATTCAATCTAGCCAGTGTTTCCTTTCCCGAAATCAGCTTGAATGTGGGCAAACAGAAACTTGTCAACAACGAAGATTTTGTATTTATTGGTGACGGAGATGTGAGAAAAGCAGCCAAAACAGAACTGGTATTTCTGGGTCTGGCCACCGAAGAAAACCTGAAGAAGGTCAATGTAAAAGGCAAACTCGTGGGCCTCTGGGCTATTGGAAGCCGTGCTCAGACTGTAGTGGAAGATGTCATGAAAGCTGGGGCTGCAGGCATTGTTATCGTAACGATGGAGGGGCAAGCCAATTTTGACCGCCTTGCCAACCGATATAAAGCATTGAGTGGAAGGGGTAGACTTGGTTTTGAAACAGAAACCAAACAAGAGCCTATTTTCCTTGTCAGCAGTGACAAGATGGCTACCTTATTTAACACTCCTGTAGAAATCCTTAAAGAGGCTGCCAAAAACAATCCTGAATCGATCAAGGCTCAAACAGCAACTTACTTGATCAAAAAGGACAAAAAACTAGTTCCTACTGAAAATGTCATGGCATTCCTTGAAGGAACCGACAAGAAAGAGGAAGTACTGGTGATTTCCTCTCACTATGACCATGTTGGTATCAACAGTAAAGGCGAAATCAACAACGGCGCTGACGATGACGGATCAGGAACTGTGACTGTGATGGAAATTGCCGAGGCTTTTGCTTTAGCTGCCAAAGAAGGCCACAGACCAAGAAGAAGCATTCTATTCCTAAACGTCACAGGTGAAGAAAAAGGACTTCTAGGCTCTGAATACTATGGTGACCATCCTGTTTTCCCTTTAGAAAACACCGTGAACAACATCAACATTGACATGGTGGGCAGGATAGACTATGAATACCAAAATGCCGAAAACAAAGATTACATCTATGTAATCGGATCGGAGATGCTTTCTTCGCACTTAAAAATCATCAATGAATACAACAACATCACTTACACAAATTTGATTTTGGATTACCGATATGATGCGGAAGATGATCCAAATAGGTTCTACTACCGCTCTGATCATTACAACTTCGCCAAGCACAATATTCCTGTGATTTTCTTCTTCAACGGCGTGCATGACGATTACCATCAGCCAACCGATACGGTAGACAAAATCGAATTCCCTTTGATGACCAAAAGAGCCAAGTTGATCTTCCATACAGCATGGGATCTGGCAAATAGAGCACAACGCACACCTGTGGATGGCTCCAACACCAGGACTGAAAGATAGAATATCCCTTCAACAGCATCTAAATTCCGGAGTAACCCACTTCGGAATTTTTTTTTCCATACAGCAGTTGAGGCCGCAGCTTTCAAGTGGAATAGGATCACAGCCAGATAGGCATTTTCTTCAGAATTAAAAATCAAGCTATAGCAGCAAAGCATGACAAATAGAAAAGATTAACCCATCAATTAGCATCCTAAATACAACATTCAATCAAGACAATAGGTATCAAACAACCATAAGCCCCATTGGAGCGGAATGTCTATAATAAAACACCGTTTGCAATTGGTTAGCTCCGGAGGAGCGACATGTCAGTAGAAAAACAATAGGTAATCGATGATTAGCTCCGGAGGAGCGACATGTCAGAACAATACAAAAACATTCATAATTCTTATAAGAGCGGAATGTCTATAGAGATACACCGTTAGCATTGGTTAGCTCCAGAGGAGCGATATGTCAGTAGAAAAAAGTTTTTAATCCATCTTTAGCTCCAGAGGTGCTACATGTAAATGGATTTAAATACTCAATTCGAATTGGCGCTAATACCTCCCCAATT
Organism: Cyclobacteriaceae bacterium; assembly: GCA_036782195.1. Taxonomy (GTDB): domain Bacteria; phylum Bacteroidota; class Bacteroidia; order Cytophagales; family Cyclobacteriaceae; genus DAIPZN01. Next base: position 15,694 of record DAIPZN010000004.1, on the reverse strand, counting down.
ACCAGGTCAATTATAGAATTCCACACCTTTCATGTTTTGCACCTGATTTCTGTAGCTTCCTTTTTTTAAATTCTGTAAATTGGATCAGCACCAAAAAAAAACAACCTATGAAAACTGCAAGCTTGTTCTTTAGCCTATTTCTCGCCAGTACCCATGTGTTTGCCCAGCAGGTAAGTGCTGAGAAAATCCAGATTCAGACGGCTTTACTTGCTGCACCTGAAGAAATGAGAGAAGGAGCAACTGTATTGGGATATAATGAAAAGGGAGAATTGAAAGTACTCAAAAAAGGCACAAATGATTTGATATGCCTAGGTGATGATCCTTCAGTTGAAGGACTAAATATCAGCTGCTACCATGTCTCATTAGAACCATTTATGGAACGCGGTCGACAATTAAAACAAGAAGGTAAAACCTTTCAAGAAATCTTTGATATCAGGGAAGAGGAAGCCAAAAGCGGGAAACTTCAAATGCCAAAAGACGGGGCTTCCCTGTACGTGCTAACAGCAGATGCGGCTGACTACGATGCAAATACCGGAGAGGTCAAAGATTCTTATTTGAGATCGGTGGTATATATTCCTTGGGCAACGGCAGCAAGTACAGGACTTCCGCTCAAGCCAGCTGCACCGGGCATGCCCTGGATCATGGACCCAGGCACACACAGAGCCCATATTATGATCAATCCACCGAGAAATTAGCTTGTATTGTACAAGGTATCAGGACCGAGTGTCAAGTATTGAGTATCGAGTATCTAGAATTGAGAAAAAGTGAAAGGTAAGTTTGACACGAAAAAATGCGCAAAGGCTAAGAAGAGAAGTGAGGCATAAATAAGTTTCTTCTGTCTTATGTCTTATGTCTTATGTCTAAAGTCTAAAGTCTAAAGTCTTTTACCTCACTTACCCTTATATTTCCCTTGGGTTTTAAGTTGATTCCGGTTTCTTTTTGCTTTGGAGTTTTTGTTGCCTTTCTTTTTGTCTTTAGTTGTAAGATTGGCTTTGGGTTTGATTTTTTTCTCATGGAAAGCTCCTTTGAAATCGGGATCATTGCGTCTTTTTTGGCTGTCAATTTCCCTCTCGTAGCCTTGCTTTTCTTCAAAAGGTGTGGGTGTGACGGTGACAGCATCTGGTATCTGCACACTGACAACTTCCATGCGGATAATTTCTTCTATTTTTTCAAAATGGTATTCTTCACCCGGATTGACAAAAGTAACGGCTTTTCCTTCATGTTCAGCTCTGCCGGTTCTACCAATCCTATGCACGTAATCTTCATAAATTAATGGAACGTCAAAGTTGACCACATGACTGACCATACTGACATCCAATCCCCTAGCTGCTACATCTGTAGCTACAAGGATCCGGATCTGTCCAGACTTGAATTCTTCCATGGCGTTGATCCGCGTATTTTGGCCTTTGTTGGCATGAATCACGCGAACAGAACCCATTTCTTTTCTATCCAAATAGCTAAAGACTGCTTCGGCATTCTTTCTGGATTTTGTAAAGACCATTACTCTTTTCATCTCTTCCTGTTCGAGTAAATGAGCCAGAAGATTAATCTTGGTCTTGATGTTTGGCACCAGATACTTCACCTGTTGGATGGTTTCTGCAGTAGTGGCCTGCTCAGCTACTTCTACCCGCTCTGGAAATTCCAAAAAATCATGTGAAAGTTTTTCTACCCTCGCACTGAAAGTTGCGGAAAAAAGAAGGTTTTGTCTTTTCACAGGTATTACTTCCAAGATAGATTTGATTTGGCCATAGAATCCCATATCCAGCATCTTGTCCGCCTCATCCATGACCATGGTTTTGATTTCCCTTGTAAAAATCTCTCCTCTGCCATACAAGTCCATAAACCTGCCCGGGGTAGAAATGATGATATCCACACCACTTTGTACTTTTTCTATTTGGGTTTTGGGCCCTATTCCTCCGTACAATGCCACAAACCTCAGATCTGTATTTTTCCCTAATGCAATCATGGCTTCTTCAATCTGCATTACAAGTTCCCTCGTAGGCGCCAATATCAAAGCCCTTGGATGCATACCTTGGGCATATTTCACCTTCATCAACACAGGCAACACATAGGCTGCTGTTTTTCCAGTGCCTGTTTGGGCTATACCAAGCACATCATGGCCTGCCAAGGCAAGCGGAATTGCTTGTTGTTGTATCGGAGTCGGTTTTGTATAACCAGCTTCCTCTACAGCCTGCAATAGCTGCTTGTTGATTTTAAAAATTTCAAAAGTGCTCGGGGTATTATCTGACATGATTTACTAATTTTGGAGGAACGGTCAAGAGGAGAAGCTAGGGGAAGGTTTTGTGCAAATGTGGTTTTCTTATTCTTGGCTAGCAGGTAATTTCCAACTCTTCAAACCATTGCATAATGAAAAGTATTCTTATTACAGGGGCAAATATAGTAAATGAAGGTCAGATTACCCGCCTGGATATCATGATCCAGGACGGATTGATTTATAATATTGGCCCTGACTTGTCGGGATTTGAAGCTGATATACATATTGACGCAAAAGGAAAATATATTTTACCGGGCTTGATTGATGATCAAGTCCATTTTAGAGAACCTGGACTCACCCATAAGGCTGACATTTATACAGAAAGCAAAGCTGCTGTGGCGGGGGGAATAACCAGCTATATGGAAATGCCAAATACAGTACCTCAAGCCACCACTATTGAACTGCTTGAAGAAAAATACAGTATTGCAGCTAAAAAATCCCTCGCCAATTATTCTTTTTACTTAGGCGCTACAAACGACAATATTGAAGAAGTCCTCAAAGTAGATCCTGAAAATGTCTGTGGCATAAAAGTCTTTCAAGGATCCTCCACAGGAAATATGCTAGTAGATAATCTCCAAAGCCTGGAAAGAATCTTTGCAGAATGCAAGTTGATCATTGCGACACACAGTGAAAATGACAACATCATCAAGGAAAACCTCAACAAATACAAAGCTGAATTTGGAGAAGATATTCCCGTACAATACCATCCATTGATCCGATCTGAAGAGGCTTGCTATGATGCAAGCAAAAGAGTAGTAGATCTTGCCAGAAAACATGGTAGCAGACTCCATGTGCTACATATCTCTACTGCCAAAGAAGTACAGCTATTTGACAGTACTCTGCCTCTGTCTGAAAAAAGAATTACAGCTGAAGCTTGCATCCACCATTTATGGTTTTCAGATGAAGACTACGCTGAAAAAGGCAATCTCATCAAATGGAATCCAGCAGTAAAAACAGCAAGTGATAGAGCCGGAATCCTACAAGGTGTCCTTGATGGAAATATTGATGTCATTGCTACCGACCACGCACCACATACGCTAGAGGAAAAAAGCAAATCCTATAGCTCAGCCCCCTCAGGCGGTCCTTTGGTACAGCATGCTTTGGTGGCGATGCTGGATTTATACCATGACAAAAAAATCCGTCTGGAAGAAATCGTTCAGAAGATGTGTCACAATGTTGCCATCCTTTTTGAAATTGAAAAGAGAGGTTATATCAGGCCTGGATACCACGCCGACCTGGTTATTGTAGACTTAGACAACCCTTGGACTGTTACGAAAGAAAACACCCTTTCCAAATGTGGTTGGTCTCCTTTTGAAGGACACACATTTAAATCCAAAGTCCTGAAAACCATCGTATCCGGTCATCTGGCGTACGATTCCGGTACATTTGACGAAAGCAAAAATGGCGAAAGGCTAAAATTTTCCAGAAAAATATAAGATTTGATATTGCTTTCAAGAATCTCAAATAGTACCTTTGCAGTCCATTCCAATTGAAGGAATGGTATAATCCAAACGGTGATTGTAGCTCAGCTGGTTAGAGCGCTGGTTTGTGGCACCAGAGGTCGCCGGTTCGAACCCGGTCTTTCACCCAAAACCCCTCTCACAAGTGAGGGGTTTTTCTGTTTTTTTAAACTTAACAATGAACCCGAATGGCATAAATTTTGTATAATCGGTTAATATATAAAGACAGAAGGTAATGTTTACTTTATTTAAATCTTCACCCAAGTTCCCAAAGCTTAATCCCGTAAATCTTAAAACTGTTCAATTATATCTTGTTAAGTTTGAAGAATCAATTAAGAATTTTGAAGAACTACAGAAAGAAAGCTTGACTTAAAAGCGCGTTGGATGATAAAAAGGTTATGGAGACATAACCTTTTTATTTTTGTAGGAATAAAAATTTTTCTTTCCCATAAAAAAAGTATTTTTATGAAGTCGCCAAACTTTTCGCTTCATGAGTTATATCCACTTTGACAAGACCCAACTAATCAACTTGAATTATTCCCTGGACAGGGAAATCATCAGGACAAACAGGGGAGGTTGTTACACAAGCACTACCATAATAGGATGTAACACAAGGAAATACCATGGGCTCCTGGTAGCTCCTCAACCCCACATTGACGAACAGTTGCACGTCATGCTCTCCACAGTGCATGAAACCATCATCCAAAGAGGTGCAAGTTTTAATTTAGGCATCAGCAAATTCCCTGGAAACTATTTTCCACGTGGGCACAAGTATCTTGAGGATTTTGATTCCGAACCCATTCCTAAACTTACCTATAGGGTAGGGGGTGTCTTGTTGCAGAAAGAACTTATTCTTGATACCAATAGGGATCGGGTAATGATCCGCTACACACTTTTGGAAGCCCACAGCCCTACAACCATCCGGATCAATCCATTCCTTGCCTTTAGAGGCTATCATCATTTGAGTAAAGAAAATGACAGAATCAATAAAGAGGCTATCAAAGTGCCAAATGGGGTGAAATTCCAATTGTATCCAAATTACTCTCCTTTGTACTTGCAACTTTCAAAGAAAAACGAATTCGTTTCAAAACCTGAGTGGTATTACAATGTAGAATACATATTAGAAAGGGAAAGAGGATATGAATATCAGGAGGATCTTTTTGTGCCTGGCTATTTCGAATTTGATATAGCAAAAGGTGAGGCAGTCATCTTTTCGGCTGGCCTGACAGAGGCGGATCCCAAAACCAGGCAAAATGCCTTTGAAAAAGAAATCGGCAGACGTATCCCAAGAAACAACTTTGAAAATTGTCTAAAAAATTCGGCAGGTCAATTTATTCAACGACGCGATGGCAAGACCCACATCATCGCAGGATATCCGTGGTTTGGATGGTGGGGAAGGGATAGTTTTATCGCTGCTCCGGGATTGACACTTACCCAAGGGGACAACACAACATTTTTAGAGGTTGTGGACACACTTGTCAAAGACCTACATGGCCCGCTTTTCCCCAATGTGGGCAGCGGCGTGATGCGCAACATGAACTCCATGGACGCACCACTTTGGTTTTTTTGGTCTCTTCAGCAATACATCGCTTTTACTGCAGACATCAAGACAGTCAAGAAAAAATATCTTGACAAGATGAAGGGAATTATTGACGGTTTCAGAGCCGGTACGGATTACAATATCCACATGCTGGACAACGGATTGGTCTATGGCGGCCAAGAAGGACTTCCCCTGACTTGGATGGATGCTGTAAATTCAGATGGTCCGGTGACCCCCAGGATTGGCTGCCCTGTCGAAATCAATGCCCTTTGGTACAATGCCCTTTCTTTCTACCATGAATTGACTGGAGACGAAGAAATCAAATCTTTGGCTGAACGGGTACGGCATTCTTTCGTAGCTACCTATTGGGATGAAAAGAAAGGCTATCTGGCAGATTATGTCAAAGGTGATGAAAAAGATTGGTCCATTAGGCCAAATATGGTCTTTGCTACTTCCCTACCCTATTCACCTCTAGAGGAAAGCCAAATGGAATCCATCTTAGAAATCGTTAAATCAAAACTATTAACCAACAGGGGCCTGCGTTCACTTGCACCTGACGATCCCGGTTATAAGGGATATTATCACGGAAATCAGTACACAAGGGATGTCGCTTACCACAATGGGACCGTCTGGGCGTGGCTTTTGGGGCACTTTGTAGAAGGCTACCTCAAATTACACGGGAAGTCCGGAAAACATTTTGTTGAAAAAATCATCCAGAACTTTGACGGGGTAATGACCCAATATGGCGTGGGAACAGTAGCTGAAATATATGACGGAGATCCTCCCCACCGACCAAAGGGTGCCATATCACAGGCTTGGAGTGTGGGGGAACTGCTCCGAATGATGTACCTAGTCAATAAAGTTTAAAGAAAGTTTTTATGAAGGTTTTGATGTTTGGGTGGGAATTTCCACCGCACATTTCGGGAGGTTTAGGAACAGCATGTTACGGGCTAGTCAAAGGACTTGTGCATCACGGTCAAGACATCATTTTTGTAGTCCCTAAACTTTGGGGAGATGAAGAACCGCTAGCTGATTTTGTCAATGCAAGTGATGTAACTATTGACTATAGGGAGAAAAAGTTCAAGAACATCTGGAAAAATCTTACCTACCTCGAGGTCAGCAGTTTTTTGGTCCCTTATCTTGGGCCTGAGGAGTTCAAAAAATATACCGATCATGCCCTACATGACCGCATGGATATCGACGAAAGCGTATTTTCCAACAAATTTGAATTCAGCGGCAAATATGGTAAAGACCTGATGATGGAGGTATCCCGATATGCCTTAGTTGCAGCCCAAATCGCCAAATCCAAAGACCACGATGTGATTCATGCGCATGATTGGCTCGCCTATCCTGCAGGAATAGCGGCGAAAGAGATTTCAGGAAAACCTTTGGTTGCGCATATTCACGCCACTGAATTTGACCGCTCAGGTGAATCTGTTAATAAACCTGTCTATGAAATCGAAAGGGCAGGCATGCATGCAGCTGACCATGTGGTAGCAGTGAGCCATCTGACAAGAAACATTGTCATCAATAAATACGGCATCCATCCAGACAAAGTCTCTGTATTACACAATGCCGTATTAGATGCAAGCATCATCAAATCCGAAACCCGCAAAAAAGTACCTGAAAAAATCGTTACTTTTTTGGGTAGGATCACTTTCCAGAAAGGACCTGAATATTTTGTAGAGGCAGCCAAAAAAGTCATCGACAGGGATCCAAATGTGAGGTTTGTCATGGCTGGAAACGGGGATTTGCTGAACCGTATGGTGGAGCGAGTTGCTGAACTGGGAATGGGGACCAAATTCCACTTTACCGGATTCCTTAAGGGCAAAGATGTAGATGACATGTATGCCATTTCAGATGTATATGTCATGCCTTCAGTCTCAGAACCTTTTGGGATTGCCCCTCTTGAGGCTGTAAGGCACAATACCCCCGTCATCATCTCCAAACAATCGGGTGTTGCCGAGGTATTGCGAAATGCAATCAAGGTGGACTTTTGGGATGTAGATGCGATGGCTGATGCCATTTTTGGGCTACTCCATTATGAGAGTATTTCCAAAATGTTCAAAGAACTAGGAAGCGAAGAACTCAAAAAACTCAAATGGGAACATGTTGCCGCTAAACTTGTAACCGTATATGAAACTTTAAAACAACAGCCATGAGAAATATTTGCTTTTACTTTCAGGTCCATCAACCTTTTAGGATCAAGCCTTACCGATTTTTCGATATTGGTGATGACCATTATTACTGGGACGACTACAGTAATAGAAGCATCATGAGGAAAGTAGCACAGAAATGCTACCTGCCCATGAATGCTCTTTTACTTGAAATGATACAACACTATCAGGGAGCTTTTAAAGTAGCTTTTTCAATCTCTGGCGTGTGTTTGGATCAGTTTGAAGCCTACGCACCCGACGTACTTGAAAGCTTTAAAAAACTGGTAGCAACAGGACATGTCGAACTTCTGAATGAAACTGACGCCCATGCGCTTTGTAGCCTCAAAAGCAAAACAGAATTTGAAAGAATGGTAAACCAGCATCGGGACAAAATTAAGAGACTCTTTGACGGATACGAGCCCAAGGTTTTCAGAAACACAGAATTGATCTACTCCGACAAAATCGGAGCTATGGTAGCTGACATGGGCTATGAAGGGATTCTTACTGAAGGTGCAAAACACATTCTGGGATGGAAGAGTCCGAATTTCGTATATGAGAATGCACTTGAACCAAAGTTAAAAGTCCTCCTTAAAAACTTCCAGCTAAGCGATGACATCGCCTTTAGGTTCAGCAACAAGACATGGGCAGATTACCCTTTGACTACCGATAAATTCGTCAAATGGATAAATGCCATTCCTAAAGAGCAACAGGTAGTGAATCTTTTCATGGATTATGAAACATTTGGAGAGCATCAGTGGGCAGAGACAGGAATTTTTGAATTTATGCGTAGCCTCCCCGGTGCGATCCTGAACCAAACCGATTTTGGTTTTGCCACACCTACGGAAGTTGTCCGTAATGGCACAGTAGTCGCAAAAATACATGTACCGGTACCTATTTCCTGGGCAGATGAAGAAAGGGATCTTACCGCATGGCTGGGTAATGACCTTCAAAATGAAGCTTTTGCCAAACTATATGAAATGGAAAAAAGGGTAAAGGACATCAGCGATCCAGACATCCAAAGAGACTGGAATTACCTTCAAACCTCTGACCATTTCTATTACATGTGTACCAAATTCTTTTCAGATGGTGCAGTTCACGCATATTTCAGCCCATATGAAACACCATACGATGCTTTCATCAATTACATGAATGTATTGAGTGATTTTATCCTAAGGGTAAAGCGTAAAGAGGAGGAAATTATTGAAGCGGCAGAATAACCAATTTAAAAAAATGATTCACTTCTTCAGCCTCCCTTCTTTACATTTCCAGCGTACAGGTTATTTCGTACCTCTAATTTGCTTCTTGTCGCTAGTAGGAATAATGTCCTGTACACAGACTTCAACTGATGAAAATGCCAAAACAACAGTCACGCAGGAGGACATCATTGTCAGGTTTGACAGACCTGATGCTGCCATCTTAAGAGGTGTGAATGTACCTGCAGGAAAAGGATATTTTTTCACCTCAGGCCTGGTGGCACCGGTAAAAAACGCAGAAGCTGCTCCAGGTTCCTATGAAAGATATGGGAATACGTATGAACAAAGTATAGGTATTTTACAGAGAATTCAGGAAAACCTTACTGAAGCGGGTTACGGGATGGAAGATGTGATTTTTCTGAGGGTTTACCTAGCACCAGACAAGGATGGTAAAATTGACTGGGATGCCTGGTTTAGTGCCTATGGGGAGTACTTCAACAACAGTGAAAATCCCCATAAAGTAGCCCGTTCAACAATAGGTGTTTTGGCATTGGCCAATCCGGATCTTTTGGTAGAAATTGAAGCAGTGGCAGCAAAATGAGAAAACGATTTCAGCTGGCTTTATTGCTGCCATTCCTTGCTTTTACATCTTGTGATGGGGAAACCGTTTTTAAAGGCCTGCTTTGGAGCATGCAGCAAATCGCCGGCGAAGGCTACCTGCCATCCCAAGAATTGATTGCGCTTGGCCAATTTGAGGGTGTAGAGGTGCAGATGAGTCAGGCCTATGGTGATGGGGGACAGCAAAGTTTCATAGAATTAAGGCTTTTCAATGGAAAAAGCAGACAACTTTTGCATGATGAGGAAAATACAGCAAGAAGGTGCGCTGAATTGTATGTGACCGAGTATAGCAAAAGCAAAGCTTATGACAACATCAAAGTATCCCTGATTTTCCAAGACCCATTAGAACCGGAAAATTATTCGATTCGAGAATATGTTTTTCCTACGAGTGATCTTATGGAATAGTTTACAACAATTCTGATCCACCTTCAGCTTCATCCAAAGCCTTGGCTAAGAAATGGTGGAAAGGTTTCATTTGCCGGAATGCCTCTAAACTAAGATCCAAAAAATTCCTGTTTTTGATATCCTGATCAGTGATTGGCTTTGAAACAATAAAACTCTTGAATTTTAACAAATCGATAAAAGGATGATCAGCAGGATATCCTTTTGGATTGGTTTTAAGCTGCTCGCCTTCAAGATGGGGAAAGTGGCTGACAAAGTTTGGTTGTGCAAGCAAATCCACCAGTTCTTGACCCGAATAATCGATTTCTTGACGGATGTTTTTCAGTACATCAGTAGGAGGCATCCAAATCCCCCCTGCGACAAAACTTTTCCCCGCTTGTATATGCAAATAATATCCCGGACCTAGTGATTTTTTCCCTCCCACAGCAAAGTATGCCGCAATATTGTTTTTGTAAGGGTTCTTGTTGGCAGAAAACCGCACATCCCTATTCTGGCGGAACACACAATCCTTTGGCTTGAGTGCTGACATTTCAGGTTCCCATAAAGTAATGTGCTTGAGAAGGTATTCCACATCGGTAAGGAATTCCGATTTTACCTGGACAAATTCAGCTTTATGGGCATCCATCCAGGCCTTGTTGTTATTGGTCTCAAGTTGGGTCAAAAAGTCCAGATACAATTTGCTCATGTCGATTGCAAGGTTTGGTGTTTAAAGACAACACGAAGAAAACAACAAGGTTTTGCAATTGCCACTTGCCGTGCTTTTATTTTTTAATCACTTTCAGGTGTTCAACTTTTTGACCCCAACGTACTTCTATCACCATAATTCCTTTGGGAGCTTTGGGAACCAATTGGCCAAGTTGCTCATTCATTTCCAATTCAGAAGCTACTGTTATCAATTCAGTGACAAAGGCTTGGTGGACAATCCGAAAAGATATGTTTTCCTCTTGAAACTGGGCAGCATCGACCAAACTGATTTTCAGTTGCTCTGCCGTAACCGGATTAGGATAAGCCCTCCAAATCCCTTGCGAAGTCTGCACATCGCTGGTTCTTAGGTAAATTACTTTCCCTATTGACTCAATTCCATTAAAGTCCACTTGCCTCAATCGGTAGTAAACAGTTGCCGACACAAGTGGGAGGCTATGATCAATAAAAGTATAAACCGTCTCCGTGTCTTTCCAGCCCATTCCCGCCACTTCTGCAATCACTTGAAAGTCTTCTACGCCATTAATGGACCTTTCTATTGCAAAGTGGCTGTTTTCCCATTCTTTGGCAGTCGCCCATTTGAGCTGGACTGTTCTGCTTTGTCCATAGAAGCTAGCATTAAAATAGAGGTAATCCACAGGTAAAAGCCTAGCGCAGGTATTGGGGTCATTGGTGGATTGGTAGCAACCATTGCCAGTTATCGATAAGTTGGAAATACTTCCGGTACGGTTACCCTTAATGACCATTCCGGATGTATCGCCGATGCGAATAGGATTGGTAGAGGCGATATTAAAATTTCCTGCAACTTCTATGTAAGCGTTGTTTGTGCCCACATATCTTCCTCCTCCGCTCATATTCATAGCACCACCAACTTTGATTTCAGCATTTCCACTGTTGTTTAGAGTACCGTTGCCCAGGGTCAGGTTGTTTTTAACTTCTATGACTGCATTGCCTCCAGTATTGAAAGTGCCTCCCGAATTGAAAACAAGGTTGTTGGCAGAAAACTGTCCATGCACGTTCAGCACAGTAGAAGAATTGAGCGTGGCCGTATTGAGCACAATCAATTTCGAACCAGCCTCAACATTAATTGTAGCATTGTTGGCATTTAGAACCAGGTCTCTTACTGTTACCGTACTGTTTCCGGTGATATTAATTACACCGTATCGATCTACTCTTAATTCGCCATTGAGCACATTCAAACGCCCTCCATTCTGGATATTGAAGATCACGTTGTTTGGCGCAGGAAGACTTGAACCTGATGTATTGAAAGTTGCATTCCCTTGAAAATCCAATACTCCGTTTGGCCCATTTATGGTAAGGGTTCTGAAATAACCGCCTCCGAAAGTAGCTGTAGAATTGAACAAAACCTGATGGTTGACCACTACATCAACCCTGCAATTTACAGCGTAATCAGATGTAGCTGGAGGAGCATTCCTTAAAGTAGTACAATTGTACGGGTTGGACCTAGTCCAAGTGGATGCGGTAGTCCAGTTGCCATTTTGGTTTGAAGTAAAAGTTTGGGCATGAGCAGACAATGTGAATACAACCAATAGAATTGGAAGTAATAAAGATTTAGCCGACATAGGAGTTAAAGCAAATACCAGATCTTCTGTATGAGGAAAAACTGGCGGATTGATGAGTGATGTTTACTCAACAAAGGTACAGTTAATTAACATAAATATGCAAATTTTTGTTTTTCCCATACGTTTAAAAGCACTTTAAAAAATTAATAGCTATCGAAACATCTACTATAAACAAAATATATATTAGAATATGAGCAATAAAACAAAATATATAGTTGTATTTTATGTCATGAAAAAAATTTAATTTTTTTTACAGGATATTTTTATAGTAATTAATATTTTATGAATCCTAAACAAATAATGTATGGGGACTAAACAAGGTTCAGATTCAGTTAAGATTACTTGCTGATGATCAACTTGATTTTTTGAACCTGTTGGTCCCAGTAGATATCAAGCACATACATGCCGTTAGGAAGGGATTCAGAGAGGTTACCTAATTTTTCGTTTAGCTCTCTTTGATCATGTACCTGTACTATTCCAGTCGAAACCAATGTTGAATTCAATTGAAAGGAAAGCTTTCCTTTTTGGTAATTCTGCGCATCGAGGAGCCCAATCTGTATTCGTTGACCTTTGCTTGGATTAGGATAAGCACGCCACGTACCTGCAGCATCAGGCAAAGCAGGAACCTTTAAAGCCAACACTTTGCTAAGGGAAGAGCTTCCGCTAAAATCAACTTGTCTCAATCTGTAATAAACTTGGGATTCAAATAGAGGTAAGGATTCGTCTTCGAACAAATAATAAACTTCTTCATCCGACCAGCCTTTACCAGTAATTTCCCCAATTGTTTGGAATTCCAGGTTTTTGCCGACTGCTCTTTGGATTTCAAAATGGCTGTTTTCCCATTCTTTTGGAGTAGACCAGCTTATCTTTACTAATCGTGAAAGAGGATTAAAAAGAACATCAAATGATGAATATTCCACAGGCAAAAGTCTGCATTCAAGAAATGAACCTCCTTGAGTAGTTACTTTTTCATAAGTTCCGCAAACATATACTTTAGCATCACCTGAGGCGATTACTTTTGCATTCCCTTCTATTAAAATATTCCCTCCTATATCTGCTTGACTCGTTCCTCCGAAAGTAATTTCACTACTACCTTTCACTCTTAAGTCTCCCTCAATGACTACCTTGCCCTGGTCAAATACATTCAATTCATTTCCGGCTCCACCCGTAATCATGATACTACCAGAAGTTCTAAAAAATCCACTCACATTAATTTCAGAATTGTTACCACTATATTCAACGTCCTTCACAACATATAACACTCCACCGGATAATATGTTAATCTTTGAACGCTGCCCTATGTTCAATGCATTGACTTGAAAACTCCCTGTTTTGTCTCCTAAAACCGTTAACCCCACATCATTACCTACATTTAAAGCCCCAGCTACTGCCAATTTCCCTGAATTGGTAAGGTTAATAGTTAAATTTGCTCCTCCATTGATGTTTAATGCATTCGCTCCGTTTAAAGAACCCCCATTGATGTTTATAGTGGTATTTACTGCTTTGCTGGCTATATTGATATTCCCACCAACATTTAATGTGCCTGTAGAGTTGATGGTCAGATTGATATGACTTCCCAAGTTAAGGTCCAAAGGAACATTGATCGTATGATTAATGATGATGGCAACAGGACAATCACTTGTACCCGAAAGCATAGGTGCATTAGGAGTACTTGTTTTACATGAACCCGATTTTGTCCAGCATGTAGGATCGGAAAGAGATGTACAGGATCCATTAGAGGTGTAAGTAACCTGGGCCTGGATTTTCAGGGAGAAAAAAACCAGGATTAAAGAGGCAGTGGCAAAAATAAATTTCATGAGTGATATAGTACGTTCAATTGTATTTTCAAATATAGTTTTTTGCTTTTTGAATTAATTTTTTTGAATTTAATAAGTAAACCAAAGGTACTAATTTGATCAACATCAGTCATTTGGGTAAAAAATGAAACAAGCATTACGATTAGCTTATGAAAAGTGCTGATCAAAACCTTGAAAACTTTGACTGAAACCTTAGATAGGAGGAAGTAAACCCTAAATATTAGGCAAGACCAACAAGCAGAAAAGCACTTTTCTATCTCAGCTGATTACCTCATAGGAGTGATATATTTTAACCCTCAGTTTCTATCCGTACTGAGATTATGTAAATTAAAAAATCAAAGAAGAAGCCGCTTAGCGCTTAATACAAAAGAAAAAGCCAAAGGCTTTTGCCTTTGGCTTTTACAAAAAGTATGGATTTCCTAAGCTTATTGCTTCAAGATTTTAATATGCTCCACGTTTTGCCCCCAGGTAACCTGCAGGATGTAAACACCTTTTTTGGATTGCTGCAATACTTGCTGAAGCTCTAATCCTAGGACACTTATATCCTTAGATGTGAACAATGCCTGCGTGGCTAGGGACCCAGAAAGCCTAACCTGAATTAGCTCTCCTTTGTATTTTGATCTATCTATTAATTCAAAGTTAAAATCAAACCCATCTGTTGGATTGGGATAAACTTTCCAGACTCCTTTCAATTCTGATAGCTGAGGAACTTTTGCGGAAACAACTTTGCTAAATCCAAACTCCCCGGAATTATCCACCTGTTTGAGCCTATAGAACACGTTCCCTCCACCAAGTGGGAGATTTTCATCTTCAAAGGTGTATTCCTCTATTGTTTCAGAAAACCCTCTGCCTGGTACCGTACCGATTTTTTGCCATTTATTCAGGCTGTTGACAGACCGAAGAATTTCAAAATGGGAGTTATCATATTCAGTAGCAGTCGCCCAGTTTAGTTTAACAGCCCTTTTATTTTGAAGTTCAGCTTTGAAGTATACATATTCCACAGGCAATATCCCAAAACCTGCAGCAGCTAAAAATTCGCAAAACTGGAAGACATTAGTGCTGTTAGGATCTGCGAAAATATTTGGAGGAGGGGTAGGAAGAATGTAATTACCTTGACTGTCTTCTGTACATCCAACACCTGTATATCCTGTAATATTGAGGCCTCCTGAAAAGTTAATATCCGCCTCACCAAATTCAATTATGGCATTCGGACCTTGCAAATTTATGTCAACCCCTTGAAACAGGTAATCATTTCGAGATGGATCACGGGCATCAAAAACTATCCTACCACCCTCTTCGACACAAATATTCACATCTACAAGATTAGATATATAAATCAAATTAAGAGTAGATCCACTTCTCACCACTATACAACCTTTATCAGAAGGAGTACCCTGTATCCTAAAGACAGGAGTATTACCTTGACTATTTCTATCTAAGGTCAGATCTACTCCATTCTCTAAAACAATTCCTTTAATTGTAGTTGAGTTAACTGGCGCCCAGTAAAAATCACCTGGGTTATTTCCAAATCTAACGATATCTGTTGCACCAGGACCAACACCACCTTGCCACCTTCCATTATAGGCTTGATTATTCCCTTGAGTCACATCTAAAGTAGTACTAGTATAATTTTTTGTGACAGGACAACTGGGACATGTCTGCCCATGAAGCACATTTAGCTGTACAAGAAAAGTCAGCAACAGAAAAAACGAATTTTTCCAATTCAAAAATCTGAACATAACTACAAAATTTGGGTTGACTAAGTTAAAAACAGGGTATAATTGGTATTTTAAACCCTTTGATCAACAAAAGTACTCATCTAGTCCATATTTCAAAACCGCCCAAGTTAAAAAAAGCATAAAATCCATTTTATTTACAAATTATTGCCTTTTATTTAACAAAACCACGTAATTATCTTGAAATATTTGGTTGATTTATGCTATTATAC